>CAZGAZ010000008.1:0-69563 GCA_964523835.1 uncultured Ruminococcus sp.
AAGAGGCTGCAAATGCGGACATTATCATTAATGTTATTGATGTGAGCGATGAGAATGCAAAAAGTCAGGCTGTTGTTACGGATGAGCTTCTGAAAGAGCTGGGGTGCGACGGCATACCGAGAGTGAATGTGCTGAACAAGTGCGACAAGCTGCCCGGGGCGGAGAATATCCCCGAGGACGGGACTGTGGTGAAGATATCCGCAAAAAAAGGCGAGGGTCTGGAGCGGCTGCTTGAGGCGGTTGCGGAAAATCTGCCCTCAAAGGCGGTGAGGGGGAGGTTTCTTATTCCCTATGACAAGGGCGGTCTGCTGAATGCTATCCGAATTGACGGGACGATTTTTTCCGAGGAATACACTCCCGAGGGCACTTACATTGACGCTCTGGTGGACTGCAAAATTTACGGCGGCAGGGACGGTGCGGAGCAGTATCGGAGGGAACAGCCCTTATGATGATTATTTTTATGATTGCGGGGCTTATTTTAGCGGCGGCGGGGGTGTTCCTTATTCTGAGGGGGGTAAAAGGAAAGTCCCCCGAGATAATGTCGGAGGAATTTGCGGAGCTGACAAGGGACTGCTGCGAATATGACGCACTGGTGCTGGACGTGCACAAAGAGCCTGTTTCGGGAGGACGGAAAAAGCAGCGGGTGATGATCTTGCAGATACGTTTTGAGGAACAGAAACGGACGGTCATTCACAAGTGCACGGAAAATTTTTACGGGAAATACTCTCGGGGGGAGCACATAAAGGTGCTTTTCAGGGAGGGCAGCCGTGAGGATTTCTGCATTCCTGCTCAGGACAACCGCTTTATAAAAGAGAGGCGTTTCGGGGGGAAGAGGTTTGTTGTTTCTGCGGGTGTCGTGCTTGTTCTTATGGGGCTGGGACTGGCGGGGGGAGCAGTGCTGCTTATGAAATAAGCGGCTTATTACATAGACGGAGGGAAATTTAAAATGTCATTTGTTCTGGGACTTCTGATAATACTGCTTGCTATGCTGGTGGTGGGGGTGAGCGTGAACATTATCACGGGGATAATACTGGGGGCGGTGGTTCTTGTCAATGTTCTGCTGCTGCTGTTTTTTGTGGGGTGCGTTATTGTGCTGGCGGGGTCGAACCGGAAGGCTGCTGTTTTCAGCCGCATTGAAAAGCGGACAGGCGAGGGGGACGGAGGCAAAAAGGCTAAGTTCGACAGGGCTTGCTATATGATCGAGGGAAGGGAATATCCCAATGCGTTTCCCTGCGAGATCGTGCTGAAAGACAGGCTGTACGTCCCGGACAGGGAAGTAACGGTGTGGCTTTGCGAAAGGCAAGGGGTGGTTTTTGACAGGAATGCTTTTGCGGCGGCGTTGGTCGGGTTCTTCTTCTTTGCGGCGGTGTGCGTGGGGATAGGTGTTATGCTGATGAGCGTTTAGAGGTAAGAGGTGAGAGGTAAGAGGTTAGAGGTTTAAGGCGGTTTATGAAATGAGCAGCAAGCATTTTTATTTTTTTGATAATAAGGCTGATATTGATAGTCTTGATTATATTAAAAGAAAATATAATTCGGAGAGGAAAAACTCGGTTGTGATACGCAAAGTTCCGAAGTTTGCTCTGCCGTCGGAGCTGGGCGGATTTTCTGCGTATACTCTTGATGATTTTCATGTTAATATGGGCATTGGACAGATGTCGCTATGCGGTGGCGCTTTTCGGGAAATTTATATGAATGCAGACAATGAAAATTACTCAATTGAGGAAATCGGGAGTTTGTTAAGACATGCGGAAAATAACGAAAAATATGCTCTTGAAGTCAGGCACAAGATTTTTGATATGATACTGTTATGCGGTATTGACAGGGTTGGAGTTACAGCGTTGTATCGAACGGGTGATGAAGAGTATTTAAATCTGCAAAATTACCGGGTTGAGAATAAGCAGCTATGGGATTTTAACATCGGCGATCTTACGGAGCTGGAGGACGAAACGATCTTATTGATAAATAAATAATCCTTTTGGGTATAAAAATACAGTTTATAAATTTTGGAGGAAGTTTAAAATGCCTATAGATAAAATAATCGTTAAGGGTGCGAGGGAGCACAATTTAAAAAATGTTGATGTGGAGATTCCCCGTGACAAGCTGGTGGTCATGACGGGGCTGTCGGGGTCGGGAAAATCCTCCCTTGCCTTTGACACCATTTATGCGGACGGTCAGAGGCGGTATGTGGAGAGCCTTTCTTCCTATGCGAGAATGTTTCTGGGGCAGATGGACAAGCCCGATGTTGACCTTATTGAGGGGCTTTCTCCCGCTATTTCCATAGATCAGAAAACGACCTCGAAAAATCCCCGCTCCACGGTGGGGACGGTTACGGAAATTTACGATTATTTCCGTCTGCTGTTTGCAAGGATAGGTATTCCTCACTGCCCTGTCTGCGGGAGGGAGATACGTCAGCAGACGGTGGATCAGATAGTTGACAGGATAAAGGCTTTGCCCGAAAAGACTAAGCTTCAGATCCTTGCGCCTGTGGTAAAGGGGCGCAAGGGGGAGCACGTGAAGGAGCTGGAGCGGGCGAAGAAGATGGGGTATGTCCGTGTACGTGCGGATGGGATAGTTTACGACCTGGACGAGGAGATAAAGCTGGAAAAAAACAAGAAGCATTCCATTGAGATAGTGGTGGACAGGCTTACGGTAAAGGCGGATATGGCGACAAGGCTGGCGGACAGCATTGAGACGGCTTCGGGGATCTCGGGGGGGACAGTCATATGCGACATTATCGGGGGGGAAGAGTTGCTCTTTTCGCAGAATTTCGCCTGCCCCGAGCATGGAGTTTCCATGGAGGAACTGTCCCCGAGAATGTTTTCGTTCAACAATCCTTACGGGGCTTGCCCCAAGTGCACTGGGCTGGGGGTTTTCAAGAAGATAAGTCCCGAGCTTATTATCCCCAATCCCGAGCTTTCCATAAAGCAGGGGGCGGTAAAGGCCAGCGGCTGGAGCACCACGGACCCGGGGTCTATTGCAATGATGTATTTCAAGGGGATTGCGGATCACTACGGGCATTCTATAGATGAGCCTTTGTCAAACTGGTCGGACGAGGCTGTGGACGCTATTTTGTACGGCACGGGGGATATCAAGCTCACTCTTCACCGCTCCACATCTTACGGCGGGGGTACTTACACACAGCCCTTTGAGGGAGTTATCAACAACATGAACCGCCGTTACAATGAAAGCTCCTCCGAATGGAGCAAGGCGGATATTGAGCAGTATATGACTGAGGAGGAATGTCCCGAATGCCATGGGCGGAGGCTGCGCCCCGAGATTCTGGGGGTAACGGTGGGGGGCAAGAGCATTGCGGAGGTTACCGAAATGTCGGTGACGGCGTGCCTTGAATTTTTTAAAAGCCTCACACTTACGGAGAGGGAGAAATTTATTGCGGAGAGGATAGTCAAGGAGATAAATGAGCGGCTGGGTTTTTTAAGCAGTGTGGGGCTTGAATACCTTACGCTGTCGAGAATGGCGGGGACTTTATCGGGGGGAGAATCCCAGAGAATAAGGCTGGCAACTCAGATAGGCTCGTCGTTGGTGGGGGTGCTTTACATTCTTGACGAGCCGTCCATCGGGCTGCATCAGAGGGATAATGACAAGCTTATTGCAACGCTTAAACGTCTGCGGGATCTGGGCAACACGCTGATTGTGGTGGAGCATGACGAGGACACCATGAGGGCGGCGGATTTTATTGTGGATATAGGGCCTTATGCGGGCGTTAGAGGGGGCGAGATAATCTGCACGGGGACGGCGAAGGAGATAATGGAATGCGAGCGCTCGATTACGGGGGCGTATCTGAGCGGACGTATGAAAGTGCCTGTGCCCGAAAAGCGGCGTGAGGGCAATGGGAATGTGCTTACGGTAAAGGGGGCGAGGGAAAATAATTTAAAGGGGATAGAGGTTTCTGTGCCCTTGGGGACTTTTACCTGCGTTACGGGGGTTTCGGGGTCGGGAAAATCCTCCCTTGTAAATCAGATAATTTACAAGTATCTGGCGGCAAAGCTTAACCGTGCACGTACACGCCCGGGGAATTTTGACGGAATGGAAGGCGTGGAGGCGCTGGACAAGGTGATAAACATTGACCAGTCTCCCATAGGCAGGACGCCGAGGTCGAACCCTGCCACTTACACGGGGGTATTCAATGATATCCGTGATCTTTTCGCTCAGACCAATGACGCTAAGACGAGGGGATACGGGTCGGGGAGATTTTCCTTTAACGTTAAGGGCGGGCGGTGCGAGGCCTGCGAGGGGGACGGGATAATCAAGATCGAAATGCACTTTTTACCCGATGTATTCGTGCCCTGCGAGGTGTGCAAGGGGCGGCGGTACAACCGTGAGACTTTGGAGGTAAAGTACAAGGGGAAAAGCATTTATGATGTGCTGGAGATGACGGTGGACGAGGGTGTGGAGTTTTTCTCCAATATGCCGAAGATTCACCGCAAGCTGCTGACTCTTAAAGAAGTGGGTTTGGGATACATCAAGATAGGACAGCCTGCGACTACTCTTTCGGGAGGCGAGGCGCAGAGGGTCAAGCTTGCCACGGAGCTTTCCAAACGCTCCACGGGCAGGACCATTTACATTCTTGACGAGCCTACAACGGGCTTGCACACGGCGGACGTGCACAAGCTTTTGGAGGTATTGCAGCGGCTTTGCGACGGGGGGAACACGGTGCTTGTTATCGAGCATAATCTTGATGTGATAAAGTCGGCGGACTATATCATTGACCTGGGTCCCGAGGGGGGCGACGGGGGCGGAAATGTGGTCGTATGCGGTACTCCCGAGAAAGTGGCTAAGTGCAGGAAAAGTTATACGGGGAAGTATCTGAAGAATATAATTAATAATTAATAATTAATAATGACGGGCTGCGGGGATTGCTTTAATGGGTTTGAAAATTATATTAAGTATATTAATTTAAATATATTTGAAGGCATGGAAATTTTGGGAAAGGGTGCTTACTTCTTGCCTCTTGCTTCTTAATTTTCTTGCCTCTTGCAGGAGGCGATAACAGTTATGTTTAAGGTTTTGCTTGTGGATGATGAGCCGAATGTGCGGCAGGGGATAAAGATGATGATACCTTGGGACGAGCTGGGCTGCGAGGTGGTGGACGAGGCCGATGACGGAGATGAGGGGTTATCCAAAATTATTACGTTATCCCCGGACATTGTCATTGCGGACATTAAAATGCCCGGCAAGACGGGTATCGAAATGACAGAGGCTGCAATGGCTATGGGCTTTAAGGGGAAGGTGCTGATACTTTCGGGGTATTCGGATTTTTCCTATGCAAAGACTGCCATTGCGCTGGGGGTGGAGAATTTCATTTTAAAGCCTGTTGACGAGGACGAGCTTATTGAGGCGATAAAGACGGCGGGGGAGAAGATAAACCGTGAACGTGACCGCAGGTACAAGCAGGAGATAGGCAGGGAATATCTTAACGAGCAGCTGGTAAAGGGGCTGTTTGCGGGAGACCCCGAGATAGCCTCCGCTATGACGGGAAAATACGAATTTTCCGCTTACTGCGCTGCGGTGATATGCTGCAGGGATATGAATATGCCGAGAGAGGAACAGGGGGCGCTGTATGGGAAGATACGGGACTTTTTCGGCAGCGTTTCCAATGCGGATATTGTTACGGTTGATATGAGCGGTATTACGGCAGTGCTTTTCAAGGGGTGGGCGAAAACCGAAATAAAGGAGCTTCTGGAGAGGATAGCAAAAAGCTGCCCCGGGGTGTTCATAGCCTGCGGAGGCTATGTGCCCACGCCCGACAGGATCAAGGAATCATACAGCTTTGCGGAGGGGATATGCAGGAGCTTATTCATATACAAGCATCTGGGGCTTGTTACTCCCGGAATGATAAGCGCATACCCGCCCGAAAGCGGCGACATTGCGGCGGGCGTATGCGCTTACATGGAGATAAACGATAAGGAAAAGATCGCTGCTGCCATGGGGGAATTTATGAGGTCCCAGATGTATGCGGGGAATACTCCCGAGCGGGCTAAGGTCAGCTGCATTACAATGGTAATGGAGATACGTTCAAAGCTTTTGCGGAGCGCTGCGGACAAGAAGCCCGAGAACCTTATCACGGATGAATTTATAGCGGGGCTTGAAAGCAGCGGCAGTCTTTACGAGATGACAAAGGCGGTGGAGGAAATGCTGGGGAGCGTTTCCGACGACTGCTTCGGGAAAACCACAAAAAGCAATATGGAAAGGGTGGTTCAGTACATCAGGGCAAACTACAGCAGTGAGCTGCGGCTGGAGCAGCTGGCGGGGATTTTCGGCTACAACAGCGCATATCTCGGGAAGGTATTTCACAGGTACACGGGGGAGAATTTCAACAATTATCTGGACGAGATACGTATCACAGAGGCAAAGCGGCTGCTTGCCTGCGAGGGATACAAGGTTTACGAGGTGGCGGAAATGGTGGGGTACACCAACATTAATTATTTCCACAACAAATTTAAAAAATATGTGGGGATGAGTCCGCTGAGCTACAAGAAAAAGCATTCGGGGGGAGGAGATGATGAGCTGTAGGAAATGGCTGATTTGAAAACACCGCCGCAGATAACTGCTTTATAAAGTCGGGAAAATCTGAAAGTGATTTAATCGGTATTTCCGCAATATGTAAAAAATGATATAGCACATATATAATTTTGCATTTTAAATATTTTATTAATTGTGTTATAATGATATTATATTGAGAAATATTTTCGGATGGGATTTTTTGTGCGCATTTAATGCCGTTTTCCGGGAAATATTTCTTCGGACAAAATATGAGAAAAGGGAAGTGTACAAATGTACAAGATTTTGAGAAAAAAAGCTTTAAATCCCACTGTTACGCTGATGGATATCGAAGCTCCCGCAGTGGCAAAAAAAGCCGAGCCGGGTCAGTTCATTATCCTGAGAACGGACGAGATGGGCGAACGCATTCCCCTCACTATTGCCGACTACGACAGGGAAAAGGGGATAATCACTATTATTTTCCAGATCGTGGGGGCTACTACGGAGAAGCTGAATCACATGAACGAGGGGGACTGCTTGCAGGATTTTGCGGGGCCTCTCGGCAGACCCACTCACACAGAGGGGCTGAAAAAAGTCGCTGTGGTAGGCGGCGGCGTGGGCTGCGCCATTGCGTATCCTGTGGCGAAGAAGCTGCATGAGACAGGGTGCGAGGTGCATTCCATAGTGGGGTTCAGAAGCAAGGATCTGGTCATTCTTGAAGATGAGTTCAAGGCGTGCTCGGACAAGCTTTGCATGATGACAGACGACGGCAGCTACGGTACTAAGGGGCTTGTTACAAACGCCCTTAAAGACCTTATTGACAGCGGCGAAAAGTATGACGAGGTAATTGCCATAGGGCCGCTGATAATGATGAAGTTCGTGGCGGGGGTAACAAAGGAATACGGCATTAAGACGGTGGTTTCCATGAACCCCATTATGATAGACGGCACGGGAATGTGCGGCGGATGCAGACTTACTGTTGGCGGCGAGACAAAATTTGCCTGCGTGGACGGCCCTGAATTTGACGGGCATCTGGTGGACTTTGACGAGGCGATGGTGCGTTCGTCCATGTACAAGCCCTTTGAGCGGTCGAAGCACGAGGAAGCCTGCAATCTTTACAAGGAGGTAAAGTGATATGCCTAATATGTCGCTTGTTAAAAATCCTATGCCCTCCCAGGAGGCAGGGGAAAGAAGAAGCAACTTTGGGGAGGTTGCTCTCGGTTATACCGCAGAAATGGCTGCGGACGAGGCTAAGAGATGTCTCGGGTGCAAGAATATGCCCTGTGTATCGGGATGTCCCGTTAATATTGACATTCCCGGGTTTATTAAGAAAATCGCCGAGGGTGAGTTTGAAGAGGCTTACGGCGTTATTGCAAAGTCCAGCTCGCTGCCTGCGGTGTGCGGACGTGTCTGCCCTCAGGAGACCCAGTGCGAGGGTGTGTGCATAAGGGGCAAAAAAGGCGAGCCTGTGGCTATCGGCCGTCTGGAGAGATTTGCTGCGGATTATCATAACAGTAATTTCACGGGGGCTGCCGAAAAGCCCGAGTCAAACGGGAAGAAAGTTGCGGTTATCGGTGCGGGTCCTGCTGGGCTTACCTGTGCGGGCGACCTTGCAAAGAAGGGCTATGAGGTAACGGTATTTGAGGCGCTGCACCTGGCGGGAGGCGTGCTGGTTTACGGAATCCCCGAATTCAGACTGCCCAAGAGCATTGTGCAGAAAGAAATTGACGGCTTGAAGGAAATCGGCGTTAAGGTCGAGACAAATATTATAGTGGGCAAGACTGTTACTGTGGACGAGCTTTTTGAAGAGGGCTTCAAGGCAATATTTATCGGCTCGGGAGCGGGTCTGCCGAGATTTATGAATATCCCCGGGGAGAACCTTAAAGGCGTTTATTCGGCTAACGAGTTCTTGACGAGAGTTAATCTGATGAAGGCTTACAAGCAGGGCAGCGACACTCCCGTTAAGGAGAACAAAAGGGTCGCTGTTGTGGGCGGCGGAAACGTTGCCATGGACGCTGCAAGATGTGCGCTGAGGCTGGGTGCGGAGGAAGTTTACATAGTATACCGCCGCAGCGAGAGCGAGCTGCCTGCGAGGGCGGAGGAAGTGGAGCACGCTAAGGAAGAGGGTATTGTTTTCAAAATGCTTACCAATCCCACGGAGATCCTGGGGGACGGAGAGCATTTTGTAAGCGGTATCAAGTGCGTTTCCATGGAGCTGGGCGAGCCCGATGAATCGGGACGGCGCAGGCCTATTGTGAAAGAGGGCAGCGAGCATATTATTGATGTGGACTGCGTAATTATGGCTATAGGCACATCTCCGAATCCTCTTATCAGAAACACCACGGAGGGATTGGAGACCAACAAACATGGCTGCATTGTGGTAAAGGACGACAGCGGACTTACCTCCCGTGAGGGCGTATATGCGGGCGGCGACGCTGTTACGGGTGCGGCTACGGTTATTCTTGCTATGGGTGCGGGCAAGTCTGCGGCACAGGCTATTGATGAATATTTAAGCTGACAGGATAAAGAATTTCCGGAGGCAGGAGGCAAGTGTAAATTATTTTCTTGTCTCTTGCTTCCTGCTTCTGTTAGAAGTGAGCATGGTCGGTGATGATTTTGCCTGTGCTGTTCTTTTTGCGGTACAGGCTTTTTGACGTTTTTGACGTGAGATAAGGTGTGATGTTTTGTGGTCGGTTATGTTCTGGCTTTTTGGGGGATAACAGCAGTTGCGATAGAAGCTTCGTGGAATGTTTCAAAGATCGTCAAAACAGTTTCAAGCGGGAAAAGGGCTGAGGCTTCGGATTTTAAACGTGCGGCCGGAACTTTGGCAAGGTGGCTCGCTTTGTATTTATTGCTGCTGTTTTTGTTTATTTACATTATCAAGTCCAATTCATGGAGGGCAGAGCCTGTTCATGTGTGGTGTATTGCTTTGATAATTTCGGGATTTGTAAGGCGATGTTGGCTTTGGGTTTATAGGATATATAAATGACAGGGGTTATAATTCCGAACTTTTGAAAGGTGTGTCTGATATGAGTCCAATAAGAAATGCTTGTGATACGAATATTTATTATGAGGCTTACGGCAAGGGTGAAACGGTGCTGTATCTGCAATCGGTGCTTGGAGGAATAAATCCCGGGGCATATTATTTTGCGGGGAGGATATCGAAAAAGCACAGGGTCATTATTTGGGACGGACCTAACTGCGGGCAGTCGGGTGTGGTAATAAAGGACACTCAGAGCGAATATCATCTTGCCTGTGAATATATAAAGGGGCTTCTTGATGAGCTGGGGGAAAAGAGCGTGCATATAGCGGGCTGCTCGGGGGGCGGCGAAATGGGGCTTTTGTTTGCGGGACTTTATCCCGACAGGGTAAAAAGTCTTGCCATGTACCGTCCTACGGACACAAGCTGCGAAATTGAACGGGCGATCGTGGAGGCAAGATATTATGACCTTGCCCGTGCGGCGGATATTTCCATGGAAAATGCGGTAAAATATTCGGAAAACCCTTCAGAGGGGAGATTTAAAAATGTTTCACGGTGGCTGGCGGAGCTGTGCCGCAGGGACAGTGAAAAGATACTTGGAATAAACGGCAGTGATTTTGCACGGATAATGCGCAGGTGGGGAGACCAAATGAGTTCACCTGATTTTTACAGGGGTCATATGAGCGATGAAGAGCTTGGAAAAATAAATATCCCTGTGCTTATATGCACCTGTCCTGACGACTATCATCCCCAAAGGCTGGGAGACGATCTGCACAGGGCTTTGCCGGGTTCAATGCTTGTAAGTGCGGGAGAATACCGCAGGGAAAATGAGATATACAATGAAGCGGAGGACGAAAATCTTTTCGGCGGATTTACGGGATTTATTGACTGTTATGAGGATTTTATCAATGAAAAGGCAAGCCGATAAAAGGAGCATTTGCAATGAAAACACCCGAAATTATATTTTTTGATATAGGGCACACCCTTACATATTCCCCCGAAAAATGCAAGGAAAACGGCTTTGCCGCTTTATGGGAGCACAGGTCGGGGAACTGCGGCTGCACATATGAAGAACTGCTCGGGCGGGCGGAAAAAATTTTCCGTGATGTGGATATTGTGGCGGATTCCTTTGATTATGACATTCCCTTTGCTGCCTCTTTAAAGCTGCTTTTTGACAGTGCGGGGGTGGTGCTTGATATACCGCCGCAGGATCGGGAAAGGGTTTTTCTGAATACCGCACGGCCTGCCGTCCCCATGCCGGGGGCGGTAGAGATGATAAGCTTTTTGCGGCAGCAGAAAATAAGACGGGCGGTCATTACCAACAACCGCTTTTCCGAGGAGGCTTTGCTGCGGCAGCTGTGCGGCATTTTCGGGGAGGGTGCGTTTGAGTTTGTGATATCCTCGGCGGATTATATGGTGCGAAAGCCCGACAAGAGGCTGTTTGAGGCGGCGCTGCACAGGGCGGGAGTTTCTCCCGGGGCTGCGTGGCACTGCGGCGATATGGCAAATGCAGATGTTATGGGGGCGCATTATATGGGTATTTTCCCGGTGCTTTATGAAACGAATGAGGTGGATAATCCATTTCTGCGGTTCAACAAGGGTTTTGAGGCGGATTTCCCCTTTGAGAGGATTTCCTGCTGGAAAGAACTGTGTCAATTAATAATTAATAATGAGCGGGGCGGGTGGATTTGCTGAACGGTAAATTAAAATGCGAAAATGCTTTAGATAAATTTTCGGTTTACAGGAAAGGTAAAAAATCAAGATATGTCAATCATTATTAATTATTAACTATTAATTATTAATTAATTTTTGTGAGGTGTTTTTACAATGAGAGAATACAAGACCCAGATGGAGGCGGCAAGAAAGGGGATAATCACTCCTGAAATGGAAAAGGTGGCAGAGAAAGAATACAGATCTCCCGAGGAAATTCGTGAAAAGGTAGGCAGGGGAGTTGTTGCCATTCCTGCAAATGTGAACCACAAATCCCTTTCGCCCGAGGGTATAGGCGAGGGGCTGCGGACGAAGATAAATGTTAATTTAGGCGTATCGGGGGACTGTCGGGACTATGACAGGGAAATGGAAAAGGTGCGGCTTTCGCTGAAATACGGGGCGGAGTCTATTATGGATCTGAGCAACTGCGGCAAGACGAATATGTTCAGGCAAAAGCTTATTGAAATGTCCCCCGCTATGATAGGCACTGTGCCCATGTATGACGCTATAGGATATCTGGAAAAGGATCTGCCCGAGATAACCGCAGAGGATTTTCTTAAGGTGGTAAAGGCGCACGCCGAGGAGGGTGTGGACTTTATGACAATTCATGCAGGGATAAACAGACGTGCGGTGGAGGCTTTCAGGCGGCAGGGGAGGAAGATGAATATTGTTTCCAGAGGGGGTTCGCTGCTGTTTGCATGGATGGAGATGACGGGGAATGAAAACCCCTTTTACGAGCATTATGACGAGGTGCTGGAGATACTGCGTGAATATGATGTGACGATAAGCCTTGGGGACGCTTTGCGCCCCGGGTGCATTTCCGACGCCACGGACGCAGGGCAGACAGCTGAGCTTATCGAGCTTGGAAACCTGACGAAACGGGCTTGGGAAAAGGACGTTCAGGTAATGGTGGAGGGGCCGGGGCATATGGCTATGAATGAGATTGCCGCAAATATGACCCTTCAGAAGCGGCTTTGTTACAATGCGCCTTTTTATGTACTGGGACCGCTTGTTACCGATATTTTCCCGGGGTATGACCACATAACGAGCGCTATAGGCGGAGCTGTTGCGGCGGCAAACGGGGCGGATTTTCTCTGCTACGTTACCCCTGCGGAGCATTTGCGTTTGCCCGATATTTCCGACGTTAAGGAGGGGATAATGGCAAGCAAGATTGCGGCTCATGCGGCGGATATTGCAAAGGGTGTGCCCCATGCCCGTGAAAAGGACGACGAGATGGCGGCTGCCCGTCATGCGGTGGACTGGGAGCGTATGTTTGAGATTGCCGCAGACGGGGAAAAGGCAAGGGAATATTTTGAAAGCACCCCTCCTGCCGACCGTCACACCTGCTCTATGTGCGGAAAAATGTGCGCTGTGCGGACTACCAATATGATCCTGGAGGGGAAAGAGGTCAGGCTTTGCGGCGAGGCGGGAAAAAGCGAGAAGTGATTTTTGCGGTATGCCGTATGCCGATATGCTTGGGCGATTTTGACGGATTTATGTTTGACGGATTTGAACGCCGAAGCTGAAAATATAGGAATTGCGATGTGCAAATGAAATCGAGGGTAAAAATGAATGAGAATATAACTCTTTACGGGATAACAGGGAATTGCCCGCTGCCTTTGGAAACGGCTGTGGAGGCGGCTTTGCGAGGGGGAGTGGGAATGGTGCAGCTGCGGGAGAAAAATATAAGTGATGAGGAATATGTGCGCAAGGCAAAAATGCTTCTGAGCGTCACGGGAAAATACAATGTTCCGCTGATAATCAACGACAGCGTGAAAGTTGCCCTTAAATCGGAGGCGCAGGGGGTACATCTGGGGCAGACGGACGGCAGTCCCTTGGAGGCAAGGAAAATTTTAGGGGAAAATGCCGTTATCGGCGTTACCGCAAAGACTGTGGAAATGGCTGTAAAGGCGGAAAGGGACGGTGCGGATTATCTGGGCTGCGGGGCGGTTTTCGGGTCGGTTACTAAGGAAAACGCTGTGCCTATGAAAATGGAAACGCTAAGGGATATTTGCGCTGCGGTAAGCATTCCCGTGTATGCTATCGGGGGGATAGACACCTCGAATGCAGGGCTTCTGAAAGGCACGGGCATTCGGGGAATTGCTGTAGTTTCGGCGATATTCGGAAAAAGTTCCTTTGAAGATATAAAGGCGGCGGCAGGTCTGCTGAAGAAAATATCCCTTGAAATTTCGGGGGATTGAAAAGCAAGTGCGCTATGCAAGAGGAAGATGATATGAAAGAAAACGTTAAACCGATACTGTCGGTGGCAGGGTCGGATTCTGTCGGCGGGGCGGGGATTCAGGCGGATATAAAGACGGTTTCCGCTTTGGGGCATTATGCCATGACGATCGTTACTGCCGTGACGGCGCAGAATACGCTGGGAGTTCGGCTTTGGGAGGCGGTTTCCCCCGGGATGATGAAGGCGCAGTTGGAGGCGGTTTTTGAGGATATCCCTCCGGCGAGCGTTAAGATAGGAATGGTGGGGAATGGGCAGAATGCGTCGATAATTGCCGATGAGCTTGTTTTGTATAATGCAAAAAATATTGTCTGCGACCCGGTGCTCTCGGCGACAAGCGGGGACGGGCTGACGGGAGATGAGGGCATAAAGGTTTTGACCGAGCGGATATTTCCCATTGCGGATATAATTACACCGAATATTCCCGAGGCGGAGCGGATTTGCAATATGCAAATCGGGAGCGTGTCCGATATGGAAAGGGCGGCGGAGAGGCTGTCGGCTGTTACCTCGGGGGCGGTGCTTATAAAAGGGGGACATTTGTGCGGCGAGGGGGCAATGGCTGTAGAAACAGCGGCTTCGGAGGCTGTTGATATCCTGCTTTATGAGGGGGAATTTTACAGGTTTACATCTCTGCGTATCAATAATCCCAACACTCACGGCACGGGCTGCACGCTTTCTTCTGCCATTGCCTGCGGGCTGGCGGAGGGGAAAGATATTCCCGAGGCGGTGCGGTATGCAAAGGATTATGTTACGAGGATCATTGGCAATAACTTTGACATAGGGCATGGGAGAGGCTCAATGTGGCATTTTGACTAAAATATGAAATGCCCGATTGTGTATTCCCACAAACTTTACACGCAAACGAAACATTTTAAGGGTTTGATTTGTTTATTATTCAGTGAGATCATGTGTCCGTAATGCAAAAACATGACGACCCTAATAATAAAATTCGGGAGTGTATAAAATGAAAAAACACATCATGACTGCCGCTTACTCCGCAGCGCACTTTTTTGTGGACCTGGCTTGTGCATTTTTAATATTCCGCTCGGTTTATGACGGGCGGGGAGAGCTTTTGCTCTACTATAATTTCTGCGCCTTTGCCCTGCAAATGCCCATAGGAGTGCTGCTGGACAGGTTCGGCAAGGGGCATCTGGCGGCGGCGCTCGGCTGTCTGCTTATAGGGACGGCGTTTCCGCTGTCAATGTTACAGGGGTCAAATTTAGCAGCTGCGGTGGTTTTGGGTGTGGGAAATTCTCTGTTCCATTTAGGGGGCGGGGTGTATGTGCTGGACGAGTATGAGAAGTCGGGGGCGCTGGGGGTGTTCGTTTCCCCGGGGGCGATAGGTCTTTATCTGGGGACGGTATGGGGCAAAGGGACGGAGTTTTCGACTACGGCGGTCATGGCGGTTATGATTGTATGGGCGGCGGTTTTCCTGCTGCTGCCGAGGGTACTGCGGTTTGAAAATCCTTTTGGGGCTGCGGCGGAAGTGCATGAAAATGTGTCCGATAAAATGACGTCGGCGACGATGTCGCCAATGCTTATCTTGGCGTCGGGAATGTTTACGGCGGTGGTCGTTATCCGCAGCTTCGGGGGATTTGCGGTAAGTCTGCCTTGGAAAACGGCGGGGGCGGCGGCTTTGGCGGCGGTGTTTGCCACGGCTTCGGGCAAGGCTGCGGGGGGATATTTATCGGACATTTTCGGGAAAAAGCCTGCCTCGGCGGTCTCCATGGGGGCGGCGGCGCTGCTGTACATATTTTCGGGGAATATGCTGCCCGGGCTGCTTGCGGTGTTCCTTTTCAATATGACCATGCCCATAACTCTGAGGGCGGCGGCGGATATTATGAAAGGAAACAGGGGTTTTTCCTTCGGACTGCTTACATTCGGGCTGTTTCTCGGGTATATTCCCATGTATCTGAACGGGGGACTGAGGATAAGCGGCGGGGTTATGGCGGCGCTTTGCGTTTTGTCGGGGGCACTGCTGTTCGGGGGCTGGAAATTAATGGATAATGAAGTAAAAAAAGGTGAATGACGGCAAGTGTTTTATATTCACGCTGAAAAGATTTTTAAGGGGGACTGAAATGACTGTAAGAATAATCGCTGCTATGGGAATTTCCTTGGGGCTGACAATTTTGCTGGAGCTGTTGTTTGCTTTTTTTGCGGGCGTCCGTGGGAACGGGCTGAAGGTGAACGTTCTTTGCAATATCCTTACAAATCCGCTTGTTACAAGCATTTACTATTTCTGCAAATACGGGCTTATGCTGCAGGTTGGGGTTATGACAATAATTACCGCAGCGCTGGAAATTGCCGCTGTGATAACCGAATGGCGGGTGTATAAGGTCTGTACGGATATTAAAAAACCGCTGCTCTTTTCCATAGGCGCTAACTGTTTTTCATATTTTATAGGCTTGCTTCTTTAGAAGCAACTTCTTCTGGAAGCAACTGTTGTAAGCAGTGAAAGGAGAGATCATATGGAACATATCGGAAAGCTTTATGATTTGGTCTATGAACCGCCCGTTATAAACGTCAATTCCACAGAGCTGCCCGGGTGGGCTATGCCTGCGCTTATAGCTTGCGGTGTTGTTATCGCAGCGGCGGTGATTGTGAAGATTATAAAGGGAAAAAAGTGAAAGGGGAAGTTAAATGAATGACCTTATGTATGTGATATTTGCAGACGGGGTCGCTGACCCGTTTTCATATGCCGTTTACGAGTTCGAGGAGTTTCTGCCCGTTATACTGCTTATTGCGGCTGTGATAGTTGTTACGGTCATAATAATAAAAAAGAGTAAAAAGAAATAGGGTGAGGGGGGAAAATCAAGTGAACTGTGTGATATTTGCGGACGTGGTTTTTGACCCGTTTAAAATTGCGGTTTACGAGATAAGGCATAAGCTGCCTTTGATACTGCTTATTGCGACTGTGATAATCGTCACGGTCATAACAATAAAAAAGAATAAAAAGAAATGAGGAATCTATCATGAAAAGAAAAAGAATTTTAACAGTAATTTCGGCGATACTGGCTTGCTGCACGGTGGCAGCGGCAGGAACAACGGTGTGGGCGGACGACGATGATGTACTGACGCCCCCTCAGGACAGCTTTTACGAGCTTTACGAAAGCCAGTGCGAGCTTCACGATTACAGAAGCTTCAGGGCTGCGGTTGATTTCGATGTATTTGCAAGTCCCATTGACCAGAGAAGCGTAAGGCGTGTAGGCGTGGGAGAGGTCATTTCCACCAATGTTTCCTATACCGCCCCTGACGGCGTTATCTGGAGCTATGCTTATTCGGAAACAGGTATTGGCGGCTGGTTCAGAATGGAAAATGTCTCCCTTGTTTACGACAGTATTGCATTCACCGAGGAACATCAGAACGAGCTTACTCCCTATGCGGGGCAGCTGGACGGCTTTTCGCCTACGGCATATCTTTATCTGTGGACATATCCCGGTTCGGGAGAGGCGGAGAATATCTGCCGTGCGGGTGATGAATGGTTCACCAACGGAGATGTTCAGAATCTGGGCGAGCGTGCGGCTTATGTTTACAGGGACGCCGGCGGCAGCGAATGGGTTTATCTTGATTTCCTGCCGAGCGGCTGGGTATATGTTCCGAATCCCGAGGCAGATCTGCGCAGCGGCGTTCCTGCGGTCAATGTGAATAATAATACAAACAATGACGAGGAACTGGGGGACACTTTATTTGAAGATGTTGAGGCGGGTGCTGCAATTGTCGGCGTATCGGCTGCCGATGTATCGGCAAGTTCATCGGCAAATGATTATACACTGCCGCTGGGGCTTTCTGCCGTTCTTGCGGCGGGGATTACGGCTGCAAAGAAAATCAAAAAAGAGAGGACGAATGAATGAAAATGAAAAGGACAGCATTGTTAAAGCTTATGACGGGAATATTGGTTTCCTGTACAGTCATGCTTTGCGGGACAAGTGTGTTTGCAGACATCATTGCGGCTCCTCCGCACAACACGAGATTTTACGAGCTTTATCATGATGAATGCGAGCATGAAAATCGTGAAAGAGGTTACAGTGCTCTGACGGATTTTAACACATATATGAGCCCCCTCAGCGATCAGGTCGTTCGGCATATTAATAAAGGGGACGTTCTGCATTCCAATACCTTTTACACCGACAGCGAGGGAGTGCGCTGGGCTTATGATTACAACTGGGACTGGGATGACGTTACAAAAGCCGGCTGGTACAAAACGGAAAATGCCATACTTATTTATGACAGTATTTCCTTTGAGGAGGAGCATAGGGACGAGTTTGTGTATAACAAAGGTCAGCTGAATGATTATACTCCCGAAAAACAAGTGGTTTTCTGGACATATCCCGGTTCGGGAGAAATTGATTTTATCGTTTCCAAGGAAGAATGGATACCCAAAAAAGGTTATGTCGACATAACGGATAAAACCTATGCCGATGAGAATGGAGATGAATGGCTGTATATCGCACGGGGTTTCCGCAGCTGGGTAAATCTCTCCGACATTGAGGGAGAGAATGCAGCCGAAATGCAGGGCGAAAGGATATACGTTACCACCGAGGCTATTGAAGAGGCTTACGAACCGGCTTTAGCCGTCTCGAATATTCCCATTTCCGACAGAGATGAAAAGTCGGATTTCCTGCTGCCGATCATTCTCGCCCTGTGCGCTGCCGCAGCTGCGGGAGGCTTCCTTCTCGGTATCATGGCTGAAAAGAAAAATAAGAAAGCGAGGACGAATGAATGAAAATGAAAAGGACAGCATTGTTAAAACTTATCACGGGAATATTGGTTTCCTGTACGGTTCTGCTTGGCGGGACAAGAGTGTTTGCGGACGTTATCGTTGAGCCTTGGGGAGAAAGCGCTGATTTTTACGTGCAGCACATCAGTGAATGCGAGCTTGAATATTTTGGGAGAAATTACAGTGCGCTGAAGGATTTTGACATATTGACCAGTCCGCTCGGCGAGACCGTGCGGCACGTACAAAAGGGCGATGTTCTGTATTCCAATGTCATTTACACCGACAGCGAGGGGGTGCGCTGGGCTTATGACTACAACGGTGAAGATACGGAAAAAGCCGGTTGGTTCAAAATGAAAGATGTTGAGCTTGTTTACGACCGTATTTCTTTTGAGGAGGAACATAAGAGCGAGTTTGACGAATATAAAGGTCAGCTGAATGATTATGTGCCCCAAAATTATGTTATTCTTTGGACATATCCGGGTTCGGGAGAGATAAAAGAGGTATGTCCCCGGGAAACATGGTTTATCGATGGTTATGTGTTTACATTAGATGAAACGGCAATGTACACTTATTTTGATGAAAGCGGAATTGAATGGGTGTATCTGGGCTATGGCTTCTATGGCTGGGTCGATCTCTCCGACATTGAGGGCGAGGCGTACACCGAAGAAGCCGCCGAAACGACTATGTCCGAGGACAGCAGGGTATACGTTACCACCGAGGACATTCAGGAGGCTTCCGAAATGGTCTTAGCTATCTCGGATATCCCCGAGCCGCCCGCTCCCGACGGGAAAGACAAGCCGGATTTCCTGCTGCCGATAGTTCTCGCCCTGTGCGCTGCCGCTGCTGCGGGAGGATTCCTTGTGGGAACTAAACGGAAAAAGCCGTAAAAATATTCCCCGCCCGAAAAAGGACGGGGAATTTTTAAAATCAAGCTCCGAATAATAAAAGGTGTGTATTCCTGCCTCTTGCTTCCTGCCTCTATTCCACATTGATCTTTGGCGGCTGCTTTATAATGTGCTCACGGGGGAGCTTTATGCGTATGGTAGTCCCCGTGCCCTCTTTGCTCTGCACGCTCATACCGTATTCGTCGCCGTAATAAAGCCGTATTCTTTTGTGGACATTGGTAAGGCCTATGCTCTTTCCCGAGGAGGTGTCGCTTATTTCAAGCTTTCTTTCCAGCTCACGGAGCTTTTCCGGAGTCATACCGCTTCCGTTGTCCCGCACGTCCACAAACACAAATTCGCCGCTGTAATATGCCTTTATGTCTATCCTGCCGTTTGCCTTGCTGCTTTCGATACCGTGAACAAAGGCGTTCTCCACTATGGGCTGTATCAGCAGGGGGAGTATGAGCCAGTCCTTGTTTATTTCCGAGTAAATGTTATAGGAGACCCTGTCGCCGAACCTTGCCGCCTGAAGCTCCAGATAGCTGCTTGTAAATTCCAGTTCCGAACGGAGCGTTACCTCCGTGTCCTTGAATTCCAGACACCGCCGCATAAATTTACCAAGTTTTTTAACCAGTCCCGCAGTTTCCCTGTCATTGTTGCAGTAGGCTTTCATTCGTATTGTCTCAAGGGTGTTGTACAGAAAATGGGGATTTATCTGACTGGCAAGGGCTTTGAATTCCGCCTCCATCTGGTTGAATTTGAATGCCTCTCTCTCCAGCCTTGCACGGTAGCTTTCCTTGATAAGCCGCTGCATATCCCCGATCATCTGCCTCATATCCGAATACAGATCGGAAATTTCATCATTGCCGTTATCGGTGATATCCACATCGAAATTTCCCTTTGCCACCAGGTGCATTTTATTGCTCAGCAGCCGTATTCTTCTGGAAAACATACTTGTGAAAAGAATGATTATCAGCATGGACAGAATTATCATCAGCGCACAGTATCCCCCGTAAACCACCGTCAGTCGGTTAAGGTCGGAATTAACGTAGGAATCGGGCAGCAGCAGAACTATCTGAAAGCTGTTTCCCGAATAGAAATTGTTCAGAACACTGTAGCCCTTTGTACCGAAAAAGCCCAGATCGTAGGTTTTCTGAATGCTGGAGGTCATAAAATCGCTGATCGGATTTATGATGTCGCCGGGAACAACGCCTTCGCAGCTGCTGTAATAAACAGTGCCCTTATCCACCGAAAGCACAGTGCGTACAGGCTCGTTAGGAGTTATTCTGCTTATCCACACGTCCGAGATAAGAGCGCAGGCGACCCCTGTCACCCTTGAATTATAAGTCACCGCTTTACAGCAGGCAAGGTAATAATTCCCGTCCCCGGGGTATTCTATCACATCCCAGAATGTTGCGGACGGAGACCCTGCCGCCGCCTTGTACCAGCGGGTGTTTTTTATGTCGCTGTCCGCATACAGAAAGCCCGAGCCGAAAATAAAATCCTTTTGGGGCACGAATACCAGCATATTTTTTATCTGCGGTGAGGGGGAGGCATAGGATGAAAGGGAAAAATCGCTGTAAAAGCTGTAATATTCCTCCCTGTCCTCATGGGAGACCGCAAGGAAATCCTTTACTGTCTTATCCCCCGCAAGCTCATTCAGCGACATTTCCGTCGATCCTATAAAGTCGGTGATACGGTATTTTACACTGTCCGCATCATTCATGGCCGAATCCAGCGCTGCGTCCTTGACAGTGGCACGCATATTTACCAGAAGAAAAATGCTTGCTGCAAACATAGGCAGTATTACCACCAGGAACATTGCAATCATCTGATTGCGTATAGAGGATTTGCGTATATTGGTAATTATTTTCATTTTTGGGGGCAAACCCCTTTCAAAAGGCAGGAAATCCGGGTGCAAAAAGCGGAAATTTGCTGCCCTGTCTGTTTTTTTACATTATATCATATTTCTTATGTTTTTTCAAGTGTTTTTATCTGTCGGGGAAGATTTTTCGGATTGTTTGCGCTGTTCACAGTTCATTGCAAAAAATTTTACATTAAGTTATTGCCTTTTTTTATTGATTTGACGTTAATTTAATTAGAGCAGAGCAGAAAATAAATTTAAGGGAGGAATGAATTATGGAGGACAGCGGGATAATTGAGCTTTTTTTCGCACGTTCGGAACAGGCGATCACAGCGCTTGCGGATAAATACGGGAAATTCTGCTTTAAGATCGCTATGAACATACTGTCGGACAAGGAGGATTCGGAAGAATGCGTGAACGATACCTATTTCAGGGTATGGAACGCAGTTCCCCCTGACAAGCCCGCCGCCCTGGGGGGATATGTGGGCAGGATAACCCGCAATCTTGCCGTAAGCCTTTACCGCACAAAGCACAGGCAAAAAAGGGGAGGGGGCACAGCGGAGCTTGTCCTTGGAGAACTGGAAGAGGTCATCGGAGGCTCTGGCAGAACGGACAATGAGGCGGAAGAAAGGGAGCTTACCGCCGCAGTCAATGCCTTTCTGGAGACCCGGGAGAAAAATGCACGTATAATATTTTTAATGCGGTATTTTGCCCTTTATCCCATTGACGAGATCGCTCGGAAAACGGGACAAACTGCGGGTAAAATAAAGTACAGCCTGAAAAAGACCCGCAGGGACTTAAAAAATTTTCTTGAAAGGGAGGAGCTTATATGAACTCTTTAAAGCTGTTTGAATGTATAGGAAATATTGACGAGGAGTACATTGCCGAGCTGGAAAAGGCAGTAATCGTACCCGTCCCCAAAAGTCCGCAGCACAATTATGCAAAGTATGCCCCATGGCTTGGCGCAGCAGCGGCTTGTCTTGTATGCGCCGTTATAGGCATGCATTTTCTCCCCACGAAAGACGTCGTCATCGAAGATTTAGTTATAGCCCCCACGGAAGAAACCGTCACCGAAACCACCTCGCCTCTTACGCCCTCGGAGTCCGATATATCGCAGCTGCCGGGAGTGAACGGAGTGCCTGTGACGCAGGGAACGCCCGATGTTACAGGCACTGCCGTGACCGCCTCGCCCCTTACGTCGGCAGTGCCGGATACATTGGAGCCTCCGTCAGCGGTCGTAGTGCCCGTAACACCCGAAACGCCTGCAACATCCGTGATACCCGTAACAACGGCAGCACCCGTACCCCCGAAAACCCCGCCCGAGCCATACCATATCCCCGAGGGGGGCGGCGGAGACGAAATGTCGGCTTTTAACGACCCCGTTCGGTTCATATTGCTGGGCATTGACGGGAGGCTTTGCGGCGACAGAGACGTGGACGGCTGGTTCAAGGCAAAGAGAGAGGCGAACCCCATTCCCGACGACTTGTCGGGTCATGCCAATCTGTATTCCTTTATCCATGACTTCGGCATACCCCGTGAAGAGGCGGAGGCGGCAATGGAATATTATATAAATTCCGACGACCCGCAGCTTAGGTTTCCCACGGAAATTTTCGATCTCATCTATTCGGAGAACACAGCGGAGCTGGGCAGGCTTTATGCCAATGCCCATACCATAGCCAAGGGCGAAAAGCTTTATACCCCCAAGTGGCTTTATTACCACACTCCCGGGGAATGGACAGCGGCAGGCATAACCCCCGATGACGTGGAAAGCCGCCTTCACCAATATGAAAACATACCCTTTTCCCCCGAGGGCAGGGAATATTTCGGGGAACTTATATCGGAATTTCTGGGGCGGCAGGTCTTGCTCGCCGATCCTTACGCCGATTGGGAGGATAAGCCTTTGCCCGTTGCGGAAGCCATTCCCGAGGATATCCCGGAGGACGTTTACGAGGAACCTATTGAGGAGATAGAGGAAACCGATATATACCCCTGAACAACATCCCTCAGAAAAACACCGCAATAATTATCAGCCCCGCCCCGGTGATAACCCCGGCGGGGAATTTTTCTCCGCAGCCCTTGCAGACAAGCCTCCCCGCCAGCATTCCGCCGCCGCAGGCGCAAATCCCCGAAATAAAGGACAGCACAAAAATAACCGGGGGAGAAAGTCCCCCCATTCCTGCGCTTATCCCCGTAAAAACCGAGTCTGCGGAAAGGGCAGCGCCTAAAACCGCCGCCTCCCCGGGGGATATTTCCGAGGAACTGTCGCAGTCGGCTTTTTCGGGCGCACCCGCTATATCGAATATGCTGCCCCTTTTTTTCGGGACATTCCGGTTTTCCGGAACATTCCGGGCTTCCGGAGCGTTGTCGGGCGATTTTAGCGGTTTTGCAGGTTTTGTCGGCTTTGCCGATTTTGTTGATTCCGGCGATTTGGCGGAAATGCCGGGGGATTCCGAAGAAATACCGGGGGATTTTGAAGAAATACCCATTATGCCGTCGGATACAGCCTTTAAGCCTAAAATCAGCAGTATACCCTTTGATATGTATGCCGCCCCCGCAAATCCCCCGAAAATATCCGCCGCAAATTCCGACAAAGCGGCAGCAGCGCACAGCACCCCCGCCCCCACAAACGCCACCACGGCGGCAGACCTTTTCGGCAGCCTTATCCCGCTGCAGCACAGCCCCATTACCGCCGCAAATATATCCACGCTTGTAATAAGCGCTATAAACAATTCATTCACTTTCAGAGCACCTTTTGGAAGTTAGAGATTCAGAGGCGTGAACCGGATCATGCCTTATATTTTTATACTATTCGCACTCTCGGAAAGTGGTTACTTTTGTGATTTTGACGGTCAGATCACGGGTAAACTGTAAATAATTTGTTAAAATAAGGGATTATTTTCCAAAATTATTGATTTTATCAAAAAAATGTGGTAAACTATAAGAGAATATATTTGTCATTTTTTTAGGCAGCGTATGTCTGCCCCGGTCAAGCAGAGGACTTCGGCTGCAAACAGGCGGCATTTAAGGGTATCCCGAGACCGAAAACATTTTTAGGAGGAACAGGTTAACTATGGATAAAACACAGTTTATGGAAAAGATCAGCGAAAATCTTCTGACAGACGCCCGCACGGATATAAAGGGCGCTTCTCCCCGCCAGCTTCACGACGCTGTGGCAAGGGCGGTAATGAGCGAAATAGTTCCCGTGTGGAACGAGACCGAGCAGCGGCATAACAGCCGCAGACGTGCATATTATCTTTCTGCGGAATTTTTAATGGGCAGAGCGGTTTTCAATAACCTTTACTGCGCAGGGCTTCTGAATGAGGCAAAGGAAATTTTCTCCGAACACGGGGTCGACATTTCCTGCCTGGAGGAGATCGAGGACGCTTCCCTCGGAAACGGCGGACTTGGCCGTCTGGCAGCTTGCTTCCTTGATTCTGCGGCAGCCTGCGACATTCCCCTGAACGGCTACGGAATCCGCTATAAATACGGACTTTTCAAGCAGTCTATCGGCAACGGCTTCCAGCAGGAGGCGGCAGACCCCTGGCTCGACTATGGGGACGCTTGGAGCTACCGTGCGGAGAATGACGCTGTTATCGTGGAATTTGCGGATCAGACCGTAAAGGCAGTGCCCTACGATATGCCCATTATCGGCTTTGACAAAAAGGCAATAAACACCCTGAGACTCTGGCAGGCGGAGAGCATTTCCGGCTTTAATTTCGGCAAGTTCGACGATCAGGATTATATGGGCGCATCCGAAAGCAACATTATGGCGGACGCCATTAACGACGTTCTCTATCCCAACGACAATACCGACAAGGGCAGGAGACTGCGCCTGAAGCAGCAGTATTTCTTCGTTTCCGCCTCCGTTCAGGATATCATCAGACGGTACAAGGCAAAGCACGGCAGCGATTTCTCGCATTTTGCCGAGGAATACGCAGTTCAGCTCAACGATACACACCCCACCGTTGCAATCCCCGAGCTTATCCGCCTGTTTATGTTCAAGGAGGAAATGAGCTTCAAGGAGGCCTTTGACATTGCCCAGAAGACCTGCAACTACACCAACCACACCGTCCTCGGGGAGGCTCTCGAGAAGTGGAATATTGACCTGTTTAAGAGCGTTATCCCCACTGTTTACGAAATAATCCTTATGATAAACGAGCATTTGAAGAGATATCTTAAATCTATCGGTCAGAATGATGCGCAGATAAATTCCAAGCTTATCGTGGACGGCGGCGTTATCCATATGGCAAGAATGGCTATATTCGCTTCTTCTCATACCAACGGCGTGGCAGCCCTCCATACGGATATCCTTAAAAAGGACGTTCTGAAAGACTGGTACGAGATATTCCCCGACCGTTTCCAGAACAAGACCAACGGCATTACCCCCAGAAGATGGCTGGGACTTTGCAATCCCGAGCTTTCCGCCCTTATCACCGAAAAGATCGGCAGCGGCTGGGAGACCGACCTCGACCG
This sequence comes from uncultured Ruminococcus sp., assembly GCA_964523835.1. Classification (GTDB taxonomy): domain Bacteria; phylum Bacillota; class Clostridia; order Oscillospirales; family Ruminococcaceae; genus Huintestinicola. The sequence goes on from CAZGAZ010000008.1 coordinate 25,363, forward strand.
TCTTGCGGAGCTTAAAAAATACGTTAACGACGGCTCTGTTATCAAGCGTTTCACCGATATCAAGCGTGAGAAAAAGGTTCAGCTCTGCGAGTATATCAAGGAGCACGAGGGCGTGGAAATATCCCCCGACTTTGTTTTCGATATCCATGTAAAGAGACTTCACGAGTATAAAAGGCAGCTGCTCAACGCATTCTCCATTGTTGACCTTTATTTCCAGATAAAGGATAACAAGCTGCCCGACCTCCAGCCCACCGCCTTTATTTTCGGCGCAAAGGCAGCTCCCGCCTACAGGCGTGCAAAGGGTATAATCAAGTATATCAACGAGGTTGCAAAGCTTGTGAACAACGACCCCGCTACCCGTGATAAGCTGAAGGTTCTCTTTGTGCAGAACTATAACGTGTCCTATGCGGAAAAGCTTATCCCCGCAGCGGATATTTCCGAACAGATATCCACCGCAGGACTGGAAGCGTCGGGAACGGGCAATATGAAATTTATGCTCAACGGCGCAGTCACCCTCGGCACATATGACGGCGCAAACGTCGAGATAGTGGAAGAAGCAGGCTGGGAGAACGAGTATATCTTCGGCGCAAGAGTTGAGGAAATAGAGGCAGTCAAGCCCACCTACGCCCCCAGAGAGAAGATCTACTACCGCAACGAGCGTGTAAAGCGTGTAATAAACACCCTCGTGGACGGCACCTTCAACGACGGCGACACAGGAATGTTCGGCGAGCTTTTCAACGCCCTTATCAACGGCACAAGCTGGCATAAGCCCGACCATTATTTCCTGCTCACCGACCTTGAGGGATACGTTGACACCAAGCTCCGTGCGCTTTACGACTATAAGAACCGTGAAGTATTCGGCAAGAAATGCTGGATGAACATCGCCTGTGCAGGCAAGTTCAGCTCCGACAGAACCGTCAAGCAGTACGCCGAGGAACTCTGGAAACTCAACTAACAGAGGCAAGAAACAAGAAGCAAGAGGCAAGATTTTGCAAGCCTTAAGTTATAAACTGAGGCTTGCAAATATCTTGCTTTTTAATTTTACGGCATTGCCGCAGTGCAAAGGGTCACAATATTCCTCTTGCTTCTTGCCTCTAACCTCTCTGATAGAGGCAAGAAAAAAGAAGCAAGAGGCAAGATTAGTTATACACTGAGGCTTGCGAATATCTTGCTTTTTAATTTCACAGCATTGCCGCATTGCCATAGTTTAAGGGGTCACAATATTCCTCTTGCTTCTTGCCTCTAACCTCTCTGATAGAGGCAAGAAAAAAGAAGCAAGAGGCAAGATTAGTTATACACTGAGGCTTGCGAATATCTTGCTTTTTAATTTCACAGCATTGCCGCATTGCCATAGTTTAAGGGGTCACAATATTCCTCTTGCTTCTTGCCTCTAACCTCTCTCCGAAAATTAAAATGTAAATTTTTTGTAAAGTGTATTGCAATCACCCCAAAATTATGATATAATAAAACTCTAGCACGGAGACGTATCGAAGTGGTCATAACGGGGCTGACTCGAAATCAGTTAGGGAGCCTATCCCCCGCGAGTTCGAATCTCGCCGTCTCCGCCATTAGATTTACTCTTTTATGAACCGAGGGATACGCTGAATTGCGTGCCCTCGGTTCTGCTTTGTCAGTGAGCGGGTGAGAGGTTAGAGGCAAGAGAGTGAAATTTCTTGCTTCTTGCCTCTTACTTTGCATTTGTGCCGTCTAAAGGGTCAACATAAACCGTTCGGTTGTTGGTGAAAATGACCATACCCGGCTTTGCGCCCGCAGGCTTTTTCACAAATTTCACCTTCACATAATCCACAGGCACATTGGAGGAATTTGCCCCGCTGCTGTGCAAAGCCGCCGCCCTCGCCGCAAACAGAATAGTCTCCTCGGGGACTTCCCTGCCCTCCGCCCTGATTATCACATGAGAGCCTGTAATGTCCTTGGTGTGCAGCCAGATGTCCGTCTTTTCCGCCACCTTGCAGGTCAGCTGATCGTTCTGCCTGTTGTTGCGCCCCACCAGAATTTTAAAACCCTCGGGAGACGTGTATTCTATAGGCGGCGCAGCCTTGGGAGGCTTTTGCTTTGCGCCCTTCTGCGCCCTTACATACCCCTGCTCCGCCAGCTCGTCCCGCAGCGCCGCAGCCTCCCCCTCTGTCTGTGCACGCTCCAGAGCGTCCCGCACGCTGTCAATATAAATAAGCTCCTTTTCCCCCTCGTCAATAAGCACCCGCAAACGTTTTTCCGCATTGTCCGCCTTGCGGTAGCCGCTGTAAAACTTCTGCATATTCTGGGAGGGCGTGAGCATAGGGTCAAGCTCTATCGTTATCTCCCCGCCCTTTTCATCGTAAAAATTCACGCACTTGAAGCTTTTCATTCCCTTTTCCACAGCCCATAGATTTGCCGAAATAAGGTCGCCCTTCAGCTTTAAAATATCCCGCTCCTCGGAAATTTTCAGCTCCGCTTTCTGGTTTTCCGTCCTGCGGCGCACTCTCTCCGCCGCATTCTCCAGCGTCTTGTACAGATCGTGATACCGCTGCTTCATACGGGCTGTCCTGTCCCGCTCCGAGTAAAACATATCCAGCGTTTCCCCCGCCGAGCCGCACTCAAATGTGTCCATAAGCTCACCGTACTGGGTTATCGGAACAAAACAGAAATCCTTTAAATTCCCCTGCCTGTCCCTCATTACAGTGTACCGCCTGCGCCCAGTGAAAAATTCGTCACGGGTAATAAGGATGCGCTCAATTATTTTTTCGGCTGTTTCATCCGTCAGCTCATCGGTCGAAATATCGCTTGCGGCAGCCGTAAATAACCATTCCCTCGCCAGCACCGGGGAAATCCCCTCAAAAATGCTCACCAGACAGCGGTCAAGATTTTTCCCTCTGCACCCCATTATCCTCTCTTTCATTTCCTCCCGTGAAGCTATCAGAAAATTCAGCCTGTCCCCCCTCTCCGGCGGCACATACGCAGCCCCCGGCAGTACAAGCCTCTCACGGCTCACAGCGTCGTCCGTGCGTTTTACTGCGTCAATTATCCTGCCGTTTCCGTCTATCATAATAAGGTTGGAATACTTCCCCATAATTTCCGCCGCCAGCGTGACCGTCACCACGTCCCCCAGTTCGTTCACCGTCTCGAAATCCAGATAAAGAATCCGCTCCAGCCCGTCCTGCCGCACCGCCGTAAGCTTTCCGCAGCCCAGCCTCTTCCGCAGCAGCATACAGAACATAGGCGGCGACTGAGGATTTTCGATCTGCTGCCTTGTCAGATGAATCCGCCCGCTGTTCCCCGAGGCGGAAATAAGCAGCTTGCTGCCGCCCTCCCTCGTCCTTATTGCAATTACGATCTCATCCTTTGAGGGCTGATGTATCTTGTCGATACGCCCCCCGATAAGCGGCTCCAGCTCCTGCTTTACCGCCAGTAAAAAAGTTCCGTCCAGTGCCATAGGTTTACTCCTTTTAGAGGTTAGATGTTAGAGGTAAGAGGTTAGATTTTTTTTGAACTTACCTTAATTTTTAACCCGTTATTTCCATTTTTTCTCAAATAATATTTTACCATTTTCTGATCCGAATGTCAAGCGGATTTGTTTTATGAAAGTCCCGATAAATTTTTGTCAATGTACTCTGTAAGCGGCTTTTTAATTACCTTATCCGAATTGTTTTTATACCATTCAAAAGCCTCCGTCAAGCCCCTTTCCAACGGCTTCACACTGCCCATTAATTCATACTGTCTTGAAACCTCCAGATAATATTCATAATCATAAAAGCAGAAATAATTTCTTTGGAAAATATCCTCATAAACATTTATAAACCGAGGCTTTTTCTCCGCAGCGCCATAGCACATTTCCACCCACTGCCGCACGGAAACCGTCTCTCTGTTCCCAACATTAAAAATATGCTGCAAAGGCTTCTTCTCCAGAATAATTTCCGCAAACCTGCATAAATCATTGATATGAAAAAACTGCAGCTTCATTTCCCCGTCCCCGGGCAAATAAAAAGCCCTGTCATTCATCGCACAGTCAAACACAAAAGCCTCCCTGTAAACATTATTCATCTGCCCGTACAAATACGGCGGACGAATGATATATCCCCCGGGAAAACGCCTCATCAAAGCAGCCTCCGCCCCTATCTTATCCGTCCCGTATTTTCCCCATATCTTATTTTCCCCGACCTCTGTTTCCTCCGTAAAAGGCTGCGCAGCATTTTCGGGATAAACCGCACTTGAGCTTATCAGAATGTAATCCCCGAATCCACCAAGCCCGTCCATCAGCAGCCCCACGTCCTCCGCATTATATCCCGTGTCAATAACAGCGTCAAATTCATATCTCCGCAAAATATCCCCCAGTTTGTGCCTGTCCGCACAAATCAGCCTTACCCCCTCAGACTGCGCCCTGCTGTTCCTGTTAAGCACATAGACCTCCGCCCCAAGTCCCACGAAATATTCTGCCAGATATCTGCTCACAAAAACCGTCCCGCCCGTAATAAGTATTTTTTTATTCATCTTTTTCCACTCCGTTAATTAAACTTTCACACCAAAGGTACGTTGAAACTTAGGGGTTTTCCGCTAACTTTCAAACTTCACCCTGCACATAACTTTTTAAAGCCGTGAAATTTTCGGTTAACGCCAACCCCGAAAGCTCACCTAAGCTCATCTCTCACGCACATCAGCGCAAAACCCAGTAAATTCCGCCCCTGCCATTTATTCATATCAAGCCTATTCTCATCCTTCATTGAAAGCCCTATACCCCAAATCTTATCCTGAACAGCGCACTCCGCTAAAATATCCACCCCCGTGTCCAGCAAACGCTTTTTCAGTTCCTCATTCTGTGCAAACTTCTGCACCAGCCCTTTATAAACAATGATCTGCCGCATTCCGTCCCAGACCTTTTCATCATAGTTTTTCACCGACCGCCCCAGCGCCTTTATCTTCCCCGCATTGTCCGTCCCCAGTATCTCCCCGGCAATATCCGTATCGCCGAAAACCGTTGCCTTCTGATACATCATATACTGCTCCGCAGACGAAAATTTAACGCCTCCGAAAACAAAATCCGATAAATACCAGTTGCTTAAATATCCGTTTATCTCATCAGGATTGTGAAAGCAAATTATCTTTTTCATATCAAAATATCCTCCTTAAAACTTCCCGGTTTATTCCCCTGTTTTTTTCATAAAAATAATCTCCGCCGCTTCCCCCGGCAGCAGCAGCGCACCGCAGTCCGTGTACCCTCTTTTCCTGTAAAAAAACTGCGCACTCTCATTTGAAAGAGTCGACGTCATTACCATTTCGTAATTTTTTCCTGTCATCTCCCTTTCCCAGAACTCTAAAAGCGCCGACCCATACCCCCTGCCCCTGAACTCTTCAAGAATAAAAAGCATATTCAAAAACGGCGTGTTGTCCCAGAATAAATTATACCGCAGCCACCCGATAAATCCACCCTTTTCGACCATTATAACGACACGTTTTTTTTCGATCAAATTCCTTAATTCCTCATCGCTTATGTGCCCGTCATACCTGCTTATTACTTCAAAATCCCCACTCTCCGCAAACCTTATTAACCCCATAAAATCACCCCTCTGTCCTCTTGTAAACAATAACCTCAAACTCCGCATTTGTGGTAAGGTTTTCCAAAGCCTCCACCCTTGCGTGCCCCTCCCGACCCGTCTTGTAATAATAAGGCGTCATTGCAAAAAGACTGCGGATATCCTCCGGATTATCAAGATGTATTTCCCTCGAAACCCCAGTGACCTCCGACAGCTCAAATCCCTCTAAGCCGTAATCCCCGACAACATTTTCATAAGCCTCATCATAAATTTTTTCCTTGAAGCTCATCAAATGCCCCGCCCCGGGAATTGCCATAATAAGCACACCGCCGGGTCTTATCACCCGCATAAATTCCTCCCTGCACAGCGGCGCAAACATAGTCATAAGCAGCGAGACCGCCCCGTCCCCTACAGGCAAATCAAACACGCTTGCCGCCGCCGTTTCGCAGGGTATATCCGCCTTTGTAAACCTCCTTGCCGCCTTTGCACAAGCATTTTTTGAAATATCCACCCCCGCAAATGCGCATACGGGAAAATTCTTTCTCTCCGAAATAGCCCTGCAAACCCTCTCCGTGTAATACCCCTCGCCGCAGCCCGAATCCAGCAGCAAACCGCCCTCGTAATATTTCAGAGCAGCCCCCTCTGCCGCCTCTGCCAAATGTGAATAATACCCCTTATTTAAAAAATCCCCACGGGCATTCACCATCATCTTGTTATCTCCGGGGTCTGCGGAATGCTTGGCATTCGCAGGCAGCAAATTCACATAACCCTTTGCGGAAATATCAAAGCAGTGCCCTTTCCCGCAGCGGTAAATTCGCTCATCTCTCTCCATTTCACCCCCGCAAACAGGGCAGATAAAAACACTTTTTTTCATAAAATCCTCAGCCTTTATCAATCAAATTTCATATGCTTTCCGCAGCAAAAACTCTCCGAAAAATCCACATCATTCCCCTAATATCACTCATCGGATTTTTTATTTTTCCTTTTGCGTATCTCATCCGCACTTATCCCGAACTCCCTGAAAATATCCCCCGCAAGCCCCGAATGTATAGGCTCGCCCGGCAATATCCTGTAAAGCCGTTTCCCGTCCTCTGCCCTCGCCGTAATGCTCACAGGAATGCTCCTGCAATCGGGGTCGACTCCTATCTCCCCGCACTTTTTCGCCACCTCCGTAATATGCGTCGCAAAAATCCCCCTTACCCCGATAATGCAGAAGATCCTCACCAGCTCTTCCGCAATTTCCGCACATTCCGTCGGCGTCGTGCTCTGTATGGATTCGTTCATCAGCAGCAGGCTCCGCTCCGTTGCCGTTTCGCTGATTATTTTCATATCCTTGATTTCCGTGGTGAACCTGCTTGCATTTATCCCCGTTTCCTCCTCTTTCGGAAAATGGGTGAAAATATAGTCGCACAGGGAAATTTCGCACCTCTCCGCCGTCACATAAAACCCCGTCATACCCATTAAAAAGCATAATCCCACACCCCTTACAAACGTGGTCTTACCCCCGTTGTTCGGCCCCGTCAGAATATAAAATCTCCCCCCCTCATCAAAGCAAATATCATTCCTGACAATAAGCTCATCCCCCTTGTCATAAGGCTTTGCCGCCGCCGCTTTCAGGAAAAAGCACAGGTCGAACAGCTCCTTGATATCTCCCTCCCTGCCGCTTTCCCTCAGAACAGGACGGCACATCTTCAGCCCCCTGCTTCCCGCCGACATAACTATCTTTGCCAGCCCGTCGTAAATTTCCAGCTGTTCCTCAATCCTCGAAATGCTCTCAAACGTCAGCCGTTCAAAGCTTGCCAAAGCCCCCCTCAGCTTCGCCGCATATTCCCCCGTTATCTTCTCCAGCGCCACAAACAGAGCCTTGTCCGCCTCTCTTATATATCCGTCCCCCGCAAGCTCATCCTCCCCTGACCGCCGCATTTTCCCTATAACATAAGTATCCGGACGTGCCGCACTTTTGTAAAATATCCTGTCAAAAACGCTTGGCTTTTCCCCCGCCGCCTTGTCCGAAACGCTCACTATCCCCGCCGCCGTGGGCTTCATATCCTCATTGAAATTTATCGCCACCGTCACCGACCGTATCCGCTTTGAAAGCGCTTCACGAAGCTCCGCAATATTCCTCTTCATCTCCCCGAAATCCTCCGAATTATACCTCTCCTCGATCTCCCCGAAAAATTTCCCGAACGCCCTCGACTTAAGGCTTCCCGAAATCTCACCGTAAAGCCCGTGCAGCTCCTCCATACAGCCTGTATAGCATCCCAGCGCCTCCACCACATTGCTAAGCGCCCCGAAAGAATCGGGCGATGCGCCCCCCGCACACTTGTGCTCGCTTTCCAGAAGCTCCCTCGCCGCCTTGTGTATCGCAGGGGAAAGCCTCGGGCAGTTCATCACATCCTCCAGCGCATCCAGCCTGTACTCCGCCGTCTCCGCATCATTGCATACCTCCCGAAACAGCTTCATCACCGCATTCGGATTCCTCGGCATTATCGCCCTCGCCGCATTTTCCGCCATCAGATCACCCAAAAACGCCCCCGAATATTTATCCGCCAGCATGATCCTGCGCCTGTTCAGAGCGTCTCTTTTTTCAGCGCTCGGATACAGCAGATCGGGATTTTCCCGTAATTCTTTCATTGATTCGCACCTCCTGTCAAACTTAAATTCTCAAGAAATTTTTCCGAACATTTGAATTAAAAATTTTCCCGTTTTGACGTTCCAAACCAACAGGTCAAACCGCCGAAATTCAGAATGTCCACCGAAAAAATGTTCCCCAAGTCCTATCTTCCCTTAACGCATTTTCCTCTCATCCGCAAACCGCCAAAGCGCCTCTCTGTCCTTTTTCTCCGCATAATCGATCCCCACCCTCGGCAGCCTTTTTATTTTCGGAACATACCCGTCGTCCGCCAGATAAATCCTCGGATTTCCCAGAATATTTTCCCCGTTAAAACTCTTGTCCACCTGCAATTTTTTCGTCAGTCTCCCCGGACCCTCATACCCCTCGCAAGCCCTTATCAATACCCCCTGCGGCACTTCTTCTTCCCCCGTGATAATGTTCATCAGATAATGTATCCCGTAGCAAATGTAAACATATATCGTCCCGCCCTTTTTGTACAGCATTTCCGTCCTCGCCGTCCGCCCCTTTGAAGCATGACAGGCAGTGTCCTGTGTCCCTAAATAGCACTCCGTCTCCGTTATCCGCAAAACAGTTTCCTCATCACCGTTTTTCCTTATAAGCAGCTTCCCCACCAGCTCGGGCGCAACAATAAGCCCGTCCCTGCGGTAAAAATCTTCATTCGGTATCAGCATTTCCAAAATCCTCTTTCCTCTTGTAATACGCCGCAAAATTAGCCTCAACGATCTCATCCGCATCATCGAAATTCAAATGCTTACCGTATTTTTCATACCATTCCTCGCCCCATTCTTTGCCATGATATTCACCCGTAATCACACCCTCGTCATCGCAAACATAATATTCTTCACCGTAGCAAATCTCTTTTATCCGCTCCACATTCAAAAAATTTTCCCTGAATTTTTCAATATCCCCTAAAAATCTTTTCTCCGTGTACACGTGCTCGGTGTTGTCAACTAAATTTGTATACCTGTAGTATTCGGTTGCTCCTTTCTCCCTCATATTCTCCAGAAAAACTCTTGCAGCAGTCAGCATTATCACCGCAAACTGATGAAAATTCAGCGTGCATTCCTCAATTGCAAAATAAGGACCTTCCCATATTCTCGGACCGTACATCATTTTCCAATCCTCTCCGTTAGGAAGATTTATCCCTGCATCATCCGAAAGACTGCAGCCGACCCCATTGGCCAGTTTTTCAAAAAACTCCGGGAAATACTTATATTCCGTACACATATTAAAAAAATAAACAACAAAAGAATTGTCCTCTTTAAAAGGAAATTCCTCCTTATCATACGGAAAAACATCTTCAAATCTCATTTTTACCTCCCGCTAATCTTTCGTTCGCACCAAAGTTTCTCTGAAACTTAGGGGATTATCGCTAACTTTCAAACTTTTCCACTCCGTTAATCAGACTTTCACACCAAAGGTACGCTGAAACTTAGGGGTTTACCGCTAACTTTCAAACTTTCACCTTCCTTTTTTCTCCTATTACAGCAGAATAAAAGCCTGCGGTCATAATTTCCTTAATAACCTTTCCATGACCCTCTCAAATAAATTTTTCGGCTGCTTTTTCGGCTTTTTATAACAGCGTTCCCCATACTCTTTTTTGACCCTCCTGCACTCCCTTGCCCACTCATTCATCACCCAGACAAAATCCTCCCGTGAAATACATTCGCTGCGCTCTTCATTCATATCGAACTGCAATGTCACCGTAACATTATCCGGAGTGATCTCAATAACATATTCATTTCCGGCGCTCTCGTAATGATCCTCTTTCATTATCTCATCAAACCGCTCAAAATCATGCCCGAAAATAAGCTTGCTGTCACCAATCAAAAATTCACTCAACGCCTCGTGTCCGTCATCAAAATCAAAGGAAACATCCAGAAAATATTTCCCGTCATCGCCGCCGAAAATCTCCCGCACCTTGTAGCCAAACATTTTTTTGCCCCCTTAAACCCCTACCTCTCACCGTTTTTCCCGCCCTTGTGAACACGTATATTTTTCCGCCGCATGGTTTGGATAAAATCCCTGTGCTTCCACCTGTTCATAAGCCTGTCAAAAATAGGTCTGATGTAACCTCCCCAAAAGAACATCACAAAAACAGCCAGCGCCGCCAGCACCATAAGCCGCCCCGTAAGTCCCCCGAAAATAAGCGTCCACCCCATATATACAGCGTCCAGAAACGCCAGCCATTTAGCCTTGCAGGGAATAACGAACATTATCATGATAATGTCGTCCGGGTTTATCACCGCATAAGCGCAGAACAGCGACAGAAAGAAAACATCATTGCTCGCATACCCCGAAATAAGCCCGCCTGCAAGCGTAAACAGCCACCCCAGCAGCAGATAATGAGTAAATCTCCTGCTGCCCATTGCATTCTCCAGATCACGCCCGATCCCGTAATAAAACATCAGCGTTATCATTATCCATAAAGGGCTGTTGTTTATGGGCGTGAGCATAAATGTCACAGCACGCCAGATCTGCCCCCCCAGAAAAAACTCCCGTGAAAAAAACATAAGCCATGAGATCTGATATCCGCTGACCATGTCCCCTATAAAAACCACCGCCATAGTAATAACAATGTAGGTCATCAGCCCGGGTATATCCACCTTGTTAAGAAGCCTTTTCAGCCTGTTCCGAAAACTCATATATATCCTCCTTTTCAGATATCCTCCGAAAACCCTGTATCATAGGGCTTTCGGACAGCCCGCCAACGGAAAAAATTTCCTCATAAAAATATTATACCACACCTTGGTGAATATTTCAAGAAAACTCTTGCAATTTTTTCAAAAAAAGGTTATAATATTCTTGTAGGAAAAATAATACAAACCGCTGCCGAGTGATCAGCTCCGCCGCCAAAATCAAATCTGAAAATTTTCGGGGACGGCTCACGGCTATTTTGCTGCAGCGGTAAGTATAAAAAAACGGAGGTATAAAAAATGAGCTACCAAGTAACACCCGACACTATCATCGGCGATATCCTCGACAAGGATATGGACACCGCCCCCTATTTCCTCGAAATAGGAATGCACTGCCTCGGCTGTCCCGCATCACGGGGCGAATCCATCGCCGACGCCTGCGCAGTTCACGGCACCGACGCTAATGCGCTTGTGGCAAAGCTCAACGAGCATTTTGCAGCCAAGTAAAAATGTGCGTGCCGGACAGGCTTTGAGGTTTATCCTCAAAGCTTGTTTACAGGCATTTTGCTTGAATTTTTTGTGCGGCATTTTTTCTCCGTTTTTTTTAAAATCCCACGAAATTTTCCGCATTTTACATAAGCCGTACAATTAATTTTCTATCCTATAAATCTATGATTTGCACACAGGATATTCCACAAATCAAACCGCATTTTCACATAAATTTCCAAAGGCAGAGCAGCTCAAAAAGCAGGGCATTAAATTTTCTTGCCTCTTGCCTCCGGCTTCTTTCCTCCGGCAGGGCATTAAATTTTCCTGCCTATAGCTTCCGGCTTCTTGCCTATAGAAGCGCATTAAATTTTCTTGCCTCTTGCTTCCTGCTTCTTGCCTCTGAAACTAAAGGAGGCTCATAATTAACATGAAACCGGACCGCCGTCTTGCCCTCTGCGCCGATATGGTGCAGGGCGAATACATATGCGATATAGGCACCGACCACGGCTATCTGCCCGCATATCTCCTGTCCACGGGCAAATGCAGCCGTGCAATTTGTGCCGATATAAATCCGCTTCCGCTCAGATCGTCCGAAGAACATCTGCATAAAGAGGGCGTTGCCCATATGGCGCAGTTTGTGCTCTCAAACGGCTTTGAAAAACTCGATATAACAGGCGTTACCGATATAGTCATAGCGGGCATGGGAGGGGAGACCATAGCGGAAATTCTGTCGGACGAAAAATCCCATTGCCCCGCAAATTTCATTTTGCAGCCCATGTCACGGGCGGAAATTCTGCGTGATTATCTTGCCGTAAACGGCTTTGAAGTCATAAGAGAAAGGGCGGCAGTCTGCGGCGGATTTGCCTATGCCGTAATGAGCTGCAGGTTTACGGGAACGCCCTATATAATATCCCCCGAACGCCGTATCACAGGGCTTTTATCCAAAGACGACCCCGATTCCCGCAAGTATGTTTCAGGTCAGATTTCACGAATAAGATCAGCTGCCTGCGGCCTTATAAATTCGTCGGATATTTTGCAGAAAAGCAAAGGTGAAAGCAGCATGTCGCTGGCGGAAAAAATCAGCTCCGACTGGGGCATTGAATGATAAATAAAATGTATAATTTTCCGTGATATCCCCTCACCGAAAACAATACCGAAAGGAAAATTTTTATGATACTTGTCAAGGATATTTACAATGAAATAGATAAGCGTGCCGCCTTTGATTCGGCGGAAAGCTGGGATAACTGCGGCATTCTTGCAGGCGACCCCGAAGCAAAAGTTACCAAGGTTATCACCGCCCTCGACATAACAAAGGAAGTCGCAGAAGAGGCTTCCCAAAAGGGAGCAGAGCTTATCGTAAGCCACCACCCCGTGATCTTTCACCCCCTGCGCACGGTGCTGCAAACCACCGTCACGGGAAGCTTGCTGCAAAAGGGAATCTCCGCCATATGCACCCATACCCCCTTTGATATGTCCCCTGTCGGCATGGCAAAAGGGCTGCTGGATATTCTGGAAGAACCTCTGGGGCTTATACGTTCCTCCGAAGAACCGCTGAAAATAACGGGGGAAAATTTAAGCATAGGAAAGCTTTACCGTCTGTGTGAATCACTGTCTCCCGAGACCTGCGCAGGACGGCTGAAGGAGGCTCTGGGCTGTAAATATGTGCGCTTCTCCCGAGGGGGAAAAACCCTGTCAAAAATTGCACTGTGCTCAGGCTCGGGAGGCAGCGAGATATCCCTTGCCATGGAAAAAGGAGCGGACGCTCTCATCTCCGGGGACTTCAAGCACGACCAGTTCATCGACGCATTGAACAGCGGCTTTGTATTGTTTGACTGCGGCCATTTCCACACCGAGCGTATCTTTGTAAGGCTTATGTGTGAAGCCCTTTCCGAGGCATTTCCCATGCTTGAGGTCACAGCTGCGGAAAGTTGTACCGACCCCGTGGAATATGTGTGAGCACATCGGAAAAAACAAGCCTGCAAAGGCGCATATTCTCCCCAAAGTTCCCTTTAAATTATACCATAAATTCTCTTACTTGTCAATAGCTTTATGCGAAATTTTCAAATATTTTGCAATTTTGTAACATTTTACAATAGTGAAAAAATTGAAGCCGATACCCCCGGATCACAGCGGCTGCCAATAAATAATTTATTGAACCGAAAAGCGAATATATCAGTATGATATAAAGGCAGAAAAAATGATCGCTCGGCGGAAAATATCGGAGGTAAAGTAATGACTAAAATGGAGTTAAAACAAATACTTGACAGAAATAATATTCCGGAATGGTATTATAATCTTGATGAAAAAGGTGAGACAGACCAACGAGTGTGCTTAAAGAAAGAAAATAAAATTTGGAAAGTATACTTTACCGAGCGTGGAGAGGAATTGTTTATAATGCATTATAATTCGGAATCAGAGGCATGTGACGATGTCCTCAGACGTTTTAAACGTTTTAATATAAAGTAGACTATTGAGTTCAAGTGTGCTTATATACCGGAGGAAACATTCGGATAATTTCTAAAAAAAACGGAGTGCAAAAAAATGCTGAACATTTTATACGGCTTGCCCAAAACGGGCAAATCCTACGCCATGGCAGAGCAGATAAGGGACGTGATAACAGCAGGCGGGAAGTGCCTTGTAATTATCCCCGACCAGTTCACCTTCGAGTATGAACGTCTGCTTTACAACCGCCTGGGGGCAGCGCTTTTCAACGGCGGAAGCTTAGAGATACTCTCCTTTTCCCGCCTTTCGAGATTTGTTTTCGAGCGCACTGTACGTCCCGACCTTGAGGGGGCGGACCTTACCGCAAAGCTTGCGGTGATGTTCATGTGCGTCAAAAAATCCCTTGCCGACGGTTCGCTGGTCTACTTTAAAAAGCAGGCTGCAAGGCCCGATTTTGCAAGGACGGTAATGACCATGACCACCGAGCTTATCCACTCGGGAGTCACCCCCGAAATTCTGGGAGAGATCGCCGATAAAGCCGCCCGTACAAAGGGCATGAACAGCGCCGCCGAAAAGCTTTCCGACCTGCACATTCTCTACTCCGCCTATGCAAAGCGGCTTGCAGAGCTGGGGCTGCGGGACAGCGCCGAGGACACCCGCCTTGCCGCAAGGGAAGCGGAGGCGGCAGGACTTTTCGAGGGCGTGAGCGTTTACATAGACGGCTTCAAAAGCTTCACGGGAGACCAGTACGATATGCTTTCCGCCGTCCTGAAAAGCGCCGTGGGACTTACCTTCTGCGCCACCTCAAAGGAGCTTTCCTGCCGCAGCGGAAGTATGTTCGCCCCCGTTTGCGAAACCGTTTCAAGGCTTATGAGTATTGCCGAAAGAGCGGGTCGGGAAATAAAAACGGCTAAATTTGAAACGCCGTATTTTGATTCCCCTGCCCTTGCCCATATGGCAGAAGCGCTAACATGGCCGTTGGCGCCGTTTCCGAAGCCTGCAGACATTGATGAGAAAATGCAAAAAGATGTTACGGTAATTTCCGTGGAAAATATTCGTAAGGAATGCGCCTTTATCTGCTCGGAAATAAGCAGGCTGCTGCGTGAGGACGACACGCTCAGACCCGGCGATATAGCGGTTCTGAGCCGCACCATGCATGACGATATCTCGCTTCTCGGCTCATATTTTGACCGCTTTTCGATTCCCTATTACAGCGACAAAAAGCCCTCGGCAGCCCACAAGCCCCTGACCGTTGCAATAAATGCCGCACTGGAGCTGGCAGCCGCCAAAAGTCCCGATACGGAGGCTGTCCTGCGGCTTGCCAAGACACGCCTTACCGACACATCACAGGACGACAGCGCCTATCTTGAAAATTACTGCTACATCTGGGATATTGACGGAAACACCTGGAACGAGACCTTTCCCGACGAACGTGCGGAGGATATAAAAAACCGCCTGCTCGCCCCTGTTTTGAGATTCGCCGGAGAAGCCCGGAAATCCCCTACGGGAAAGGGAATAGCCGCCGCTCTGCGGAAATTTATAGCATATTCGGGGATAGAAAAACGTGCGCTTATGCTGGGCAGCCCGGGAAACGAGGCGGACGGCAGGGAAAGCCGCAGGATAGCAGAGGAAACCGAAAAGATACTGCTTTCGATCGAACGTGCCGTACCCGAGGAGATTTCCCTGTCGGGATTCCGTGATATTTTCGCTTTGTCGGCAGGCAGCATGACCCTGGGCAGCCCCCCTGTGAACCTTGACGGAGTGCTTGCCCAACAGTCGGACCTTGCCAGACTTTCGGAGGTGAAGATCGTCTTTGTAATGGGGGCGGGGGAGGGGATATTCCCCTTTTCCGTCAGCGACAGCGTGACCTTTTCGGACAAGGAAAGAGAGCTTTTCAAGGCGGAGGGCAGCGACCTTACGGGCAATATGAAAAAGCGTGCCGCCGAGGAAAAATTCAACGCCTACAACGCCCTTTGCAGTCCTTGCCGAAAGCTGTATATTTCCTGTCCCGAGGTTTCCGGGGACGGCAGTCCCATGCAGCCCTCCCGCCTTATTTCCGACATTGAAAGGGCGCTGCCTTTTTGCGGCAGGATATGCGGAAACGACCTGCCTCCCGAGCTTTTTTGCTGCACTCCCGAAGCGGCATTCCGGGAGGCGGCCGAGCAGGCGGAGACCGACCCCGTTTTTTACAGCTCAGTAAAAGCTGTTATGAGGGAATTTGCCCCCGAATACAGCGGGCGTTTTGAGTATCTGGACGGTATGAGAAAAAATCTTGCCTCGGTAAGAAAAATTTCCCCCTATGCCGCCGGGAAATTAGGGCTTCCGAGGGCGGAAAACGGCGCAGTGAAAATATCCCCCTCCGCTATCGAGGATTACATAAGCTGTCCCTTTATGTATTTCGGGAAACGTGTTCTGGGGATATCGCCGCCCCAAAAGCAAAATCTTTCTCCCATTGTCTGGGGCAATGTGGTGCACAAATGCATGGAAAAAATAATCAGCGGAAAAGCCGCACCCAAGGGCAAAGGCTTTATGGAAATGACCGAGGAGGAAATTGCGGGGGCGACCCACGCCATTGCCGAGGAATACAAGGAAAAGCACCTGGAGGGGAGCTTTTCAAAGTCCCCCGATTTCGGGATATTTTACGAAACTCTGAAAGGAAA
The DNA here is from genome assembly GCA_964523835.1 of uncultured Ruminococcus sp. Taxonomy (GTDB): domain Bacteria; phylum Bacillota; class Clostridia; order Oscillospirales; family Ruminococcaceae; genus Huintestinicola. Next base: position 41,750 of record CAZGAZ010000008.1, read on the forward strand.
CATAGTTCGGATCCTGCTGCACGCACAGGAGGAATTTTCCGCTGTAAAATTCACCCCCGCCGCCTTTGAGGAAAGGGTTCTGCGGGCTGTCGATATAGGGGCGGCGGAAGAAGCGCAGGAAAAGCTGCCCGGAATATATCTGTCGGGAATATGCGACAGAGCCGATATTTACAGCGCCGAAAAGGGAGATTATCTGCGTATCGTCGATTACAAGACGTCGGGCAAAAAGCTCACAAGAGAGCTTATAGAAAACGGCATAAATCTGCAAACGGTGCTGTATCTTTCAGCCCTTGCACAGGGTAAATTTGCGGGTGCGATACCTGCGGGGACGTTCTATGCGCCTGTGCTTTCAACGCCTCCGCTGAACCTGCGCAGCGCCGAAAAATCCGACATTGACGATAACATCAACAAGCACCTTGTTATGAACGGATTCATTTTCGGCGAAGATGATATCCCGAAGGCCATGGGCGTAAAGGACAAGGAAAATCCCGGAAACGCCGTTTATGCCGAGGGCGAGCTGTTGACCGCCGATGAATTCGGGGAGATAATTAAAAAGGCGGACGAACATATCGTTAATGTTTGCAGGGGCATTCTCGGCGGTTCATTCCCTGCGTCGCCTTTGCAGTCGGATAAAAATCCCTGCGATTACTGCGATTTCAAGGATATCTGCAGCGGACAGGGCGAGCCGGAAATAAGAAAGCTCAGACCGGGTACGAAGAAAAAAGCCAAAAAATAATGTTTGGTTCTGCGGCGAAAAATTATTTGAGGATAACAAAAATTCCGAAAAAATCTATCGTATCAACAGAGGAATAACATTGAGGAAATATCGGTCGTATGGCTGTTTTTGCGGAAGATAAAATTTAAAGATTTTTTATTCGGGAAAGGAAAATTCAAATGAGCGATAAAGTAAAATGGACAAGCGAGCAGTCCGCTGCAATAAACGCTGCGGGACGGGCGGTGCTGGTTTCTGCGGCGGCGGGAAGCGGAAAAACCGCCGTGCTGGTGGAGCGGCTGACCCGTCTGCTGACGGATATAAATAACCCCTTGTCTGCGGACAGCATTGTGGTGGTGACCTTTACCAAGGACGCTGCCGCTCAGATGAAAACAAAGCTTGCAAACGCTCTGGGAGAGCGGCTTTGCAGCGAGGATATCACCGAGGAGGAGGCCGATCATATATCGTTGCAGCTGGCTTTGCTGCCCTCTGCGAATATCTCCACAATCCACTCCTACTGCTTCAGGCTTATCAGGGAAAATTCGGGGATAACGGGGGTAGACCCTGCCTTTGCCGTAATTGACGAAAACAACGAAAAGAATATTATTTTAAAGGCGGCGGAAAATGCCTTTGAAAATTACATAAAAAAGTCTCCCGAAAAAATGAAGATACTCACCGATTTTTTCTGCGGCGGAGAAAAGAATATCGGGAAGCTGACGGACATTATCCTCGACCTGCGGGATAAATATCTGACCCTGCCCTTTCCCCGTGACAAGATGGATGAACTGGTGAGATATTACAAGGAAAATTCGGTGAACTTTTCCCCAGGAAAAGGCGTTGCGGCGGATTATTTACGGCTGGCGGCAAGGCGTATGGAAAACGCTGCGAATGCCGCAAAGTGCCTTGCGGCATATATTGCGAAGGTCAGGGAAAAGCTCCCGGAAAGCGAAAAGGAAAATGCAAAGCTTCTGAAAAATATTGAGGCGGCAGCGGATACGGTGAACAGCGATCATTCACTGTTTAAAAAATTATCGGATGATCTGGCGGAGGAAATTTCGGAAATTTTCCGTGGGAAGAAAAATACCTGCAGCCTGTTCGACCCCCCCACGCCTGTGAAGGCAGGCAAGGAAAAGACCGATAAAAAAGGCGCTGTTTCCTATTCGGCGAAAACGATCCCCGCAATAAAATTTGAAAGGAACGGGGAAGAAATTGACATAAGCTCGGATATCAAGGAGGTGCGCAAGCTTTATTACAAGGACGCTTCGGACTTTTACGAATTTCGGGATTCGGGCGCCGGTGCGCCTGCGGGCACGCCCCTGCGGTTTACGGAGGAGCAGATAAAAAGCGATTTCCGGAAACACGGGGAAATTCTTGAGCTGCTTTTTGAGCTGATGAAGGATGTTTTGGACAGGGAGAGCGACCTTAAAGCGGAGCGGAATGTCCTCGGCTTTTCCGACGCTGAGCAGCTTACCTGCGCACTTTTATGCCGCAGGGACGGGGAAAAGCTCCTGCCCACGGAAGCGGCGAAAAATATTTCCGACAGCATAAGCCTTGTGATGATAGACGAATTTCAGGATTCCACGGAAATTCAGGAGCTTATTTTCCGTATGCTCAGTAAGGGCGGCAGCGCAGAGGCGCCCGGCAGCAATTTCTTTGCGGTGGGAGATGTAAAGCAGTCGATCTACAGATTCCGCAGCGCCGAGCCCGAGCTTTTTACGAAAAGCCTTAAAGAGAGCGTGCCCTATGATGACGAGGGGGAAACTCCCTCTCATATCCTGCTTCGGCGGAATTTCAGGAGCAGCAGGCCTGTGGTGGACTTTGTGAACAGATTTTTCACTGCCGTTATGAGCGAGCGGCGGGGCGGCGTGGATTACGGCGAGGCGGACAGTCTTGTCTGCGGCAGGGAAAGCAGCCCTTGCAAAGAATTTCCCGCTGAGATCATTGATATTACCGATAAATATGCGTGGGATACTGCGCAGGCAAGGGCAGCAGCAGTTGCTGCTGCGGCGAAAAAGAATGGGGATACTACAGGCAATGAAGATGGATCCGACGGTACGGCAGAGGTTCCCGAAAAGCTCACATCGGAGGCCCGTGCGGCAGCGGAGGCTGCTGCTGCGGCGGCAAGGATAAATCAGATAATTTCGGAAAATCCCGGGGTAAGACCCGACGATTTCTGCATACTCAGCCGCACCTCGAACAATTTCCCGATATATGCAAGGGTGCTGGCTGAGGAGGGGCTGAAAACCGTTTCTCCCGCAAAGACCGATCTGCTGGAGGCAGGGGAAACGCTGGCTGTGATAGACCTTCTGCGGGCGGTGGACAACCCCTGGAAGGACGTGCCACTGATGGCTGCAATGATGTCGCCTTTGTTTATGTTCACGGCGGAGGAAATGGCGCAGATACGGCTTTTCGGCGGCAATGACGGCAACGGCGGCGGCAATGACAGCGGAAGCCTTTACGGAAGGATAGCAAACGTTTCACGGACGGAGGATGAAAGTGCCGCCGATATAAGCTCCCGCTGCTCGGATTTCCTGGAAAAATTCGGGAGACTTCGTGAATACGCCCTTACTCACACATCACAGGAAATGATACTGCATATTTACGAGGATATGGACTACGGCGCTGTTACTGCCCGCAGCGAGGGAGGCAGGGAAAAGTCTGCAAATCTTGACGCACTGCGGAATGCTGCTGCGGCTCTGGACAGCTCGGGGGACGGGTCGGTGGCTTCCTTTGTGCGCAGGGCGGACGTGCTCAAAAGCAGCGGCATAGGAATGCCCGTGCAGAGGTCGGCAGGGTGCAATGCCGTGGTCATACAGACCATACACAAATCAAAGGGGCTGGAGTACCCTTATGTGTTCCTTTGCGGCTCGGACAGAGCCGCTCACGGGCGTGAGAGCGCATACTGCTTTTACCCGACCTCGGGTGTGGGACTGGATATTACGGCGGCGGCCGGAAAGGGAAAAAACTCCCGTGAACGGCTGCGGTACAAGACACTGCCCTCCTGCACTTTAAAGGCGTTAAAGCAAAGCTCCGAACAGGACGAGGATATTATGCTGCTTTACGTGGCGCTCACAAGGGCAAAGGAACGGCTTTTTGTTACCCGTCAGCGAGGCGGCGGCGAGAGCAAAAAAAGCATAGCTTCCGCTATTCTTTCGGAGGGGGCAAAATACTGCGGAGAGGCAAAGCGGGACTGCGCCGCAATTGCACAGAGCTGCCTTGCGGATATTATTGCGTCGGGGCTTGCGGAGTTTGAGCTTTCGGAAGAGGTCTCCCGTTACGACCCTGCGGTCGGGACGGTAAGGCTCATTGTCCCGGGTGAAAAGGGTGATAGGGGGGATATTTCCGATAATGTCAACAGGGAATCCGACGGGATATCCGAAGAAAAAATGGGAGAGAACCGGGAAGAAAAAAATGCGGAAGCTGTTGACTCCAGAATTTACGAGACCGTTGCAGGGCTGCTGGGCAATCGGTCGGGTTCTTCTTATGAACCCATTCCCGCAAAGCTGACGGTAAGCCAAATTGCAAAGAATTTGGCAGCCAAGAAAAATTTGGCGGATGAAAATTTAGCAAATGAAAAGTTGACGGACAAAAAGCAGGAAACGCCCGGGGAAGTCCCGGCTGCATCTGCGGTCACGTCTCTTGTATTCGGCGAGCCGGAAGCGGAGGAGCTGCCATTTTATTTTTCGGACAGCGGATTTTTTCCCGAGATCGACAGCTACGATCCGCTGTCTGCGGAGGGCGGCGAAGAAGAGATCATACGTCCCGTTTCGGGAAAGCTCACCGCCGCCGACCGGGGAAACGCCTATCACGCATTTATGCAGCAGGCGGATCTTTTCAAGCTGCACAATGCGGACGGAAAGGAGGCGGCGATAAGGTCGGAGATAGAAGCCCTTGCCCATAAAGGGGCGGTCACCAAGGCTCAGGCAGAGTGCATAGACCCGAAGATCATAGAAAAATTTATCCGCAGCAGGCTCTTTTTGCGAATGATGAAAGAGGGCGAATTTATGCGGGAAAGAAAATTTCTTGTAAAAATTTCCGATTTAGGGCTTGACGATGACGATTTAAAGGTTTATAATAATACCGAGGGGATGTTGCAGGGAGTTGCCGATCTTATCTTCAGGGAGGGGGACGGATATGTGCTCTGCGACTATAAAACCGACCGCACCGAATACCCCGGAGTGCTGGTAAACCGCTACAGGCGGCAGCTCGGGCTCTATGCGGCGGCGTTTTCCCTTATTCTTGACGCTCCCGTCAAGGAGGCTCTGATATACTCGTTCTCTTTAGGGGAGGAGATCAGGGTGAAGCTGTGAGCAGACCCGCAGCCGAATCAGGTGCGCAGGCAATTCTTGCCTCGTGCCTCTTAAACTCTAAGTGCAGGCAAAATGCAGCCGAATCAAGAGTACATATAATTCTTGCTTCTTGCCTCTTAAAATCCAGTAGAAGGTGGTTATTTTTATGGATCAAAGAAACGCTCCCCGCAAAAGCTCGTCAAGACCCGTGCCCGCAGCGGCAACCCTTATGGCAGCGCTTATTCTGGGGATATGCCTTATTATTTCCGCAGTGATAATAAGCGGTTCGCTGAAAAAGCTTACAACGGCAGTGAATGAGCAGACCTTTGCTTCGACTTATTCGGCGCCCTCAAATCTGACGGTAAAGCCCGAGAGCATCGATTATTTTACGGCAGCCGAGGCAGCACAGTACCTTAAAATAACCGAATCCGAGGTAAAGGCCGCCATTACCAAGGGCGAGATAAGCGAATACATCAGCACGTCCGCAGGGTACTCCATTTCCAAAAAAGCCCTTGACGAATACTTCTCCGACAAGGCATATGCCCAGCTTCTGAATGATAATAATGCAGGCGGCGACGAATGATCGGAAATTGTCGGTTTATAGGGATATGCGGGGGATCTGCGCCGGCAGGTCTCCCCTGCGGGATAGCTTCAGGGGTATTTTGCGGTTTTATACCTTTGTATATTGTTAATAATAATGCAGGCGATATTGCTTGCCGGATTGTGCAAAAGAGAGAAAAACAATAAATTTTCGTTTGACGATTGACAAAGTATTCCGCTTGTGATATAATGGAAAAGTACGAAAAATAAAGCAGAGCAGCTGCTCTCACCCTGCCGCATTTTTAAGCGGGCATGGGTCAATAACTTCCTTTCATCAAGCCGCTTTTTTATTCCTTTGCGGTGGTAATGAGTTATTGTCGGCAGCGCTTACAGGTTCTGCCGAATTTTATTTTTACAAATATCAACGGTAATACGGGGGTGCTCGCTATAGCTAACAAAGACAGCAGCAAGGAACTTCAGATCAATGAGGAGATCCGTGACAAGGAGATCCGGGTAATAGGCGCAGACGGCGCTCAGCTTGGGCTTATGTCCGCAAGGGACGCTCAGAAGCTTGCCATTGAAAAGGATCTTGACCTGGTCAAGATCGCTCCCCAGGCAACTCCGCCTGTGTGCAAGATCATGGATTACGGTAAATATTGCTTTGAACAGTCCAAACGTGAAAAGGAAGCAAAGAAAAATCAGAAAACTGTGGAGATAAAGGAAATACGTATGTTCTCCACCATTGACACCCACGACTTTGAAACAAAGGCGGCTCAGGCTGCGAAGTTTTTAAAGGGCGGTGACAAGCTGAAGGTTTCTGTGCGCTTCCGCAAGCGTGCAATTGCTCATCCCCAGCTTGGCGAGGAGCTTCTGGAGAAATTCAAGGAAGCGGTTTCGGAATACGGCGTGGTAGACAAGCCCTCGAAAATGGAGGGGCGTGCGCTGGTAATGTTCGTTTCCCCCAAGGCGGCGAAGTAGAGGCTGCCTTATCCTGCATACGGGGCTTACAGCGGCTTCGGAGCGGGGTTCACCGTTAAAATTAAAGGAGGATATTTTCATGCCTAAGCAGAAAACACATTCGGGCGCAAAGAAGCGTTTCAAGCTCACAAAAACAGGTCTGGTAAAGTATCAGAAAACCAACAAGAGGCACAGACTTACTCAGAAGGATCACAAGCGCAAGAGAATTGCACGCACAGTCGGCATTGCAGGCTCTGCAAACGCTGCGACCTTAAGGGAACTTATGCCTTACAAATAAGGCGCCTTATAAATAAGACTGCTGCCTGAAAATGCAGCGGCGGCAATGTGCGGCACGGCAGCAATGTGCAGCACGGCAAGGGTGCAGCAACGCAGCACAACATCAATAAATCGGAGGTAAAATATTATGGCTCGTGTTAAGGGCGCAATGGCGACTCGCAAGAGAAGAAATAAGGTTTTAAAGCTCGCTAAGGGCTACTGGGGCGCAAAGAGCAAGCACTTCAAAATGGCTAAGGAAGCCGTTATGAAGTCGGGCAACTACGCTTATATCGGCAGAAGGCTCAAGAAGAGAGATTTCAGAAGGCTTTGGATAACAAGAATTTCCGCAGCCTGCAAGCTCAACGGAATGAACTATTCCACATTTATGAACGGTCTTAAAAAAGCAGGGATAACCCTCAACAGGAAAATGCTTTCGGAGATCGCAATCAACGATGAGGCAGGCTTTACAGCGCTCACCGAAAAGGCAAAGGCCGCTCTTTGATCGGTTTTATTAATAAAAGGCTGTTTCATATGGGCTATGCTCATGAACAGCCTTTTTGTTGCTTTATAACAAGGGTTCGGGGAAGCACAGCTTTCAAAAAAATTTGCCGTATTTTTCGGTGAAATGCACAAAAACGGGCAGGGAGAGGCTATGAAATTCAAGGCTTTGACATCGGCGGAAAATGAAAAAATAAAGCTTTACCGCAAGCTTTGCAGCGATAAAAAGACCCGCAGAAATTCGGGGCTTTTCCCTTTGGAAGGGGCACGTCTCATAAGGGACGCTGCGGCGGAAAGGGGAGAGCTGAAGCTTATTTTCGCCACGGAAAAATATGCGGGCGAACTGGAAGGTCTGGCGGAAATTTACGGCAGCGAAAATATTTACCTGATAAGCGGCGAACTGGCGGAGAAAATTTCCGATACAAGGACGCCTCAGGGGATATTTGCGGTTTGCAGGATCCCATCTGTTCACGGGGAATTTACCGGAATTATCCCGGGCGGGCGGTACATTATCCTTGATAATCTTCAGGACCCCGGAAATATGGGGACGATCCTGCGGACGGCGGATTCGCTGGGGATAGACGGCATTGCTTGCTGTAACTGCTGCGATCTGTTCAGCCCGAAAACGGTGCGCTCCGCTATGGGCAGTCTGCTCAGAGTAAGGACTGTGTGCGGAGAGTTTGAAGGAATCACGGAGATGTTCCGCAGGGCGGATATCCCGATATTTTCCGCTGTGACAGACAGTGATGCGGAGGATATAAAAAACTGCGATTTCTCCTGCGGCGGCGCTGTTATAATCGGCAACGAGGGCAGCGGTATCCCCGAAGAACACGTTACCGGAAAAAAGATCACCATAAAAATGCACGGCAATATAAATTCCCTCAATGCGGCTATGGCTGCGGGAATAATTATGTGGGTGTTAGAGAATTAGATGATCAGAGGCTAGAGGCTAGCTTTTTGACGCTTAAGGCTCATTGCGGCCGCTTTTAATTTCTTTGTTTCGAGGAATGTTTAAAGGCATAAAAATTGTTAAACAGAACATTACCCGAAAAGGATTTACATAATAACGTATACAGAGGAGTGGGAATATGAGTATTCGGACGGATTATTATCCTGCGCTTTACAGGCTTTGGTCGGTGATAGCTCTGGGGGCGGGGACGGCGGCGCTTTATGAGGCGATGGATCTGTTTGAGGACCCTACGGAGCTTTTCTGCGGGCTGTCCGAGCCGGAGGGGCTTTCGGCCGAGGTGCGCAGCAGGCTTTCGCCTCAGCTGCTGGCGGCTAAAAAAGTTCCCCTCGGCAAGGCGGAGGCGGTTTTTGAGGAGTGCGGAAAAAAGGGTATTTCGATAGTACCCATTGACAGCGAGCTTTACCCCAAGCGGCTTTTGCAGCTGTATCATCCGCCTGCGGCGCTGTTTGTGAAGGGAGACATCAGAGGGATAGACGACAGGCTTTCCATAAGCGTTGTGGGGGCGAGAAAGGCTTCCGAATACAGCCTGAGAATAACCTCTGCTATTGTGCGCACTCTGGCAGGGCATGGGTTTGACATTGTAAGCGGCTTTGCGGAGGGTGTGGATATCTGCGCACATCTTACTGCGGTGAAAAGCGGTGCACGAACCTTTGCTGTACTGGGCACGGGGCTTGATGTGGATTATCCCCAGCCAAACATCAGGTACAGGAGATATATCGAAGAACACGGCGCATTTATCAGCGAATATCTGCCCGGGACTGTGGGCCGCCCCGCTAATTTTCCTCAGCGGAACCGCATTTTAACGGCGCTTTCTCTGGGCACGGCGGTGATCGAGGCGGGGGCGAAAAGCGGCTCGCTCAATTCCGCTTCCCATGGGGCGGATCAGGGAAAGCCTGTGTTTGCGGTGCCGCCCCGTGATCTGTTTGACAGCAGATATTACGGCAATTCCGAGCTTATCCGTCAGGGAGCTGTGCCGCTGATGGGGGCAAGGGATATTTACAATGAATACTGCCTCGGGGTTTCGCATACAATAGACGAAAACGAGCCTTTGCAGCAAGAGATCGTACGGCTGCAGCAGGAGTGCGGTTCGATCATAAGCGGCAAGGTGAACGGCGGCGTTCCGGACGGCAAAAAAATAAGAAGGGCTGCTGCAAACGCAAGGCATCTTGAAAAGAAAATGAAAGAGGCTGCGAAGGCGGAAAAGCCGCCTTGTGACAGTGTTCCCGACGTTTCGGAAAATATGACGCAGGAGGAAAACAACGCCGGAGTATTTTCGGAGAAGGCGGATGAAAAGGCTGTTAAAAAGTCCGCAGAAAAGTCTGCTGAAAAGTCTGTCAAAAAGCCTGCAAAAAAGTCCGCCGAAAAATCTGCAAGAAAGCCTGCAAAAAAAACGGCTGAGGATACGGGGGAGACTGCTGTGCCAGATGAGCTGACCGAGGAGCAGGAAAGGGTCGCAAGCGCTCTTGAAAAGGGCGGCCGTCCTATGCGTGCGGATGAGATCGCCGAGGTCACAGGCAGGGATATTGATGATGTTCTGGAGATCATCACCGATCTTGAACTGCTGGGCGTTATCGCAAGCGAGGGCAGCAATTACAGGCTGCGTCGGGAATGATCTTTCTGACGGATCTTCACGGGAGTTTTATATTGAGCTTTCGTGCTCCGAAAACCGTTTAAAAAATATCAAGGGAATTTACGGCAGTTCGTCTGAAAATTCCCGATATAAAAAAGCGGAAAGCAAGTGCGGAACTTTTTTCGTAATTTCCGAAAATTTTGCTGCCAAAAAGGCGGCGCAAAAATCATGCAAATAACATAAATTTATATATATAAAAATGAAGCGGAGAACGGCGGCGGGTGCAGATTTCCAGCCTCTAGCCTCTGAGTCTCTTGCCTCTAGCAAAGGAGCTGCATTATGTCTAATCTTGTAATAGTTGAGTCGCCTTCAAAGGCGAAAACAGTTCAGAAATATCTGGGACCCGGGTATGAAGTAATGGCGTCAATGGGGCACGTGAGGGACTTGCAGAAGTCAAAGCTCAGCGTGGACATTGAGAATGGATTTACGCCTGTGTATGTGCCCATGAAGGACAAGGAAGAGGTCATCAAGAATTTAAAGGCGGCGGCGAAAAAAGCCGACACCGTTTATCTGGCGGGAGACCCCGACCGTGAGGGAGAGGCTATTTCCTGGCACCTGGCGCAGCTGCTGGATATTCCCGAGGACGCCCCTGTCAGGGTGACGTTCAACGAGATAACCAAAACAGGTGTTCAAAGCGGTATGGCAAACCCCAGGTGCATTGATGAGAATTTGGTCAATGCGCAGCAGGCAAGGAGGATTCTTGACAGGATAGTCGGCTACAAGCTGTCGCCCTTTTTATGGAAAAAGGTAAGGCGGAATCTTTCGGCGGGCCGTGTGCAGTCGGTGGCTGTGAAGATGATCGTTGACAGGGAAAAGCAGATAAATGCGTTCAAGCCCGAGGAGTACTGGTCAATTGAGGGGAAGTTCACTGCGCCCTCGTCCAAAAAGCAGTTTGACGCTGCTTTCACGGGGCTTGACGGTGAGAAAACGGAGCTTCACAATGAAGAGGAAACCAATGCTGTTCTGGACAGGATAAAGGACGCCGAATTCAAGGTAACGGGAGTTAAAAAATCCGTTCGCAGAAAATCCCCCGCTGCGCCCTTTACCACTTCCACAATGCAGCAGGAGGCTTCAAAAAAACTGGGCTTCCAGACATCGAAAACCATGCGCACCGCTCAGCAGCTTTACGAGGGCGTGGACATTGAGGGCATGGGGGCTGTGGGTCTTATCACCTACATGAGAACCGACAGCCTGCGGGTTTCCGACGAGGCGAGAAATGCGGCATACAAGTACATTGAGGATAAGTACGGCAAGAATTATCTGCCTCCTGCGCCCAAGGTTTACAAGTCAAAGGCTAACGCTCAGGACGCTCACGAGGCGATACGTCCCTCCACTCCCGAGATAACCCCCGAGAGGGTCAAGGGCAGTCTTACGCCCGAGCAATACAAGCTGTACAAGCTGATATGGGAAAGATTCATTGCGAGCCAGATGGCAAACGCTCTGATGGACACGGTTTCCGTGGATATAAACGCCAACGGGGCGGGCTTCAAGGCTACGGGATTTTCCGTTAAATTTGACGGCTTTACCGTTCTTTACGAGGAGTCAAAGGACGAGGAGGAGGGCAAGGTACTGCCCGAGATAAAAGAGGGGGATGTTTTGAAGCTGAAAAACATCGAGGGCAAGCAGCACTTTACGCAGCCCCCTGCACGGTACACCGAGGGTTCGTTTATCAAGGCACTGGAGGAAAACGGCATTGGCAGACCCTCCACATATGCGCCCACAATTTCCACGATAATCAACAAATTTTACGTGGAGAGAGACGGCAAGCAGCTCAAGCCCACAGGTCTCGGCGAGGTGACGACCGATCTTTTAAAGACCCATTTCAAGCACATAGTTGACACGAAATTCACCGCTTCAATGGAAAGCAGTCTGGATAAGATCGAGGCGGGCAATAAGGACTGGGCGGAGACGCTGGGGGATTTTTACACCGACTTTGCGGACACTCTGGAAAAGGCGGAGGCTGCCATGGACGGCAAGCGTGTAAAAGTGCCCGACGAGGAGACGGACGAGGTATGCGAGGTTTGCGGAAAGCCTATGGTGATAAAGCTGGGGCGGTTCGGGCGTTTCCTTGCCTGCACGGGTTTTCCCGAGTGCACAAACACGAAAAAGATCATCAAGCCCACAGGCGGCGTATGCCCCTTATGCGGCAAAAAGGTGCTGGCGAAAAAATCCAAAAAGGGGAAGAAATATTTCGGCTGCGAGGACAATCCCAATTGCAGCTTTATGACCTGGGATACGCCTCTTTCCGACAAGTGCCCCAAGTGCAACGACGGCACGACCTTGTTCAAAAAGGGCGGGAAGATGTTCTGCCTTAAAGAGGGCTGCGGGTATGAGGTTGCTGTCAGAAAGGAAAAATGAGGAAGCTTTTGCAGTTACCGCATAAATTTTAATTAACGGTAATTTGAATTTTTTTTGCGGAGAAGCAAGAGGCAAGAAGTTTGTGAGGGGACGATCTCCGAAAGGTACTTTGATTATGGAATTAACTGTGATAGGCGCAGGCTTTGCAGGGTGCGAGGCGGCGTGGGCGGCGGCTGAGCGGGGCGTTAAGGTCACGCTGACAGAGATGAAGCCGAAAAAATTTTCTCCTGCGCATAAGTTAGGATTTTTCTGCGAGCCTGTATGCTCAAACTCCTTTAAGGCGGCTCGGATAAATTCGGCGGCGGGACTTCTTAAAGAGGAAATGCGCAGGCTGGGTTCGCTCACTGTGCCCTGTGCGGAAATGACGGCTGTTCCTGCAGGGGGGGCGCTGGCGGTGGACAGGGAGAAGTTTTCCGCTCTGGTGACGGAAAAAATCAGGTCGCACCCCAATATTACGGTGGAAATATGTGAGGCGGAAAATATCCCCGAGGGGGCTGTGGTGATTGCGACGGGGCCTTTGACGGCGGGGAAAATGGCCGAGAGCATTGGGGAGATATGCGGAGGGTATCTGAGCTTTTACGATGCGGCTGCGCCTATTGTTACGGCGGAGTCGGTGGATATGTCCGTTGCCTTTGCGGCGGCAAGGTACGGCAAGGGCGGGGATGATTACATTAACTGCCCGTTTACAAAAGAGGAATATCAGGCGTTTCACAGGGAACTGGTAAATGCCGAATCTGCGCCGCTGCATGAGTTTGACAGAGAAAGCTCCGGGCGTGATGATTTTACGGTTTACGAGGGGTGTATGCCCATTGAAGTGCTGGCTAAGCGTGGGGAGGACGCTGCAAGATACGGGGCTATGAAGCCTGTGGGTCTTGACGACCCGAGGACGGGGCGGTGGCCTTATGCGGTTGTGCAGCTGCGGCGGGAAAACAACGAGGGCAGCCTTTACAACATTGTGGGGTTTCAGACAAATCTGAAATTCGGGGAGCAGAAGAGGGTATTTTCCATGATACCCGGTCTCGGGAATGCGGAGTTTGTGCGGTACGGGGTCATGCACAGAAATTCGTTTATTGATTCGCCGAAAATTCTATCGGGGGATTTTTCCCTGAAAAGCCGTCCCGGACTGTTTTTTGCGGGACAGATAACGGGGGTGGAGGGATATATGGAGTCGGCTGCGTCGGGGATTATGGCGGGGATAAATGCGGCAAGACGTTTGCGGGGCACGGACACACTTATTCTGCCGAGGGAGTGCATGATAGGTGCGCTGGCGAGGTATATTTCCGATGAGACGGTGGAAAATTTTCAGCCTATGGGGGCGAATATGGGAATACTTCCCGAGCTGCCCGAGCGAGTAAAGGGAAAGCAGGAGCGGTATCAGGTCATTGCGGACAGGGCGCTTGCGTCGCTTGCGGCTGTCGGTAATATTGCGGGAGATTTGAAGTTTGAAGGTCAGCGGTAAACCCCTGAGTTTCAGTGTATCTTTGGTGCGAAAGATTAATTGGCGGAGTGGAAAGTTTGAAAGTTAGCGGTAAACCCCTAAGTTTCAGCATATCTTTGGTGTGAAAGTCTGATTAACGGAGTGGAAAAGTTTGAAAGTTAGCGGTAAACCCCTAAGTTTCAGCGCACCTTTGGTGTGAAAGTTTAATTAACGGAGTGGAAAAATGAATGAGCCTGTTTTCGATTATAATTTTAAAATAAAAGTGCGCAGGGTATCTCCGACGGTTTACACCGCACTTTTCATTCTGGGGCTTTTATGTATACCGAGAACTTTGGCGGGGGTATTTGTTTTATACATACATCTTGCATTCAGTGCGCCGCCGGACGCCGCTTCGGATGATTCCTTCATTGTGCCGATCATTATAATCGCCGGGATCGTTATTCCCCTGATAGTTGCGGTGTTCGGCATCGGGCTGTGGTTTTCCGGTGTGGACACGCATCTTCGGTTTTACGAGGATCATTTTGAGTCGGAGGGCAGAGCGCCGAAAAAATATGAGGCAAATTTCTCCGCAGATTACTCGCAGGTGGAGCGTATAATCAGGCAAAACGGTATTTATATATTGTATTTCAGCAAAAGATTGGCTTTTATGGCAGGCGGCAGCGAGCTTACCGACCCCGCTGCGTTTGAGAGCTTTCTTATAAGAAAAACGGGGAAGAATATAATTTACAGATAAAAAAACCGGAGAGTTGATACTGATCCTATTTTATGATCGGTTTAAAAAGAGCAGAGAAGCAAGAGGCAAGCAATAACCGGTAAATAACCGAAAGAAAGCCGACTTCGGAAATGATGCGGATAATTTCCGTGAATTTTTAAAGGAAAAAACAGGGAGTATTTTTAATAAATAATTTGTGATTCGATATGCGGAAATTTAAATTTTGAAAGGTGAAAGTTTGAAAGTTATAGGTAATCACCTAAGTTTCAGCGCACCTTTGGTGTGAAAATCTGATTAACGGAGTGGAAAAAGTTTGAAAGTTATAGGTAAACCCCTAAGTTTCAGCGTACCTTTGGTGCGAAAGACTGATTAGCGGAGAGGAAAAAAATGAAAAATAAAAATGACGATGTGACAATAGGGAGATTTTTAAGCCTTGTTTTGCGGCATGATCCGAGTGCTGCGGAAATTACTCTTGACAAAAACGGTTACGGAGATGTTGAGGAGCTTATTAGGGGTGTGTCGAAAAAATTTCCCGGATTTTCCATGGAAGATTTAGAGAGGATCGTGGAAAACAACAACAAGCAAAGGTATGCTTTTAATGAGGACAAGACCAAAATAAGGGCGAGGCAGGGGCATTCCGTCAAGGGAATAGACCTGGGGCTGGCGGCGGTAAGTCCGCCGGAGCTGCTTTATCACGGCACGTCGGAGGCAAGTGCGGCGGCGATAAAAAATGAGGGGATAAAGAAAATGTCAAGGCATATGGTTCATCTTTCGGCGGATATACAGACTGCGGAAAAGGTGGGAGCACGCCATGGAAAGCCGTATATTTTTACGGTTAGATCGGGGGAAATGCACAGGGACGGGTTTGAGTTTTTCCTTTCGGAAAACGGGGTGTGGCTGACGGAATTTGTGCCTGCGGATTATTTCGGGGCGTTCGGGATGTAAGAAAATTAACCGAATTGTAACACAAGGAGAGGCGTTTTGCGGTATAATATAAAGTGATGATATGCGGTTTTATGCTGCCTCGAAATGTCCTTTTGAGTTTATAGAAAGTTTTTTAATGCGGAAAATAATTTGTGCGAAAGGAAGTTTATAAAAATGAAAATAATAGTTGACGCTTTCGGCGGTGACAATGCTCCTCTTGAAGTTATAAAAGGCGCTGCACAGGCTGTGAGCGAGCTGGGTGTTGAGGTCATTCTTACGGGAAATGAAAAAGTCATTAAGGAAGAAGCGGAGAAAAACGGTATAAGTCTTGATAAGATCGGGATAATACATACCGAATCGGTGATAGACATTCATGAGGACCCTACGGAGATCGTAAAAAGCCGCTCCGACTGCTCTATGGCGGTGGGACTTAAGGCTTTGGCAGAGGGGGAGGGGGACGCTTTTGTAAGTGCGGGGAGCACCGGTGCGCTGGTGGTGGGGGCGACCTTTATCGCAAAGAGAATAAAGGGGGTCAAGCGGCCTGCACTTGCGCCTATTCTGCCTACGGCGGCGGGACATCTGATACTGATGGACGGGGGGGCAAATGTGGACTGCCGCCCGGAAATGCTTATGCAGTTCGGTATAATGGGAAGCTGCTACATGGAAAAGGTTATGGGGATAAAGTCCCCTGCTGTGGGGCTTCTGAACGTGGGGGCGGAGGAGACGAAGGGGAGGGATATTGACAAGGAAGCGTATGCGCTGCTGAAAAATGCGCCTGTGAATTTTTACGGGAATTTAGAGGCGAGGGAAATGCCTAAGGGAGTTTGTCAGGTGGCGGTCTCCGACGGGTTTACGGGGAATATTGCGCTCAAGCTTTACGAGGGAATGGGGTCGTTTCTGGCGGGTGAACTGAAAGGTATGCTGACGGGGGGGCTGTCGGGGAAGCTGGCGGCTTTGCTTATTATGAAAAAGGTAAAGGCGTTCAAGAAAAAGCTGGATTACAAGGAAGTGGGCGGCGCAGTGCTCATGGGCATTGCAAAGCCTGTTATAAAGGCGCACGGAAGCTCGGACGGGAAGGCGTTCTTCAATGCGATAAGGCAGGCTAAGGCGTGCGTTGACGGGGATGTTATAGGGGAGATAACAAGGTCGCTGGAGAGGCTGAAAAATGCAAAGTGAGGGCTGCTTTTTAAGCGGCTGTTATAGGGAGATGTTTTTATGATAACCTGGACAAATAAGGAAGATGAAGCATGGGAGGGCGAGTTTAAAAGCCTGATCTTTCATGGCGTGGATGATGAGAATTTAATTGTTTATATTGAAAATCCGTCTGCGGCAGATTATGCGGAAAGGTGCGCTGCATTTTTAAATGAAATGCCCGAGGCAGCGGTCAATGATATCTGCGAAAATATTATTTCAATTGAAAAAACGGATAAGGACAAGCTTGAAAAGAATTTTAAAATGCCCGAGCTTGAAACGCCTGTTGATGTGCTGAAATATTGTTGGTTTGGGGAGGTTTATGTTTTTGTGCCGCAGGGTGAAAATAAGATATCCTTTTGTGTTGAGGGAGAGGGCGAATGGGGAGATAATATCGGGTTTGTGTTTGAAAACGGGAGGCTCGTTTATGTGGGAAATGACGCTGTGAATTATTATGCGGAATTAACGGGGATCAATTAAAAAATTATAAAAAATACGAGGCGAATTTTAAATGAAAAAAATCGAGAATTTTGATTTCGGCGAATTTGAGGAGATAATCGGGTACACGTTCAAAAACAAGGATTTGCTTTTTGAGGCGCTTTCCCATTCCTCGTTTGCAAATGAATACAAGCATGGCAGGAAGTCGAATGAGAGGCTGGAATTTTTGGGGGACAGCGTGCTTTCCATTGTTATTTCCGAGCATTTGTTCAAGCACTTCAAGCACCTGCCCGAGGGCGATCTTACGAGGATAAGGGCTTCGCTGGTGTGCGAAAAGGCGTTGTTTGAATTTTCTAAGCAGATACGTCTGGGAGAGCATATTTTCCTTGGACGGGGAGAGGAGAACACGGGGGGGAGAAACCGTCCCTCCATTGTTTCCGACGCTTTTGAGGCGGTCATTGCGGCGGTATTCCTTGACGGTGGCATGGAGGCTGCGAGGGAATATGTTATGGGATTTATTCCGAAGGATCTGGACAAAAATTCGGCGATGAATTTACAGGATTACAAGACCCTTTTGCAGGAGATAATCCAGCGTAACCCGGAAGAAAAGGTGGAGTATGTACTGACGGGGGAATCGGGTCCCGATCATGACAGGCAGTTTACTGTGGAGGTGCGGCTCAATTCCAATGTTATCGGCAGCGGCGAGGGGCACAGCAAAAAACAGGCGGAGCAGCAGGCGGCCAAAGAGGCTCTGAAGCTTATGGGCTGCTAGAGGCTGGAGGTAAGAGGCTAGAGGCTAGAAAATTTCCGGACTTATTTATAAAAGCCGTTGCTTTGTATGGAGCGGAATTCGGTTTGATAGGTCTGAAAAAATTTTTGATTTATGAGATAATTTTTTGTATTCGGGTATTTGGAGCATTGAGATGATTTTGGGGGCGGTTTGAAAATTCGGGGATATGAGGCGGTGAAAATATGCGGGGAAATGTTTCGGTTTTTATTCCTCATGTGGGGTGTCCCAATGACTGCTCGTTCTGC
Source organism: uncultured Ruminococcus sp. (assembly GCA_964523835.1). Lineage (GTDB taxonomy): Bacteria > Bacillota > Clostridia > Oscillospirales > Ruminococcaceae > Huintestinicola. Next base: position 59,718 of record CAZGAZ010000008.1, read on the forward strand.
AATCAGCGGACTATAAGCGGTGAACAGTCTGCGCCGACGGTGGATGAAGTTCGGGAGAGGCTTTGTATGGCTTACGAGATCGGGGCGGAGAGGGGCAGCCTTGGGGAGACGGAGATTGCTTTTTTCGGGGGGAGCTTTACGGCTATTGACAGGGGGTATATGACAGGTCTTTTAAGTGCGGCGGGTGAGTTTCTCAGGCGGGAGGATTTCCCGGGATTCGGGGGGATAAGAATTTCTACGAGACCCGACTGCATTGACGGGGAGATGTTGGAAATTCTTAAAAAATACGGCGTTACTTCTATTGAGCTGGGGGCGCAGTCTATGGATGATGAAGTGCTTGCGGCGAATTTACGTGGGCATGATTCGGAGGCTGTGCGGAGAGCCTGTTATTTGATAAAAGCGGCGGGGTTTGAGCTTGGTGTGCAGATGATGGTGGGGCTTTACAAAAGCACGGCGGAGAAAGAATTTTTTACCTGTGATGAGCTGATAAAATGCAGACCCGAAACGGTGAGGATTTACCCGGTGGCGGTGCTCAGGGGGACGGCACTGGAAATGCTTTATGCAAAAGGTGAGTATATGCTGTACGGGTTTGATGAATGCGTGGAAATTTGCGCAGGGCTTGCGGAACGGTTTGAAGATGCGGGAGTGAAAATTATACGAATGGGGCTTCATGCGGAGGACGGTGTGGGTAAAAATTCCGTGGCGGGGTTTTATCATCCGGCTTTCGGGGAGGTTGTGACAAGCTTTCGGGTAAGGGAGATCATAAGGAAAAATTTACGTGAGGGTGTGAATGTTTGCGAGGCGGCAAACAGCTTTATGAGCGCTCTTTCGGGACATAAGAAATGCAATCGGGAATATTTTGAGGAGAATTTTCCGGGAAGGGTGATTTTTAAGAGAAATGATATGCTGCCCGACAAGTCGGTGGCGGTGAATGGGGTAGTGTTCAGAGTTCAGAGGTAAGAGGTTAGAATTTTGTGATGGGATTGAGATTTGAGTTTATTGTGTGGATGTGGATTTGTGTGCTTAGTGCAAAATGCGGTGATTTTTGGGTTGGGATTTGTGGAAAGTGTAGAATTTGCAGTTTGTGTAGAGAAAATTGCGCAAGGCTATTGACAGAGTGAGGATTTTATGATATAATATTTATGATATTCGGATAAAGCTAATGGATGAGCCGGGAAAAATTGAGGGATAGGAGGGTTTAAAATGTGGTTTCATAAAAATGTGACGAGAGAGGAATTTGAGAGAAGAAAAGATTTTGTGGAGCGGGTTATGATAAGTCTGGGGTGTGAGGTTGTTGATATAACGCTGCCGTATGAAAATAAAACCGCAAGCCTTTCGGGAGATTTGACGGAAACACATTATTCGGAGAGACCGGTATTTAAATTTAAGGATGAATATTACCGGGTGGATGAGGTGCTGTTTCCGAAGAAGCCTTTTATTGTTATTGAGTACGGGACGATTGATGATCTGTTCAGAGATATAATGATTGACGCCGATCCGTTTCCTTATGATCTTTCCGATGAGGAGACCGAAAACGAGGTGTAATATTCATTGGGGATATTGCCGTATCCGAAATAAAAATGCGGGAGATGAGAAATGAAAAATGTATGATGTTATTGTTATCGGTGCGGGACCGGCGGGGTGCACGGCGGCGAAAACCTTGGCGGAAAGAGGCTGCAAGGTTCTTTTGACGGAAAAATTTAAAATGCCCCGCTATAAGTCCTGTTCGGGGCAGCTTATTCAAAAGTCGGTCGGACTGGTGAGAGAGCATTTCGGGGAGGATGTTCCCGTGTCTGTGATGTGCGGGCCGAGGGAAGTGGGGGGAATGATTTTTACGAATGACAGGGGGGCAATTTACCGGTTTGAACAGGAGGGGCTTAATGTCTGGAGAAGCGGGTTTGACAAGTGGCTGGCGGATAAGGCAAGGCAGGCGGGGGCGGAGGTCAGGGACGGTATGACGGCGGTGGACTGCAGAGACTGCAAAGAGGGGGACGGGTATGCGGAGGTGTTTTTTAAGGGTGAGAATCGTTACAGCGAGAGGGCAGGATTTGTGATAGACTGCGAGGGGGCTGCGGGGGTGATAAGGCGGAAACTTACGGGTGAAAAGCAGCGGTACATAATGACTTATCAGACGTTTGGGTATGGGAGCGCTGATCTGGACGGGCGTTATTTTTACGCTTATCTGCAGCCGGAATTATCCGAGTATGACGCATGGTTTAATGTTAAGGATGATATGCTTGTTTCGGGTGTGGCGGTGAAGGATTTTTCAAAGGCGGAATATTATTACGGGAGGTTTACTGATTACCTGAAAGAGCGGCACGGGCTGCGGATCGAAAAACAGGTGAAAACTGACAGGTGGATAATGCCTTACATTCGTCCGGGGTGCGGTATTGTTTACGGCGTGGGGAGGGTTTTGTTTGCGGGGGAGGCTGCGGGGTTTCTGAATCCTATGGGCGAGGGGATCTCGGCGGCGATTGAGAGCGGGTTTCTGGCGGCAAAGGCTGTGGCGGAAAAGACGGTGACGGCAAGTGTGGCGGGCAGTTATGATGATACGGAGAAAATCATTGAAAATTACAGGGAAAGCGCCGGGGGTCTGCATAGTTATATGAGGCGGCAATGGAGCTTTGCGGCGGGGATAGCGGATACTTTCGGGGAAATGAAAATTTAAAGAAAATTTTAAGAGTGATAAATTGAAATACGGTAAATTTTCGGGTGAAATATTTCGGGACTATAGGGCGGTAAACATTCGCTTAAAAAAGCGTTCTCAATAAATTATCCGAATGATGTTTATAAAAATATCAAATCAAATTTCATGTTAAGATATTAAAAAATGTCCCTGTTTTTAAATTTTAAGGGGAAAAAATTTTTTTGCGAGGTTTATTTATGCGTTTAAAATCTTTGGAACTGCAAGGGTTCAAATCATTTCCCGATAAGGTAAAATTAGAGTTCGGACGGGGCATTACTGCGGTTGTGGGCCCTAACGGCAGCGGAAAGTCAAACATCGGCGACGCTGTAAGGTGGGTGCTGGGCGAACAGTCCTCAAAGACGCTCAGGGGCGCTAAAATGGAGGACGTTATTTTTGCGGGGACGACACGGCGCAAGCCTGTGGGATTTGCGGGAGTTACGCTGTGCATTGAGAATGAGGATCATGCGCTGCCTATGGATGAGGACGAGGTCTCGGTAACGAGACGGCTTTACAGGAGCGGTGAGAGTGAATATCTTATCAACGGTGCTGCTGTCCGTCTGAAGGACGTTTCCGAGCTTTTTATGGACACGGGGCTTGGCAGGGACGGTTACTCGATAATCGGTCAGGGCAGGGTTGCGGAGATCGTTTCTTCAAAATCGGGGGAAAGACGTGACATTTTTGAGGAGGCTGCGGGTATCTCGAAATTCCGCTACAGAAAGGCTGAGGCGACAAGGCGTTTGGGGCAGGCCGAGGAAAATATCCTGAGGCTTACGGATATTTTATCGGAGCTGGAGGAGCGGATAGGTCCGCTTAAGATACAGTCGGAAAAGGCGGCGAAATTTTTAGAATTATCGGAGGAAAATAAATCCCTGGAGATCACCTCGTGGATGACGGAGCTGACGGAGTTAAAGGAAAAGCTTGCGGAGACAGAGGACAAGCTTCTGATAAATATTTCCGAATATGACGGAATTGCGGGCGCTATAGAAAAGCTGGAGGAGGAGCAGCGGGAGGCGGCTAAGGCTGTTGCCTGCGGGAATATTCTGATCGAGCGTTTGCAGGAGGATATGCTGGCGGCGGAGAAGTCGAACACGGAGATTTACTCGGACATTGCGGTGTTTAAAAATGACATTGCGCACTGTGAGGAGACGATCGGTCAGCTGAAAAAGCAGGCGGAAAATGCAAAGTTATCGGACAGTGAAAACAAGCGTTTGACGGAGGAAAAGCTGGCGCTTATAAGCCGTCTGGAGGGAGAAATAAAGGCGGCGGGGGTAAGATTTGAAGAGGCGGCAAGAGAATTTGACAGGGCGGCAAGGGACGCAGAAAGCTTTGAAAACAAGCTGTCGGGGGCTGCGGCGGAGCTGAACGGGCTTTACATAAAGCGTTCGGAATTGACGATAAATGCGCAGACGGCGGAAAATGCCATTAAGGAATCGGAGGAGCAGGGGGAGAATTTCCGCAGTCAGATAAAGGCAATAGACGAGGCTGCGGGGCGCTTGGAGGAAAGCAGACGAGAGGTGGAAGAGGGGCTGGCGGTGCTGGAAAAAAGTGCGCTGGAGCAGGGCAACAGGGCTGCGGGGCTGGGGCGGCTTTTTGCGGGGAGAGAACAGAAGCTGGCGGCTGCGGAAAAGACCCTTGCCGACCTTAAAATGGCGGTTCGGGACAGGCAGCAGAGAGCTTTGATATTACAGGATCTTGAAAGCAGCATGGAGGGGATCGCAAATGCCCCGAAGCAGGTTCTGCGGGCGGGGAAAAGCGGCAGGATAAGCGGGATAATCGGGTCGGTGGCGCAGCTGATAAAAGTCCCTGCCGATCTGGGGACGGCGGTGGAGACGGCGCTTGGAGGTGCTGTGCAGAACATTGTCACGGAAAATGAGGAGGCTGCAAAGAGGGCTATAAGAATGCTCAAGGACACGAACGGGGGACGGGCTACGTTTCTGCCGCTGACGAGTGTTAAAGGGAACAGGCTGGACGACAGGGGACTGGACGAATGTATGGGGTTTGTGGCGGTGGCCTGCGATACGGTGGAATGCGAGGAGCGTTTGAGGGGAGTGGTGAATTTTTTGCTGGGGAGGACGGTCATTGCGGAGGATATTGACTGTGCGGGAAATATTGCAAAAAAATTCGGGTACAAATTCAGGGTAGTCACTCTTGACGGGCAGGTGGTAAATGCGGGCGGTTCGTACACGGGCGGTTCGGTAGGTAAGACCGGGGGTATGCTGACGAGGAAAAATGAAATTGAGCGGCTGGGCAATGAAATTTCCGAAATTGAAGCAAAGGTGAATGAGGCGGAAAAAGCGGCGGCAAGCTTAAAGGCCGAGGCGGACAAAATGCGGATAGACATTGAGGCTGCAAATGAAGAGATACGCCGCATTGAACAGGATAAGATTCGCTTTGAGGAAGAGCTGCGGCACAGCGTTCAGACGGCTGAACAGAATGAAACGGCAAAGCGGACGGCAAGGGAAAATCTTGAACGTCTGGAGAAAAAGATCGGAGAGTCAAAGGCTGCGAGGGAGCGTGCAGCGGCGGCTCTGGACGAGCTGCAAAAGGAAATTTCCCGGAAGGAAGAGCTTTCTGCGGAGGACAGCGGGAAGCGGGAGGAAATGCGGAAGTTCCGTGAAAAATTATCGGCTGAAATGTCGGACAGCAAGCTTATGAAGGCGGGGCTTGAAAAGGACCTGGAAAATGCAAGGGAGGCGCTTAAAGCTTTAGAGGAACAGAGCCTTGTTATCGGGGATAATTCGGTAAGGCTTGCGATGGAAGAGGATGAACAGAGGAAGATAATCCGTGAAAAGGAGGAGCTGATAAGGGAACGTGAGGAGGCGCTTGAAAGTGCGGGGGACAAGACAGAGGAGATACGGCGTGAGATCGAAAAGACGAAGCGGGAGAATCTGGAAAAAGAAAAAATTTCGGGTGAGCTGCGGGAAAGGATAAAGGCTCAGAACGGCGAAAAGGAACGGGCGGGGGCGGAAAGGATACGTCTGGAGGAACGCAAGGAGGGGTACAACAAAAGCTGCGACAAGATAATTTCGGATATGGCGGAGAAATATGAGTTATATCCCTCGGAGGCTCAGAAGCTGGTTATTGAGGGGGCGGACAAGGTGGATATTAACGGGCGGCTTATGAGCGTAAGGCAGAAGATACGTGCGCTGGGGACGGTGAATGTGGCGGCTATTGAAGAGTACAAGGAGGTTTCGGAGAGATATGGGTTTATGTCGGGGCAGCTGGGTGATGTAAACGCTTCGAAGCGGGAGCTGGAGAAGCTTATTGACGAGCTGACGGAGACGATGAAGATGAGATTTTCCGAGAGCTTTAAGATAATCAACGAAAATTTCAAGGAGATATTTACGGAGCTGTTCGGGGGCGGCAAGGCGGAGCTGGTGCTTTCGGACCCGGAGGATGTGCTGGAGTCGGGGATAGAGATAAATGTGGCGCCGCCGGGGAAGGTGATAAAGAGCCTTTCGCTGCTTTCGGGCGGCGAGCAGGCCTTTGTGGCGATAGCGATTTATTTTGCGATACTGCGGCTCAAGCCTGCGCCCTTCTGCATTCTTGATGAGATAGAGGCGGCTCTGGATGATGTGAACGTTTCGAGATATGCGGGGTATTTGCACAGGTTTACCGACACTACGCAGTTTATTACGGTGACTCACAGGCGGGGCACTATGGAAGAGGCGGATATTCTGTACGGTGTGACTATGCAGGAAAAGGGGATCTCACGTTTGCTGAGAATGGAACAGCCTCCTGCGGAGGATGAGGAATAGGAGTAAGGCGTATATGAGTTCGATTTTAAAAGCCGGCGGCTCCCTTCGGGGGGATATTTTCGGGGAGCGATTTACTGTAAAGGTGGACACGTCAGAATGCGTGAGTATTATTGACGGTAGTGACGGAATTGTCGATTACGACTGCTGGCGTTACAAGGACTGCACGTTTGAAAGCGGGAAGATTTACGGGCTTGTCAGCGAATATGGGCAGGGGGGAATGTATTTGTCATATCTTCTGGGGGGCAGGCTCAAATTTGACAAGGTGAAAATTTACTGCAACGACGTTCCTGTCACGCAAAAGGACCTGAATGATGTCGGCTGGAATTTGGAATCGACCTATGAACCGTACGGAAAAAAGGAGATAAGAAAAACCATAGAAAAAGTTCTTGCGAATTCCGGGAGCGGGGAGGATTTTGTGTCTGTGGCGGAGAGGTTTATGCTGACCCCGGAAAGGTATGACCGCAGGTTCAGAAATTTAAGCGGCGAACGCTGGCGCGCGTCGGCGGCTTACGGGTATGCGCTGGGAAAAAGAATATTTTTTGCTCCCTATGAGACAAGCAAGTTTTATCATCATATGTGTCAGAGCGCACTGCTCAAGGCTTTAAGGGAGCTTACAGGGAATGGCGGTCTGGTCCTTCTGCCTGTGGGAAGCGATAAGTTTATAAAGCATATTGCAGATGAGGTTTTATACCTTGACCCGGAATTTGATGATATAGATGAACTGAAAAGCTTTTATGCGGAGTGGTACTGCGGTGAATGGATACATTGATAATCCGGTGCCCGGGGGCTGTCAGACTGCGGCTTTCAGGCGTTTTCCCCTGCTTTGCGAGCTTCGGCAGGGGAATTTTGTATTTTTTTTACGGGAAATTTTGCCGTTTGTATTGACAAATCGGGGGGAATGGGGTATGATTATAGTGGGGGATATTTTATAAATGTCCCGGTGTGCGTATTATGCGAAAGAATGCGCTCGTTTATAGGGGGAAAATGTGCAGAGGATATTGTAGGTTAAAATAGAGGTTTTATGGATATTTTTGATGTGATAAAAAGCAGAACAAGCTACAGGGGAAAATATAAAAATACGCCTGTTAAAAAAGAGGATATTGTTAAGATACTTGAAGCGGGGGCGGCTGCGCCCAGCGGGTGCAACAAGCAGACAACGTCGTTTATTGCGGTTGATGATGAGGGGCTTTTGAATGAACTGAAGTCGTTTATTGTACCGCCGATTGCAATGACTGCGCCTTGCTTTATTCTGGTGCTTACAAGGAAAATTCTTGCGTACAGGGGCAGGTGCTTTAATGTTCAGGATTACAGTGCGGCTATTCAGAATATGCTTCTGGCGATAAAGGCGCTGGGGTATGAAAGCTGCTGGTATGAGGGGCATATTACAGATGATGACGATATTGCGGGGAAGCTGGCGGAGCATATGAATATTCCCGATGAATATAAGATCGTTTGCATACTGCCTGTGGGGGTGGCTGAGGAAAGTACAAAGCAGGTGCAGAAAATGCCGCTTGAAAGCAGGGCGTGGTTTAACGGTTTCGATGATAAAACGCTTTTTAAAAATAATGAAGAGGAGGTACGGCAATGAACATTTGGAACAAGATCGCTGAGGGCGTAAGGAAAACAAGAGACTCTATGAGGTCGAGGCTTATGTCCTTATTCGGGGCGTTTACAAAGATAGATGAGGACTTTTTTGAGGAGCTGGAGGAGACACTTATTATGTGCGACATCGGGGTGGAGACTTCGGTGGAGATATGCTCGGAGCTGCGCAAAAAGGTAAAGGAGCAGGGCATTACAGACCCGAAGCTTATTATGGGGCTTTTGCAGGAGATAATCACGGGTATGCTGGGGGAGGACAGGAGGCTTGACTTGTCGGCGAAGCCTGCTGTTATACTTGTTATCGGTGTGAACGGGGCGGGCAAGACCACGACTATAGGAAAGCTGGCGGCAAGGCTTGTCTCGGAGGGGAAAAATGTTATTGTGGCGGCGGCGGATACGTTCAGGGCGGCGGCTATTGATCAGTTACAGATATGGGTCGACAGGGCGGGGGCGCAGATAGTCAAGCAGGTGGAGGGTTCGGACCCTGCGGCGGTGGTTTTTGACGCTATAACGGCGGCTAAGGCGAGAGGTGCGGATGTGGTAATCTGCGACACGGCGGGGCGGCTTCACAATAAGAAAAATCTTATGGAGGAACTGAAAAAAATCACCCGGATATGCCGTCAGCAGGCGGAGGATTGCAGCATTGAGACGCTGCTTGTATTGGACGCTACCACGGGGCAGAATGCGGTCAATCAGGCGAAGCTGTTTTCAGAGGCGGCGGACATTACGGGGATCGTTCTGACTAAGCTGGACGGTACGGCTAAGGGCGGCATTATCATCACCATTCACAAGGAGCTGGGACTGCCTGTGAAGCTGGTGGGTGTGGGGGAGAAGATCGACGATTTAATGGATTTCTCCGCTGCCGATTATGCTGCTGCGCTGTTTGAGGATAATGTGGATTTTGAGGGGAATTATGAGAGGATAACAGAGGGAGACGAGGACGGAAGTGCGGATATGACCGGTGAGGAAAATGCCGGGGATATTTCCGTGAATGAAGAAAATGACAAGGGTGAAAATGATAAGGAAATTTCTGTGAATGAAGATAATTCCGGAGGCGGAAATGCAAGGGAAAATTCTGCGGATGAAGAGGATTCCGAGGGTGAAAATGTTCGGGAAAGTTCAGAAAATGAGGATAATTCCGAGGGTGAAAATGCAGGGGAAATTTCCGGAAATGAAGATAATTCCGAAAGTGAAAGTGCTGACGGAATTTCGGAAAATGAAAAGGATTCCGAAAGCGAAAATGCAGGGGAATCCGTGGAAGATGAAAAGGTCTCCGAGGGCGAAAATGAGGACGGGGGTAATGAGGAAAATCCCGATAATGTCAAGGAGAAAAAGAGCCTGAAGGACGGTAAGTTCGGGTTCTTGTTCAAGGAGATAAGCTTCGGGAAAAAGAACAAAAAGGATGAGGAAACCGAGGAATGATCCCGGGCGGTGTGCAGGGATAATGCGGGGAAAAATACGGTGAGGGATTCGAGCGGTTTACTGTGAAATGGGTTTGAAAAAAGCCGGTAGGTTTTGGCGGCAAGGTTTGTCTGCGCTTGGTTTTGGAGGATATTTTCTTTGGCGCAGGGAGCGGCAGGTTTTGAGGTTTTGAAAAAGTTTTTAATCGAAAGGAAAAAGTTTGAAAGTTAGCGGTAAATACCTAAGTTTCAGAGTATCTTTGGTGCAACAACAAATTAGCGGAGAGGAAAAGTTTGAAAGTTAGCGGTAAACCCCTAAGTTTCAGCGCACCTTTGGTGTGAACGAAAGATTAACGGAGTGGAAAAGTTTGAAAATAGTAAAATGGGCTAAAAATCGAAAAAA
>CAZGAZ010000009.1:0-60607 GCA_964523835.1 uncultured Ruminococcus sp.
TGGACGATTACGAACAGTTTCAGCTTTGCACCGAACTGAACAAGACCGAGGAAAGATTTGGTATAGGCGTGTACATAGCCCTGCACACGGGTATGCGGATAGGGGAAATATGCGGGCTTCATTGGGACGATATTGACCTGTCCTCCGATGTGGGAACTGTGAGAGTTCGCCGCACATTGGGGCGGCTTATGAAGTACCCCGACAAGGACGGAAAACAAAAAGAGGGTGAAGCCTCAACGGAAATCGTTGAAACTCCTCCCAAAAGTCAGAAGTCGGTGAGGGAAATTCCCATTGATGAGAGTGTATGCAAAACCCTGCGGGCATACCGCAACAAGATTTTTGCGGAACGGTCGGCTTGCAAAGAGGTTTACGACAATACGGGCTATGTTATCTGCACAGAGATAGGCACGCATATTGAACCGAGCACTCTTTCAGACACATACAAGCGTATATTAGAGGACGCAGGGATAAAGAAAGCAAATTTCCATTCTCTCCGACACACCTTTGCCACAAACGCAATAAAGCTGGGCATAGACCCTAAAACCGTCAGCGAGCTTTTAGGTCACGCAGACGTCAGCGTAACACTCAATCGTTATGCACATTCATTTGACGAGCAGAAGCGGCAGGCTATGAAAAAAATCGCCGCACATCTCGGTGCATAATTTTGTACCGCAATTTGTACCGAATATTTGACTTTGTACCGATTTTTTCTTCGGTTATCTCATTTCTTTTGAAAATTCTTTTGATGTGCTTTATTGCACAATTCAAATTCTATACCGTCATTTATACCGTCAAACGGGATTTTTGACTGATTGTCAGAAAATAACAAATCCCGCAAACGTCGTGTTTACGGGATTTTTACTGGTTGCGGAGGCAGGATTTGAACCTACGACCTTCGGGTTATGAGCCCGACGAGCTACCGAGCTGCTCCACTCCGCGATAAGCTAACTGAATTTCAGAGTGCTTTTATATTATATCACAAAAAAACACACTTGTCAATAGTTTTTTTGAAAAAAATATAATTTTTTTTACATTAAAGGAAAAGTATAGATTAACAAAATAAACAAGGAAAAGCCGATATATCGTGAAACACCGTAGTATAACAAATTCCCGTGCTCAGATCTTGCCGATTATTGACATTAATAATAGTATCTTAGTAAATCGTAAATCTGCATTTTCAAAAAAATACCGAAAAGCATAAAAATGATAAAACATCCCAAAATTGCACTTTTTTATTTTTGTTGAAAATTCCCAACGAAGAAAAAGTTACAAATTGTAACAATCAAAGATTTTTGCAAGTTTAGAATAAAATTTCTGCAATAAAAATTGCTAAATTATTAATAAATTTCCCTAAAATGTTCATAAAATAAATAACTTCCAATAAAAGTGAGAAAATATGTAACTGAAAATTGCAAAAATTAGTGATAACCTTTAAAATCATTTGGTTAAAATGACGTAACTTACCACTTTCTAAAACGTTTTAGTGGCCATTCCGACAAATTCACAAAATTAGAGAAAAAAATATCAGAAAACTATTGACATTTAGAAAAATAGGGAGTATAATATAATTACAGTAAGAGATACGGCAGACGCACCGAGAAGGTAAATCGATATGAACCTGATTGGCGGCTGCGAAAACCTTACGGAAACTTTTGCGAACAGGAGGGTGTCCAATGGACAGAAGAAAATCCGATAGCCTGCACAGGCGTTTCCTAAAGGCGTTTACTCTTATGGAGCTTATAGTTGTAATAGCTATAATCGGAGTGCTTGCAGCAATAATAATTCCCAACACTGCAGCATATCTCAGGAATTCTAAGATGACAGCGGCCAACACCCAGGCGCAGGAGGTCTACAATGCAGTTCAGGATTATCTGATCTCTCAGCAGATCAGAGGCGAAAAAGCTTTTGGCTATACCGGCTCGGATAACGAGATATATGTGGCAGCAGTCACAACGGGCAGTCAGACTATTTCCGTCAAATGCAGCACCAGTTTGGATTCAACAGCCGCCGAAACTGCAGCAAATATTATTGCAGGTACAAATGCTGTAACCAAATCCAATGCTTCAGGCTCAACTTTCCAGGGGTATAACTCAGGTTACCTTACCAATGGCTTTGAAGGCGCATGGCTTGTATGTATTTATCCTAAAACTTACACTGTTAAGTATGCTCTCTTTTGTGATAATTATCCTGCTACCAACGATAACACATTAAAAATTGCCAAGGAAGATGTGTTGGTTGATATGGTTACAGGCGATGATTTGTACAGCAACATTAACGGCCAGGAAGTTGACGCTAATAACGCCTCAAGTATCAAGCGATATGTAGGTCAGTATCCCTACATTACCTAACTTATGTATAACTGCGAACCGATGATGTTCGTTGCTTATAAAAATTTTATTAAAGGAGGAATTTCCTATGAGAAATTCAAAGATGAAAGGCTTTACCCTTATTGAGCTCATCGTTGTTATTGCAATCATCGGTGTGCTCGCAGCAATCCTCGTTCCCTCTATGATCGGTTACGTTGCGGATTCCAAGATCTCCACAGCTAACTCCAACGCTAAGCTGACTTACACTAACACTGCTACATTTGCAACTAAGTGTGAGACTTCCGGTTATCCTATGGGCACAGCTTGCTCTCTTACCGCTGCATCCATGCAGTGCAGCACCCTGCCTACTTTGAGCACTCCTACAGCTGCAGTTACAAGCAGCAGCCTCCAGACCGCTCTTCAGGCACTTCAGGGTAATGCAAATGCAACTACTGCCGGCATTGTTTGGGTAAACGTTACCTCTCAGGGTATGGCTGACAGAACCTCTTGGGCTAAGTCCACTTCTGACCAGGCTAACTACACCGGTAACTATCCTGTAGCTTCCACATCCGATAACGCAGGTCGTTCCAGCGCTCTGTGGACCGGCTGATTTGTAACCTTAATAAGGATACATAAAGCTAAGAACATTAAAGGCTGTCGGTTTCGGCAGCCTTTTTTGGGAAAGGGGTGATCGTAATTGTTAAAGGGATTTACGCTGATTGAACTTATTGTTACAATTGCCATAATAGGAGTTCTTGTAGCCATACTTGTCCCCTCAATGATAGGGTATATCGGGGATTCCAAGCTATCCACTGCAAATACAAATGCCAAGCTTGTTTATACCAACACAGCCAACTACAGTACAAAATGCAGTGTTGCCGGATACAGTATGAACTCCGGCTGTTCCATAACTCAACCGGAATCCTTGGAAAAAACAGGCAGCGAGCCGGATGCGATCGCAATTCCGACATCAGCTCCTACCTCTGCCGACTTGCTGACAGCACTTCGGATCAGTATGGGTATATCAGGCAACAGGTCGGGGTATGCGGAAGTAATGGTATACCCTGCAGGAATGCCAAAAGCAGCCTCATGGGCAAAAACTTCCACAGATCATTATGTAGGAAACTATCCCAATGAATCCAGAGAAGGCGGTGCCTCATGGGCAGCCGATATATAATAATATTCAATTAAAGGCTAAATGATCTTCCGGTCATTTAGCCTTTTTATTTATTAGAGGCAAGAGAATAAGAAGCAAGAGGCAAGAAAAGCGGTAAACTTTCCTTTCCTCTGATTTTCCTGTCTCTGATTCTCTTGCATAAAAAATAGAGGCAAGAAAAGCAGTAAACCTTTCTTGCCTCTTGCCTCTGATCCTCTTGCCTCTAAAAGGATAGCTGGAGGCAAGAAAAGCGGTAAACTTCCCTTTCCTCTGATTTTCCTGCCTCTGATTCTCTTGCATAAAAAATAGAGGCAAGAAAAGCGGTAAACTTTCCTTGCCTCCGATTTTCCTGCCTCTGATCCTATTGTATAAAAAGTGGAGGCAAGAAAAGCAGTAACCCTCTCTTGCCTCTTGCCTCTGATCCTCCTGCCTCTAGAAGGGCAGCTCATCCGAATCCTTGATTCTGACATAACCCCTGTAATATTTTCTGCCGATAGCGTGACCGACGATCATCAGAACCATTTCCGCAGCAGCTACGCAGCAGGTGACGATAAGCAGAATATCTCTTGCGATCGTAATGCCCTTGTGAACTCTTTCCATTGATTATTCCTCCTTGAAATCAGTAAATATATAATGAATTTATCGTGAAAATATTGTAAAACTACTTATCCTCCAGTTGTTTTAACGCTTTGAATTCCTCCTTGTCCAACTTTTCCTGCCTGCCCTTGCCGTCACGGATAACCTTTATGTCATCACGTTCAAATGTGGCAGCAGGATCATCGGATTTTTCAGGCTTCACACGTATCTTGCCGCTGAGGACATTGACCTCCTCCACATATCCCTTGAACTGAGGCGTCTTGACATATGCCCCCACCTTTGGCAGTCCCGCAAGCTGTTCCTCATAATAATCCTGTTCATATTTAAGGCAGCACATAAGCCTCCCGCAGGTGCCGGAAATTTTAGTGGTGTTAAGGCTGAGCCCCTGTTCCTTTGCCATTTTTATGGACACAGGCTGAAAATCCGGAAGAAATGTCTTGCAGCAGAACGCCCTGCCGCAGACTCCAAGACCGCCCAGCATTTTCGCCTCATCCCGTACACCTATCTGCCGCAGTTCAATTCTTGTGCGGAAAACCGCCGCCAGATCCTTTACCAGCTCACGGAAATCTATCCTCGATTCCGCCGTGAAATAAAACAGCAGCTTGTTGTTGTCAAAAGTGCACTCAACATCAACCAGCTTCATGTTAAGCCCATGAGCAGCGATCTTCTCCTGGCATATCTTCATCGCAGTAACTTCCTTCTGGCGGTTCTGCTCAATAATACGCATATCCCGCTCGCCCGCAATGCGGATAATGGGTTTCAGCGGATTTACCACCCGCTCGTCCTCCACCATGCGGTTATCCAGCACCACATCGCCGCATTCCACGCCCTTGGCAGTCTCCACGATCACCTTTTCCCCCGTCTTAATCTGCCGCCCTCCCGGGGAAAAATAATAAGTCCGCCCTGCCTGTTTAAACCTTACGCCGATTATTTCTACCATTTTTGAGCTCCTTTACTTGATTTTGCACATTAAAAAACGTTGAAACGCAGGGACTGACCTGTATCTTTCAAGCTTTGACCTTTCGGAACATCCCACAATTCTTTATGTAAATTTTTGTGAACATCCTACAGTAATTTTCCCGTAAGCACACTTGCCACAGCCGCACCGCTGCAGTTACGTGTGCAAAGATATGACGCCTCACGAATAGCCTCATACATTTCATTCAGTCTTGCGCTCCCCGCAAATTCGGCTATCTGTAAGCTTTCCTCACGTGCACAGCCGATAAACCCATTATCCGCACTGCGCCCGTCCTTTCCCGAAAAAACTCTTGCCGCCGCACTGTCACGGATAACACGGGAGAGCATTTCCAGCATCGTCCGCATCTCCTCACGGTTTCCCGAAGCAGACGTAAGCGCCGCCGCCAGTGCATACTCGTTGCGCCCGGCAATAGCCCTTGCCGCTTCCATCGCCATCTCCGCCATTTTGGCAAATTTCCCGCTGCCCTCAATATATTCTATCGCACAGCCGATATTTCCCCCGAATATTTTTGCGGCACGGGAAATATTTTCCTCTGTAAATTCTTTTTTCTTAGTGGAACTATTGCCACGTTCCCTTAAAGCCGCCTCGCACTCACGGGTGTCCGCCTCATGCACCTCCATGGTCATGGAGCGGGAAATGAGCGTGGGCAGAAAAACCTCACGAATCCTCGCCGTAAAAATGAAATAACCGTAATCCGGAGGATCCTCCGTGATCTTCAGCAGTGCGTCCTGGGCAGCGTCCGTCCAGCCGTCGCAGTCTGCCAGAAGATACACCTTGCGGTCGCAGTCGTTAGGAGGAGTGCAGCAGTCCGCAACGACCTTTTCCCTTATGTCATTGACCGAAAAGGAAACGCCGCTTTTTTCCACCTCAATGAAATCGGGGTGCTGCCCCCGCAGTATCCTGTCGCATTCCCTGCAGACACCGCAAGGCTCATTATCGGGGGACTTTGCGCTGCACAATAACGACATAGCCAGATACCTTGCAGCCACCTTTTTCCCCACCCCCTGCGCCCCCGTAATAAGGAACGAATGAACAAACCTGCCTGTGCGGCTCATAGCCTTGCATGGGGCAATAACAGATTCCTTTGAATAAAGGGTCACAGCTTCTCAAACCTTTCTATATCCGTAACGAACACCGTAGCGCCACCCACGGACACCTCAATGGGGAAATCCCCCGCAGTTTCCGTTCTGCCCGCAGCAGGGGAGGGGACATATTGCTTGCGCTTTCGTGAGCACCGCTTGATGACCTCGATCGCCCCGTCCACTCTTGCCTCGTCCACGCAAATGAGGAAAGTGGTGTTCCCCGCCATAAGGAAACCGCCCGTAGAAGCAAGCTTTGTGGCCTGATAGCCGCTCCTTGTAAGCTCTGAGGACACCGAGTAGCTGTCATCATTGTTGACAATTGCATAGATAAGCTTCATAATATCATGACCTTTCAAAGGTTGGGATTTGAATACAGATACCCCTATAATTCTATTATACCACAATTACATTCCGAATGCTATAGTTTTTCAAAATTTTAATAATTTCTTCCGTAAAAATTTCACCGCTTGCAATGGCGGACACCCCCGGAGGGCAATGAGCAAGACACGCTGCCGCGATCCTGCCCTCTGCTTCGTCGGTGGGAATCTGCTCCCACCGTGACATCATAGCCTCTCTTATTCCCATGGCAGCAGGCGGCAGAGCAAAATCACTGTAATCGGGCGCTTGTATAATTATTCTCGGCTGCGGGATACCTTCAAAAATATCTCCCAATTGCCCGATCTCTTCCACCGTAAGTCCCGTCAGCATAAGCACCGTAAAGCAGTCGTCCGCATATTCGCATTCCACACCCCGCTGCCTTAAAGCCTCCGAAAGCCCCGTGCCCGAAAACCCCGAGGGCGGCGCAAAAATGCACAGCTTGCCAGGTTCATCGCCGTAAATCTGCCACGCATTTTTAAGCCTTGCTTTAAGCGCATTCGCCGCATTTTCCATTTCGCAAAAATATCCGCCGCCAATTCCATTGCCGTTACCGTCCCCCATTTCATTCCGCAAATATTCTCCGCACCTGTCCAGCGACTGCAAAATAAGATATGACGGACTTGTTGAAGCAAAGCAGCTCATAATCCCCTTAGCAAACCCCTCAAAAGGCTCAAGAGCGGGATTTTTTATGTGCAGATAAGCCGCCCCCGTAAGAGCGGGCAGAGTCTTGTGAGCGGAATCGCAGCAAATGTCAGCCCCCAGCGTCAGCGGATGAATATCCTCCTTGCAGAATTTAAGGTACGCCCCATGAGCATTGTCCACCGCAAGAAAAATTCCCTTTTCCCGACAAATTCGTGCAATTTCGGCAACAGGAGCGATCTTCCCCATATAATCCGGAGACGTTATGTACACACAACACGGCTTTTCCCACGGAGGCAGACTGTCCAGCAGAGCCTTTACCGAATCCGCCGATATATCCCCCGTCACAAGACTGTGCTCATACCTCGGCAGCACCCATTTTACCGAAAGCCCCAGCATACCGCAGGCATTCACGAAAGCCCTGTGACAGTTTCTTGCGGCAACCACCGTTTTCGAGCCTGTGACCTTTGAAAGCATTGCAAGCATTGTCTGAATGCATAAGGTCGACCCGCCCGCAGAATAAAGGGTCTTGTACGCCCCGAACATAGCAGCAGTCATGTCCTCGCTCCGCCGTATGATCCCCTCAGCCTCAAAAAGGCTGTCCGCCCCCGATATTTCGGTAATGTCAAGGGCATAGTGATCCTCGCCCCTGCCCTTGTGCCCGGGCATATGAGCTCTCAGAATTTCATCAGCTTTGTACTTTTCACAAAAATCAACTATAGGCGTCGGCAATATTGTTCACCTGCTTTCGTGAGAAAATCAGAGGCAAGATGAGGTTACCTCTTAAAAATAGGCTTAGTAATTCAGCTTCTTCAAATTTTCATCGCTCATAAAAGTGGACGCATTGTACAGGAAAAGAGCGCAGTCATAATCATTCACATCAATAATATCCTTGTAGGACATATTGATGTACCGCAGATCAACCATAGTTATCCTGCTGTAATGAGCGGTCAGAAACGGCATAAAGCAATGAGCATAGCTGTCCTTGAAAACAAGCAGACTGTCCCCCTCACGGCCCGTGTCAACGGTGATCATAGGCTGGTTTGTGCCGAAGAAAACGCTGTATTTATCCTTTATATCAAGGTATTCCCTGAAATACATTCCCTCATGGGAAACAGGCTCCTGCCCTATAGCGGAATAAATCTTCACACTTTTCACATCCTTGCCGTCCGTAGGAAGCCACAGATCAAGTGTATCGGGCTTTACGCCGTCCCAAAGGGACTTTGAGTAGAACGTTCCCAGAAACCCGTCCCCTGAATGCTCAATGTCATAGGAATCCTCCCCCAAAGGAGTGTATCCCATTTTTCTGCCCGCCGCCGTGTACGCCGCAAACGCCCCCGCCGTAGTCCAGTGGTGGTCGGTGCGGTAGTAGATGTAATCCTCACGGTTAGCGTAAAGCGTGCCGTAAACGTCAATGGTAACAGCAACATCCGAAAGCTGCTCGTAAACATCCTCTATAAACTGCTGCTGATCGGGGTTCGGTGCAAAGGACGGCAGCTCATCCCTGTAAATTTCCGCCTGAGTCGGGGCAATGAGCAGATACACAGGCAGCTCATTTTCCTCCGCAAATTTCCTTATCCCCGAAACGCTTTTTTCGGTGCGCTCACTGTCGGGAAACGAGACCTTCTCGGCCATCCGTTCCCCCGTAATGTAAATACCGTTCAGTTCCCGTTTTCCCGAAAGCATATCCAAGGCGGTATTAATCCTTATCCAGCCGTCATGAAAGGCAAAATGGTCGGAAATATACTCCGCCGTGCCTGTCATAAAGCCGCCGTTAAAGTAATTTTTCGCCGTCACTTTGGGAAATTTCGCCAGATAGCGGTTCTGCGTCTCGGAAAAATCCGCCTTTTCGGAAAATATCGTAATGCACCCCAAAGTGATCAGCGTTCCGAAAAACAGCAGCGCCGTAACAATGGAAGCAACAGCCGAGAAATATCTCCCATGGCTTTGTGTCCGTGGTGCCTTTAATGTCCGTGATGTTTTTGCTGCGGCACGTTTAACACGTCCGGGATTTTTTTTATCTGTTTGTTTCATCAAAGTAATATCCGTCCGTTTCCGCAGCCTGACCGCCCTGTCCCTCATAATATTCATCCGGGAGAATAAGACTGCCCTCCGCCTCAGTGTAATAGCGGTCAAAGCAGATGAACTTCATAGCAGTGCGTTCCTCGCCGTTGATGAGCACAGTCTCAAAAGCAGGGAAGCAAACAAGCTCTATCCCCACAGCCGCAAGATAGCTCCTTGCAACCGCAATACCCTTAACAGCCTGATTTGACGCACCTGCGCCCACAGCCCTCAGCTCTGTCTCGCCGTTTTTGCGGACAACATTTGCAATAGCCCCCGCCACCGACTTAGGCGACGAACCTGCGGATACCTTTAAAATTTCCATGATAAATTCCTCCTGATAGTTTTATTTTTGAAAAATTTATTTTCTGAAAATCCGGTCTTGCATGTAAACAGGAATATGAACCGTGATTTTTTTGCAGAATATGTATGCTGCGGCAGGGGGCATAATATTGTTTGATATACTGTCCCCGCCTGAAAAAGTTAATTCATGAGCGTATCATCAGCCGCCGTATTTCAAGAGCCTTGCCGCTTTTCTCGTCAAGCGAAACAAGCACACCGCAAAAGAAAGGCGGCTCATCCGATTCGGTAAATCGCACAGGCATTTTGTACCGCTGCTTCTGAACAGCCGGCTCCTTTTTCACCCCCAGCACCGACATTTCGGCACCGCACATTCCTGCGTCCGTAATGTACGCCGTGCCCATAGGGAGAATGACCTCATCTGCGGTCTGAACATGAGTGTGAGTTCCCGCCACAGCCGAGACCCTGCCGTCCAGAAAAAAGCCCATAGCCTTTTTCTCCCCCGTCGCCTCAGCATGAAAGTCCACAAAAATGTTAGGCGTGGAAAACGCAGGCAGCAGCTTCTCCGCATACTCGAAAGGATTACCCAGCGGCTCCATAAACGACGTCCCCATAATGTTCACCACCGCAATGCTGTAACCGCCCTTGTCCACTATGCACCACCCATGCCCCGGCACACCCTCCGGATAATTTCCCGGGCGCAGAAGCGTCTCGGGAGACTGTTCCCATACAGGCATAAATTCCCGCCGCCTGAAGCAGTGGTTTCCCGTGGTTATCACGTCCGCAAAGGTGAAAAGCTCGTCCATAGCCTCTTTGGTGATGCCGTTGCCGTCGGCGGAATTTTCGCCGTTGACGATCACAATGTCGATCTTCTCTTCCCCCCGCAGCCTGTAGATCACCTTGGCAGCATATTTCCGCCCCCCGCTGCCCACAATATCCCCTGCGAAAAGCACCTTTATCAATTCGCTCACCTACTCGAGGCAAGAGGCAAGAAGCAAGAAGCAAGAGTTTTTTACCTTTTTGATTTATAGTTTTATCTGAACCGTACAAATAGGTTTTATTTCTTGCCTTTGATTTTATTTCCTGCAATATGCTTTTTGCCTTTTACCTTGTTTTTTCTGCACCTTAATGCATAATTTTTTCCGAAAAAGTTTATCCCTTTCCTGCCTCCTGCTTCCGCTCATCCTGCCTCGCCCTATTTAGAGGCAAGAGGTTAGAGGCAAGAGGCAAGAAGATTTGCCCCTTTACCTTTTATTTAATGACTTTTTACCCTGTTGCCCCGTTAATTTTCCCGACTGCACAACATTTTCCGAAAAAGCTTATCCCTTTCCTGCCTCTTGCTTCCGCTCCTCATGCCTCGCCCTGTAATAGGTCTTAGCAAGTCTGCGCAGCGCACGGGCAAGCTTTTCGTTCAAAGCCCCCGCCTGAAAACGCCATTGCCAGTTTCCGCCGCCAATGGTCGAGGGAATGTTCATTCTTGCGGAATTGTCCAGCAGCAGCAGGTCCTGAAGCTGAATAATGCATAGCTCGGAAACGCTTGCATAAGCCGTG
Source organism: uncultured Ruminococcus sp. (assembly GCA_964523835.1). Lineage (GTDB taxonomy): Bacteria > Bacillota > Clostridia > Oscillospirales > Ruminococcaceae > Huintestinicola. Next base: position 11,050 of record CAZGAZ010000009.1, read on the forward strand.
CGGATAAGGTGAGCAACGACCTTGCCCTCCTCCGCTTTTTTGGAAAGCCCCAGATAGCGGCGAATTTGCTTTTTTGTCTCCTTGTCGCAGCCCTTGTACCAGCCCAGAGCGGTCTCATTGTCATGAGTGCCGATGTAGACCACGCTGTTTTTATCGTAATTGTGAGGCAGATAACCGCTGTCGTCCCCGCCGAAGCCGAATTCCAGCACCTTCATTCCGGGATACCCCGCCTCCCTCAGCATTGTCACCACATCCTCCGTCAGAAAGCCCAGATCCTCCGCCACAAGCCTCACGTCCGGAAGCTCGGACTTTATCGCCTTAAACAGCTTCATTCCCGGACCTTTCAGCCATTTTCCATGCTCTGCGGTGTCGTCCTCCGCAGGGATAGCATAAAAGCTCTCAAAGCCCCTGAAATGGTCTATCCTCGTCAGGTCAAAAAGCTCCGCACTGTATTTTACACGGGTCACCCACCATCTGTAGCAGTCGTCCTCCATGTAATCCCAGTCATAAAGGGGATTTCCCCAAAGCTGCCCCGTAGGAGCGAAATCGTCAGGAGGACACCCTGCCACGGTCACGGGACGGCAGTCCCCGTCCAGCATAAACATTTCGGGATTAGCCCAGATGTCGCTGCTGTCCATAGAAACATAAATGGGCATATCGCCGTATATCTTTATTCCGCACTTGTTCGCATATTTTTTCAAAGCCCTGTATTGGAGGAAAAACTCATACTGCATAAATTTCCACTGTTCAATATCCGCAGCATGAGCAGCTGAGTATTCCTGTAAAGCCTGCTTTTCACGCAAACGGTACTTGTCCTCCCATAACGTCCACATAACCTGCTTGAAATGGTATTTAAGGGACATAAACAGCGCATAATCGTCCAGCCACCAAGCATTTTTCCTGCAAAACGCCGAAAAATCCGCCAGATCGCCGCAGCAGTTCTTTTTGTGAATATTTCCCGATTTTGCGGGAGCGGAATTGTCTGGAACAGACATGCCTGAAACAGACATACCCGAAACAGACACGCCCGAAGCGCCCGTCCCCTTAGCCGTAAACGCCCCATGAGCCTTAGCAAGTATAAGCCGCTTAAAGGAAAACAGCTGTCCGAAATCCGCAAATTTCTCCTTGCTGCGAAGAAGCTTCACATCATTGTCGTTTTCGTCAACCAGTCCCCCCGCAATAAGCATATCAATATCAATAAGCAGCGGATTCCCCGCAAAAGCGGAGTAACTCTGATAAGGGGAATCGCCGAAGCCCGTAGGACCCACAGGCAATATCTGCCAGTAGCTTTGCCCCGCCCTGCGGAGAAAATCCACGAATCTGTAAGCTTCCTTCCCCAGCGTCCCGATCCCGTAAGGGGAGGGCAGACTTGAAATATGGCACAGTATGCCGCACGCTCTCATAACATCAACCTTTCTTTGGCGTTATCCTGCAAGGGATAACATTTATCCTGCAAGGGATAACATTTATCCTGCAAGGGATAACATGGTTTGCAGCCTGTTGTATTACGCATACATATATATTATACCTTTTTTTTTTGAATTTTGCAATAGGAAACCGGGAAAAATTTTGCATATTCCGCATAAGTTCATATACCTTGCGATATTTTTCTGAGAATAACATGATGAAAAAAAGCAATATCCCTGAATTCGGGAATTTCCTCAGCCCTGCATTCAAGAGCATACATATCGGCAAGCCATTCATCTCCGGTTTTCAGTTCATTTCGCTGTAATGCATAAAAAATGCGCAAGCCGTAAATTTTATGTATTGCAAAGCAGCCCTTGCAGTATTCTTCCAACTCGTGATTGTCATATTCGTTTATCGTTCCGAAATTAACAGATTCCGAATTTCCGTTCTCCAAAAGCTTCAAGGCCTCGTCAATAGCATACTCAAACACAGCCTTCTGCATTATTTTTCCAGCTCTGTTGTGCTTGATAACGGAAATAAAGCCGGTCGTTTTTAACAGTCTGTTAAATTCAAACAACAACTCTTCCCTGTCATTCAGATATTCCATGACATTATGGCAAATGATAACATCAAAGGATTGCCCCGGCATATTTTTTAAAGCCTCAATACCGCCAATGACCTGCTCATAGTGATTATCGGTAAATTGGTGCTTCAGCATTTCTTCATTCGGCTCAACGGCAACTACATCATTGTTTTCGGCGAAATGATCCGCCGTATTTCCGAAACCGCTTCCGAAATCAAGGATCCTTTTTCCCTTGCATTCTATATTATGCCATGCTAATTTGTAAAACAGTTTGCCCCACGGTGCATTTACATATTCCAAGTATCCCTGAACATTAATTTTCTCACTCATGGCAGACTTTCCTTTCTCCGGTGGGGATTTAATATTCTTTCCCCTGTTTCATTCTCCAAAAAATTTGTTTACTTATTCCCTTGCACATTCGGAATCAATCACCCTTAATAACAAGGGGATGAAAAAAGCTTTCTGATCCTATAGGTTGAGTCTTTGATTCTTGCTTCTTTGGTCCATCGGTCAGACAGAGGAAAATATACACCATCCTTTGCTTTTTCACTAAAGTCCCACTGCCCGCTTTCATCTCGGTTAGCATAAAGCCAGTCCATGACAAAGTCCAGTTTTCCCTTTGCTTGACCGTATCGGCTCAGCACTTCTATTGCCGCCAAATAACAGCTTGAACTGCGTGAGGCAAATATCTCAGGCGGTTGATTCAGCGGCTTATCGTATATGTAAAACATACCATCCGGTTTTGACAAGTAATAATCTAAAAACAAATCTTCTGTTTTTGGCGACAGAACTCCGGGAAGCAGGGCAGCATGATAGAACATACCGAATCCTGTTTCAAATCCGCTTTTGGGTTTTCGCCCTTTCCACTGCGTAAATGCGGCAATATCATCATCTTGGCTGTAACTGCCGCCGGCAAAGGCTTTTTCGACAACCTGCGCCCATTGATAGGCCACCTCTAACGCAGTTTCATTTTGCGGTTCAAAGATACGCAGCCATGCGGACAGCATCAACTTCTCAAAGAAAGGCCAATCATGCTTTTTTTCGGAATACCCGTCAATTGGAAGTTCTCCTTTAATACATTGTTCCATACGCTTCAGTACAGTCCGGATGACTTCGTCATCTGCTGTATATCCTAAATAATAAAGTTTTCGTATTGCTTGCTCGGTTGTATAGCTTTTGCCCGGAACAGGACAACTTAGAGTATGAAAATTCCCCCACAGTCCATCCTCTCGCCGCTGCGAAAGAATTTGCTTTGCCCATTTACCGTCTTTATAAGACTGCATTTCATCATCCTCCCCGTGTATCAAATCAACCCAAAGAATTTCTACGCCTCCGTAATTGCCTTTTCCTTTTAGGTGGACATTTTCATTCGTATCTGCCGCCCTTTGACAATGTAAGCACCCCCACACACTCCACATGCCCCGTCCACGGAAACATATCCACAGGCGACAGCTTTTTGAGCCTGTAACCTTTTTGCACCAAATAAAACACATCTCTCGCCTGACTTTCGGGACTGCAGGAAACATAAACTATCCGCCTCGGCGCAATCAGCACAAGATTTGCCAGAAACCGTCTGTCGCACCCCGCCCTCGCAGGGTCTAAAATGACAACATCTGCCAACAGACCGCCGCTGCGGAACTCTTCCATAAACCTCCCGCAGTCCCCGCATACGATCCGTGCATTGTCAATGCCGTTCAGCCGTAAATTTTCCTGCCCGTCCTTAACAGCCGCCTCGTTTATCTCGCACCCGTAAACATATCCGGCCCTCTCCGCCGCCAGAGCAGTCAGCATACCAACGCCGCAGTAAGCGTCAATTACCGTGTCCGTGGGCTTTATATCGGCATACTTTATCGCAAGTCCATACAAAACCTCCGCCTGAACAGGATTCACCTGAGCAAACGACCCCGGCGATACAACAAATTTTTTCCGGCAAATGATATCTTCTAAATGTTCCTTGCCCCAAAGCCGCTCCATGCAGCCCCCCACGACCATTTTTTCCGAGCTGCTCACCGAAAAATACAGCGACGTTATCCCGGGGCATTTTTTCGTCAGCCGCCTTACAAATTCCCTCTTTTCGGGAAACTCCCTCGCCGCCCCCACAATAACGCACATAATATCGTCCGTGTGGCCCGCCGCCCTTATCAGCACATGCCGTAAAAACCCCCTGCCATTATAGCTGCAATATACAGGTATCTTTAAATCCATTGCCGCATCAAGCACAGCCCTGCCTATCGCATTTGCCTTAGGGTTGTTCACAGGACAGTCCCTCACCGCCGTGACCCCCCCGTCAGCCGAGCGGTATATCCCGCTGACCGCCCTGCCGCTCACAAAATCGTAAGCGATCTGAACCTTGCTGCGATAGCCGGCCGTGTCCGCCATGCCTATCACTCTGTCCGGTCTGCATAACTTCCCCATAAGCCTGTCGATCTTCACATATTTAAATTTCAGCTGTTCCTCATAGCTCATATTCCGCAGAGAACAGCCGCTGCATTTTTTGTATACAGAGCACCCATTGCCGTTGCTGTCGCCCTTACGCTCCACGCTTTTGGAAACCGATCTGTTTTTGTTCAAATGTTTGAACTCCTTTGCTTAAATTTGTACACCCAAAATACATTGAAACTTAGAGAATTACCGCTATCTTTCAAGCTTTTTTCTCCCGTAAACCGGGGAAAACCCCTATTCACCTCCGTCCCCACGGTTTTCCAGTTCTCTTATAAATTCCGTCAGCTTCTCGGCAGCTTTCCTGTGAGTAGCCGCCGTCGGGTGATAATCCCCGCCGTAGCCGTCCTCCTCGCTCTGGTAGTCGAATTTCATCACAAAAATATTCTCATCCCCGAAATCCTCCCTGTACTGTATCGCCGCATTCTCAATCTCCTCGAAAAGCTCCGCCCCCATTATCCCCATGGTGCAGATTATTTTGGCGTCGGGATTTTTGGCTCTCACCTGCCCCAGGAATTTGTAATACGCATTCTCAAATTCCAGCTGCAAATCCTCATTCCGCCCCGTGTAGCTGTAGTCGTTAGTCCCTAAATTTATCACAATAATGTCGCTCTCTCTCCGAAAATCCCAGGGGGTCAGCTCATCAAACCCACGCCGCATTTCAAAATTGGTGTCGCTGTTGCCGTAAACCTGGGGCATTAAAAGGTAATCTTCCTTTACCCCCACCGTCCCCGTGTAGTCGGAAATAAGCCCGATACCGCTTATGGCAGTGATCATAGGCTCCATATCAAGATTTTCCGCCGTCATATATCCATAGGTCAGAAGCCCGTTCTCTTCGGCGCTGTCAAAGCCGTCAGCAGGGGACTCCGCCTCATTTCCGTAGCCGCAGGTAATGGAATCTCCTATAAATTCTATCTGTCTGTCTTTTCTGAACTTCGGCGCAATTCTCGAAGCATGGCAGCTTATACTTTTTATCCCCGTGCACGCCATCTGATTTTCCGAAAGCTTGACAATGGCGATCTCCGCATTTTTCAGTTCATCACCCTCATAAAGCGTGTACGTCTCCTCCCCCGGGGAAAGCTGAATGCGCTTTGTCAGCTCGCCGTTGATAAGCACCCCCACCCAGCCCTGCTGGTTGTCCGCATACGCCCCCCCGTTTGAGACCATCACCGCCTCCGCCTTGTCCCCCGTCATCAGAAAGCTAACCCCCGAACAGGTGTAGGAAAGGTAATATGTGTCCTTGTATTCAATAAACCTGCCCATTCTCTTGACCGCCGCCTCTTCCGGGTAAAAGGTCACATCGGAGAGCTCTGAGGAAAAGAAATAGCTTGCTCTCTCTCCTGCATGCAGCATAGCCTCAGGGTCAAAGTCGTGAACTGTCTCATCCGCCCCGTAATAATAAGGCTCACTTGCAAAGCTGCCGGGATCGTCTTCATTTCCTATAATATTCGCCTGTGCCGCCAAAGAGCCGTCCTCGCCCGTACCGTCCGACTGTTCCTTGTCCGTCCCGTCACAAGCGGATAACATAAGCACCATTGCCGACGCAATTGCCAATACAGCAGTAAACATTCTTGACTTGCACATCATATCTTCTCATCATCACCGCCTTTTTCAAGGAATTGCCGATTTACACTGCAAATTCACACCGCACATTAAAACTCATCTTGCCTCTTGCCTCTGACCTCTCCAAGCTGACTTATTTCCCGGTATACTTCGCATAAACTCTGGTATACATATCCCCGAACGTCACGTCCCTTATGTCCTCAAACCTTATCTTAACGGACTTTCCCCATTTTCCCGGAGCTTCAAAGGGCTTGAACTTCAGCCCCTTTTTCTTTATCTCCGTGACCCTTCCTACCATAAAACCGCCGTCAACGTCCAGCGAAACGCACTCCCTGCTCCGCAGAAAATACCCGCAAACCGAGGAAATGCTGGTCATATCCAGCTTCGGGGGATTAATGTCATCCAGTACATGTTCCTTTTTGAGTATCTCATTGTACCCCTCGTCCTTGTTGACCTGCGCCCTCTCTATCCTGTCAAGAGGGATGACCATGTACCCGTCAGGCCTGAAGCTCACCTCGCTTGCCGCCAGCAATATCCCGTTAAAAAGCGACAAAGGAATAAGACTCAGCGTGTCCGAGCCTCCCCTGAGAGTAACATTCACAGCCCTTTCTCTGCCTATAGATTTTCTGATCTTATACTCGATTTTTTCCCTGTTCATTTTATTAATTGCTCCTTCTGCAAGAGGCAAGAGGCAAGAAGCAGGAAGCAAGATATTTCATAATACTTCCTATGCTTTTGCTATACCTCGGAATGTTTTAGAAATTGAAAGTCCGGTCGGAGCTCACATTAAATAATATCCAATCAAATAAAGGAGCACCAACCACTCATTATTAATTATTAATTGTTAATTATTAATTAACCGTTTATCGCCGCCTGCAAGCTTCTGAGCCTTATCTTAACAGCGCCCAGATTGCTTATCTCGTCAATTTTCAGCTGAGTGTACAGCTTGCCGCTGCGCTCCAGAATGCTCCGCACCTCATCTGTGGTAACAGCGTCAATGCCGCAGCCGAAAGAAACCAGCTGTACAAGCTGCATATCGGGTTGGGTGGTAACATACTGCGCCGCCCTGTAAAGCCTCGAATGGTAAGTCCATTGATTGAGCACATGCAAAACGGGAGTCTCCGCCAAATGACAAACACTGTCCTCCGTTATCACCGCCATGCCCAGAGAGGTTATCAGCTTGTGAATGCCGTGATTTATCTCAGGGTCAAGGTGATAAGGCCGCCCGCTTATTACAATAATGGGCATCTTCTTTTCCCTCGCCGCATTTATTACCCTCTGCCCCTCCGCAATAATGTCCCTGCGGTATTTGTCCAGAGCCTTCATACCCTTTTCCCAGCCCTCTTTAACGTCCTTCGGCTTTAAATTAAACCGTGCAAATTCCTTGCACATACTTCTTGCAATGTGCTTAGGCAGATTAATGTCCATATACGGATAAAGGAAATTATCCTTACCCAGCCCCGGAATATTAGCCTTGAGCACCTCCGGGTAATACGCCACAACAGGGCAGTTGTAGTTGTTGTCCGAGTGACCCTCGTCAATGTTGTAGGTCTCGCAGGGGTAGAAGATAATGTCCGCACCCTTTTCAAGCAGATCAATAATGTGCCCATGGGCCAGCTTTGCAGGATAGCATACCGTGTCCGAAGGAATAGTGTGCTGCCCCTTGAAATACATATCCCTCGAGCTTTCCGAGGAAATTATCACCTTAAAGCCCAGATGCTCAAACATAGCCTTCCAGAACGGCAGCTGCTCGTAAAATCCCAGCACCAACGGCAAGCCGATAACCGCCTTCGGGTTTGCAGGCGTTCCCCTGTCCATTTCCTCCAGGATCCTCCTGTACTTGTATTCATACAGGCAGGGAATATCCTCCGTCCGCTTCAGCCCCGCACCTCTTTCGCAGCGGTTGCCGCTTATGTGCTTGTGACCGTCCGAAAAGCTTATCATAGTAAGAGCGCATTTTGCCGTGCACCCCTTGCAGGTCATCTGCCTTGACTTGTAGTTAAACGTGTCCAGTCCCTTAGAAGTGATTATGGAAGACGCCAGCTTCTTTTCCTTTTTGCACATTTCCATGGCATATAACGCCGCACCGAACGCCCCCATCAGCCCTGCGATCGCAGGCCGCACCACGTTCATATCCAGTTCCTGTTCAAAAGCCCTCAGCACAGCGTCATTCAGGAACGTTCCCCCCTGTACCACAATATTTTTCCCCAGCTCCTCCGCCGAATTTGCACGGATCACCTTGTAAATGGCATTTTTGATTATGGAAGAAGAAAGCCCCGCCGAAATATCCTCCACCGTAGCTCCGTCCTTCTGCGCCTGCTTGACCGAGCTGTTCATAAATACCGTGCACCTTGACCCCAGGTCAACAGGTCTCTCCGCAAACAGTCCCAGCGCCGCAAAGTCCGCTATCTCGTACCCCAGAGCCTGCGCAAAGGTCTGTATAAACGACCCGCACCCCGAGGAACAAGCCTCATTGAGCATAATGCTGTCAATAGCCTTGTTCTTTATCTTGAAGCACTTTATATCCTGCCCGCCGATGTCAATTATAAAATCAACCTCGGGACAGAAATGAGCCGCCGCCCTGTAGTGCGCCACCGTCTCAACCAGGCCGTAATCTATCCCAAGCCCCGATTTTATCAGATCCTCGCCGTACCCCGTCACCGCCGACGAGCGGATAACGATCCTGTCTCCCGAAGCCTTGTAAATTTTTTCCAACTGCTCCGTGATAACGTCCAGCGGCTGCCCCTTGTTGGAGCAGTAGTGGCTGTATAAAAGCTTTTTCTGCGGAGTAATAAGCACAAGCTTCGTGGTCGTGCTTCCTGCGTCAATACCCAGATAAGCCTCGCCCTCATATGTGGAAATATCCTCCTCCGGCAGACTGTGACTGGAGTGCCGCTTAACAAATTCATCATACTGCGCCCGGTTTTCAAACAGCCTCTTCCCCGTAATAATGTCATCGCTTACCGCCGCCGTCCGAATCTTGTTCACTATCTCCTTAGGGCTGAAGGTCTCCTCCTCATTATCCGCCGCATACAAAGCGCTGCCGTATGCCATAAAGCACTGAGCATTTTCGGGGAATATTGCATGCTCATCATCCAGTTTCAGCGTGTCCGTAAACGCCTTCCGGAGACCCTTTATAAACGTCAGAGGACCGCCCAGAAACAGTACCTTGCCCTTTATCTGCCGTCCCTGCGCCAATCCCGAAACGGTCTGATCCACCACCGCCTGAAAAATGGAAGCGGAAATATCCTCCCTCTTAGCCCCCTGATTTAAAAGAGGCTGAATGTCGGATTTTGCAAAAACGCCGCACCTCGAAGCAATGGGATAAAGCTTCTCGGCCTTTAACGCAAGCTTGTCCATCTCATCAACGGAAATACCCAACAGCGTCGCCATCTGATCTATAAACGCCCCCGTGCCCCCCGCACAGGAACCGTTCATTCTCTGCTCCGTGCCGCCCGTAAGGAAGATTATCTTAGCGTCCTCGCCCCCCAGCTCAATAACGCAGTCAGCGTCGGGATAATCCTTTCCCACCGCAATGAATGCACTGTGGACCTCCTGCACAAAGGGCAGCCCTGCCGCCCCCGCAAGTCCCAGTCCCGCCGAGCCCGTTATCGCCATTTTAAAATCCGTCTCGGGGTAAAGCTTGCCTATTTCTTCGATCTGCTCCGCCGCCGTCTCTCTTACCTTAGAGAAATGCCGCTGATATTTGGAGAAAATGATCTTCCCGTCCTCCAGTATCACAGTCTTAACGGTAGTCGAGCCAATGTCCACGCCTAAATTATAAGTTTTCTTTTCCATTTATTCAAGTCCTTTTTTATAAGATTAATTTTCTTAGCTGATGATCGCCGCAATGCACCCGGCAATCTCCTCGGGGCTGCCCGTCCCGTCCACGGAATCGGTAGAATGCGCCCTGTATACAGGACTGCGGTCGTCATAAATAACTTTAAGGGATTCCTTAGTGTTCCTTGAAACAATAGGCCTTCCCGGGTCGTCCTTTATCCTCCCCCAGCAGACCTCGTAGGGAACATCAATAAATATCACCCTGCCATAGCCCTGCGCCGCCTCGGCGTTTTCCGCCCTCAGCATAGCGCCGCCGCCGCAGGCAATAACGCCGCCCTTCTCGCCTAAAGCCTTTACCGCCAGCGTCTCCTGCTGCCTGAAATATTCCTCCCCCTTTTCCTCGAAAATCTCGGGAATGGTCATTCCCAGAGTCTCCTCTATGTAAGCGTCCATATCGCAGTAACCGAGCCGTAACTTTTGGGCAAGAACATTACCAACCGTCGTCTTGCCGCAGCCCATAAATCCGCATAAATAAACCGTCTTAGCCATTCAAAAAACATTCCTTTCAAACAAAAAACTTCCGCCTGCCCAAATCTATCTCATTGGTTAATTATAATTCTCCCGCTTGCCTCCAAAAGTTCCGCAAGCCTCAAATCTACCTCATTATTAATTATTGATTGTTAATTAAATCTCCACCGCCTCGCCGAAATCATCCGCCGCATATTCCTTTATCTTTTCAAACAAAGCCTCCTCCAGACAGGAGTAGAACATTGCAAAAAGCACGTCCGCAAACCCCAGCAAAAACATATTCTTGTTGGTGATCTCCGATAAAGCGGGAACGTTCGTGTAAATGTAAGTCTTGAACCAGTCCGCATTGTAGGGGGGAAGCTTTCGCCCCTTGCGCACTAAATATTTTATCTCCATAAAGGTCTCCGCCACAGCGTCTCCGCAGTTTTCCGCCCCCCTCGAAAGCACCTCCGCATATACCTTGTAAAGCTGATCGTCCGTCATAGGACCGCTCTCGCCTTTAAGGTTCTTGAGCACGGGAATCCTCACCGCCAGACTGTAAACAATAAGCGGCAGCACCTTGTTGTACTCATCGCTCATCATTTCCCGACAGGTCTCGTTGTCCAAACGCAATCCCAGCGCCGTCAGCGAATCCGTGTCGTAAATATTGTTCAGAACGATCTTGAAAGCGTCCTTAATATCCACCGAGTAAAAGCTGCTTTCGGCAATGGAATAAATGTACTTTATCCCGTTAAAAAGGGCAATACCCCCTTTAACCACCGAATCAGCGAGCCCGTTTATGGCATTAGCCTCGTTAATGAAATCCATTTTAATTTCCTCCATGGGAATATATTTTAAGGTTTGTCCGCCGCAAGCTTTGTGTCCGTCGTACTGCCGCTGCCCTCCGCTGCCGCAGAAGCTGTTTTCTTCGGAAGCATTACAATATAAAATATCAGTGACTGTGCAAACAGAGCAAGCGAATCCAAAATGACCCATGCCGCTATCCTTATCCTGTAATCAAGCACAGGCAGCTTAGAATCAAAATATCTTATGCTGCCGTCCCACAGCGGCGCCTCGCTCAAAGCCTTAAACGGAAGAGCAAACAGCAGATAATACGCCGCCGCACATAAAACCGCCGTCAGAATAAGCTTCACGGGTCGCCGCACCGCCCTTTTCAGACCCGCCCTGTAAATTGTCCCGAGCTTAATATTTTTCATGGGGTCGCAGGCAGCAAAGCCGTAATAAACGCACCCTGCCAACGACTGAAGCAGCGTCAGCAAAAGCAGCGTTCCCACTCCGTCAACATCAACGGAAAAGATGTTCCGGAACAAGGTATTATATAAATTCATCACCGCCGTAAACGGCAGCACCGCCGCCGCCGACCGCAGCCAGACATCTGCACGGCAAAAGCCCCCGAGCCTTTCTGCGCCGACACCGTTCAAAGCCCTGTACATCAGAGAAGCCGCCGCCGTAAGAAGCGGAGCAAATCCAATGCATTCCAACGCACCGAATAACACGGTGCAGACTATCATACCGTCAGTACCTGATTCAGCTAACTCAAACCATATCAAGGAATTTTCGGCGCTCCGCTCAGCCTCAAACTTCAAAAGCCCGAACCCCAAAAACAACCCGCAGGAAATGAGCAAATATTTAAAATTCACCCTCCCGGAAACGCCGCCGTCCCGACATACGTTTTGCCTGTCCACTTCTCATCACTCCCTCGGAATCCTCTCCCAATCGGGCAAACGCACCTTTTTCCCGTTCACCCTTATCTCGGAAATATCCTCCTCATTGTCCGAACCCAGAAGCTCGTCCGACTTGTACTTGCCGTCCATCATAGCCTCCAGCACCGTGTTGTACTTCGGCGGATTAAAGGGTTTCAGAACTCTCTCCTCGGGCAGATTTTCCGTCCCCGCAGGGGATATCTCGCTCCCCGCAGCACGGTCAGCATTTCCTATTGCCCTTCCCTCAGCCTCTGCGACCGCCTCGTCAAACATATCGGAAAGCCCACCGGGCTCGTCCTCCGAAATATCCTGCCCCCTCGGAGCATTTTTCTCAGCCATGATGCGTGAAGCCCTGTTATTCACCGTCGGCGCACCCTCATCACCCTGCACGTTGCTTACGCTGCTAACGTTGCTAACGCTGCCGTAAAAAGCCGCCGCCTTTAAAACATTCCTCACCGCAGGGTCAATCTCCGTCAGACGCCCCTCCTCGTCAATATCAACCCCCGTAATATCCTCACGCCGCAGCACCTCTCTGAACTGTTGGAACTGTTCGGATTTTTCCGCCCTGCTCTTTCCCGAGCGCCTCGACAGCTTCTTCACCGCCGTTTCCCAGTAAGTGAGGAAATCCTCTATCTGCTCCGTCTCGGCGTCGCCGCTGCGGAAATCCCTCTTGAAATCGGAAAGATACTTTGACCATTCCTTGAATTCTTCTTCGCTCATTATCTTGCCTATCCGCTTGTACAGCAGATTGTAGACCTTCTGGCAGCGTTTTTCAAGCTCCTTGGGCATTTCCCTGCCCGACGAAACAGGCCTGCGGGCGGCCTCGTCATCAGCCGTTTCCCCACCCTTTTCGGTACTTGCGGTATTTGCAGTATCCTCGCCGTCCGAGCCTGTTGCGCCGCCCTGTTCATTTTCCTTTTTATCCCCCACCGCCGTCACACGTTCTTCAATGTCCGTTGATCCTTCCGAAATCATTTCCGCCCTTTCTTCGCCGGCAACCTCGGAAACCTCCTTGCTGCCTGTCCTCGGGTGCTTCATGGAAGCGATCCCCAGCTCTTCCTCCACCTGTTCCGCACAGGTCATTCCGCTGGAATTTATCCTGCTGCAGTAAGGCGACTTTTCCTCCGGGTCACGTCTGAAAAATCTTCCGCACCTGGGGCACTTTGAAAGATAGATCCCCTCCTCATACATACACGTGAATTCCAGATCAATGACCGCCTTGAAGCTGTCGGGCATATAAACCGTCTCGGGCAGCGCAGTAATATTTTCCATAGCAAGATTCATGTCAATTGTCTCGGGCCTCGGCATATCCTTCACATAGCTGAAAGCGTCCAGCGCCGTGCTGTCACGGTTGTGGTCGTTAAGGTTCTTCTCCCGTACCGTGGGAGCGTCCGCCAGGACCTCCGAAAGCCGCTTGTAAATGGCCTTTGACACCCTTCCCATCATAAAAACGCAGTCGGGCAGAGAGGAGGGCGAAAATTTCTTCACCGACGGCATCTGCCGCATATCGCAGCCCGTCTCGTTTGCAGCCACCGCAAAAGCCAGGTCGAAATATTCCCGCCTCGCTCTGTAATCGCAGGGCGGCAGCATAATATTGGAATCGGTCTCGTAAATGAATTTCATCTTCGAGCGTGCATATTCCTGCATACGCACAATGTTTATCCATTGATTGATGGCCCGACCCGTCTTGTATTCGGAAATGCGGCCGAATATCTCCTTCTCGTAAAGGCTTTTCGGGGAAATGCACCGCCCCCAGAGCTCCTCCGGACCTATCCCCTCCGAATGGCAGATGTAAGCGATAATGCAGTCCGTCACCAGCCCGTCAAACTCCGTCCCCAGACACGCCTCCACGTACGGATGACACTTAGCCGCAGAGCCAAGCGCAATAGCCTCCAGATTCCGGGAGATCCGTCCCGTCTTTCTTGCATTGCGCCCCGTTTCAATGCACTGCTCCCAGAAATATGTAAAATCGAACTCCGCAAAACGCAGCAAAGACTTTGACAATTCCAGCTTGTGAAAGCTGTTGCTGCCTCCCACGGAAAAATAAATAACGGGTGTTTCTTTTTTATCCATTTTTTTACCTCTCGCTAATCTTTCGTTCGCACCAAAGTTTCTCTGAAACTTAGGGGATTATCGCTAACTTTCAAACTTTTCCTCTCCGTTAATCAGACTTTCGTACCAAAGCTACGCTGAAACTCAGGGTTTTACCGCCGACCTTAAAACTTTCCCTCTCCGTTAATCGGACTTTCGCACCAAAGGTAAGTTGAAATTCAGGGGTTTACCTCTGACTTCCGGACTTCGATCCTTTCGGAATTTTTTATATCCGGAATATTTTATTTCACATGCACTGCGCACGGAATACGCAAAAACTACTGCAAATTTACAGCGGCAGTCCCTGTCAATTCCGTCTCAAAAGCAGGCGGCACGGCTCTTTGTTGTTTTAGCATATTCCAATTTTATCCAAAGCACAGCGCAATTCAATCTCACTGTGAGCATACTTTATATAATTATATCACAAATGAAAAAAAAATTCAATGGCTTTTTCAATAAAAAAACCGAAAATAACCCCGGATATTTTGGACGCAGACAAAAAAGTGCCGACAAAATTTCCACCGCACCGCCGTATCATTTGAAAAAAGCTCTGCAGTCCCGCTGCAGCATTGGAGCTGATATTGCCGTCATGCTTATATGCCGTCAAGTATTTTTTGCCGCCGCCGCATATCTTAATCCGCCAAACGCCGGATTTACATCCGTCAAGCCTGATCAATACACATACACAGCGCTCTCAAAAGCAACATCGATCCAACAAATCCTAAAGCGCAGCAATAAAATCAAATGCTCTTTGCAATAATTATACCACAATTATCTCAAATTGTCAATAGCTTTAAGCAATAAAATTTCGCATTAACACAAAATCCTCTTTTTGCACAAATATTTGCCGATATTTTGTACAATGTGCACCAAGCAATGCAGTGTCATGCATTCTCACCTGCATTGCAAAGATCCTGTCTCCTGCCTCCGGAATTTCCCGCTTCCATTTGACATTTTCCCGAAAATATGTTAAACTACAAAATAGAGCATAAAAAAATAGTTACAGCATTACAGCATTACAGCGGCAAGCCGCAGAGACCGTCAAATCAAGCAGATCAACATTCAGACGATACAGAAAAATCGCATATTCATAAAATCGTTATTAATTATTAACTATTAATTATTAATTAATTTCACAAGGTGGTTATAAAAAATGACAACATCCTTCAAATGCGCCTGCTGCGGAGCGGAGCTGAAATATTCACCCGGCAGCGGCAGCCTGAAATGCGAATACTGCGGAACGGAATTTGAAGCAGAGGCAGCCGAAGCAATGGCGGAAGCGGCAGAGTCCGACGCAGCCGGTGAAAATATAAACTGGCAGCACGCAAATCCGCAGACTTTGGAAAACGACGGCAGCACCTGCACCTACAGCTGTTCATCCTGCGGAGCGCAGATCGCCGGGGACAGGACCCTTGCCGCCTCATTCTGCCCCTACTGCGGCAATACCGTGGTCATGAACGACCGCCTGGAGGGTATGCTGCGCCCCGATTACATAATCCCTTTCAAAGTGGAAAAGGATGCGGCAGCGGCGAAATTCAAGGAATTCTGCAAGGGCAAACCCCTGCTGCCGAGCGGCTTTTTAAGCAGCGGACGGATAGATAAGATCGAGGGACTGTATGTGCCCTACTGGCTTTTTGACGCAGGGGTCAAAGGGCACGTGCGGTTTCGTGCCGAGCGGGTTCATACCCGCCGTGAGGGGGATTATAACGTCACCCGCACTCAGCATTTTATGCTCTACCGTGAGGGTACAATGGACTTCAAGCACGTCCCCGTGGACGGCACTTCCAAGCTGGGAGCGGAGGTCACCGAAGCAGTAGAGCCTTTCGATATGCACGGCGCAGCGCCCTTTGCAAAAGCCTATCTGTCGGGCTTTCTGGCGGACAGATACGACGTCCCCCAGGAAACCTGCCGACCCAGAGCGGACGAACGTATCCGCCAAAGCATTACATCCGCCCTTGCAGATACCTGCAGGGGGTATACGAGCGTGCGGCCTCAACAGCAAAGCCTTACCGTGGCAAACGGAAAAATCGCCTATGCCCTGCTGCCCATGTGGCTCATGACAGTAAACTACAACGGCAAAAGCTACACCTTTGCCATGAACGGCCAGACAGGCAAATTCGTAGGCGAGCTGCCCGTTTCATGGCCTAAGTTCTGGGGCTTTTTCGCAGGGATTACAGCAGCGCTCACCGTTATACTGACCCTGCTTATGAATTATTTCGGTTAAGGGGGTATTTATATGCATAATGCAATATCGCACCGGAAAAATTTCCGTGTACTTCTCATTTTTACATTTTTCGCAGCGGCTTTTACGGCTGTTATCTTATGGGGAGCATTCCCGATAAATGTCAACGCATACACCGAGAAAAAGGTTTACGATTACGGCGGCCTTCTCACCGACCGTGAGGAATCCCGCCTTGAAGAACAGCTTCGCAAGGCCTCGGAAAGCTGCGGCCACGACATAATCGTCTACACCGTAAAAAGCCTCGGAGGCAGCAGCGTAAGCGAGTACAGCCAAAGAGCCGCCGACGGCATAAGCACCGACCCCGACGGCAGCGGAATACTCTATCTCGTGTCCATAAACGACCGTGAGTATGACATATATGCTTTCGGTGAAATGTATGAACGAATTATGTCCGACAGAGAGCTTAATCGTCTTGCCGACGATCTTCAGCCTTATCTTTCGGAGGGCGATTATTACGGCGCATTTTCCGAATTCGGCAAGCGTGCGGAAAAAGCAGCGCTGAACGGCAGAGAATATTCCGGGAGTATCTCGGTATCGCTGTCTTTAAGCCCCGCCGCTTTTCTCGTATCCGCATTTATTGCAATGATAATAGTCTTTTGCATGAAGCAAAGCATGAAAACCACCCGTCCAGAGATAACCGCAGGAAACTATGTAAAAAGCGGCAGCTTCAAAGTGACCGTCAGCCGTGACGTGTACCTTTACACCAGCGTTTCACGGGTGAAGATACAGTCGGACAGCAGCCGCCATTCGGGCGGACATCATTCCGGAGGCAGTCATCACTCGGGCGGTCATTCCGGCGGACACCGTTCGGGCGGACATTCAAGAGGACGTTTTTAATGCAGCAGTGCGAAATATTGCACGGATGTTAAATAAAAATTAACTTTTGCAATACATAAATTTTACATTTAAATTAAGGGTGAAAAATCATGAACAAACCAGACAGCGTGTCGGTGATAATTGCCGCAGGAGGCTCGGGAGAGCGGATGAAAGGGATAAACAAGCTTATGAGCATGATCGGGGGAATGCCCGTGATCGCCCATTCCATGCGGGTTTTCGAGGAACTTCCCGAGGTAAAGGAAATAATCGTTACCTGCAGGGAGGAGGAGCTTGCCCAAATTGAGAAAATCGCCCGAGACTTTGGCATTTCCAAATTTGCCTGCTGCACGCCCGGAGGCGAAACACGCCAGCAGTCGGTGATAAACGGTCTGCGGCAGGTCTGCCGTGAAACGGGGCTGATAGCCGTTCACGACGGCGCACGTCCGCTGGTAAAAGGGGAGTACATCAGGCAGTGCATAAAGGACGCAGACATATTCGGCGGCGCAGTCCTGGGCGTGCCCGTAAAGGACACCATTAAGGAGGTGCAGGACGGGCTTATCACCGACACCCCCGACAGGCGCAGGCTTTATATCGCCCAGACTCCCCAGATCTTCAAGAAGAAGATCTACTTTGACGGAGTGAATTTCGCCAGGGAACACGACCTTGACTTCACCGACGACTGCCAGATGGCGGAGGCAGTGGGCGTTCGTGTTGCAATGACCCCCTCGGATTATCTTAACATAAAAATAACCACTCCCGAGGACCTTCAGATTGCCGAACTGCTGCTTACGGGGTCCAAGCCGCAAAACGGTTGACAATGAAACGCATATTGCAAAATGCAAATCATACGCAACAACACCTCAAAAAGCTTAACCGAAACCAAAATAAAATCCAATCAAAACCGCAAGTCCGACGAGTGCAAAAGAGCCCGACAAATCCGACTTCTTGCCTCTT
The DNA here is from genome assembly GCA_964523835.1 of uncultured Ruminococcus sp. Lineage (GTDB taxonomy): Bacteria > Bacillota > Clostridia > Oscillospirales > Ruminococcaceae > Huintestinicola. Next base: position 29,156 of record CAZGAZ010000009.1, read on the forward strand.
GCCTCCGAATCTCTTGCCTCTAACAGAAGGAGCGAATCAAATATGAACATGATAAGAATAGGTCACGGCTATGATGTGCACCGCCTTGTGCCCGAGCGGAAGCTGATAATCGGCGGGGCGCATATTCCCTACAGCTTCGGGCTGTGGGGACATTCGGACGCAGATGTGCTCGCCCATGCCATAATGGACGCAATGCTCGGCGCTTGTGCACTGGGCGATATAGGGCAGCATTTCCCCGACAACGACCCCGCCTATGAGGGCGCAGACAGCATGGAGCTGCTGAAAAAGGTCACGGAGATAATAGGCGAAAAGGGCTATAAAATAGGGAATATCGACAGCACGGTAATTGCCGAGCGGCCGCATATGGCAAATTATATAGGCAGTATGCGCCGCAACATTGCCGAGGCCTGCGGCGTGGACATTTCCGCTGTTTCCGTTAAGGCGACCACCGAGGAAAAGCTGGGCTTTACGGGGGCTTGCGAGGGTATTGCCGCCCATGCGGTGTGCGTGCTGGAGGCAAGAGATAAAGAGGCAGGAGGCAAGAAGAGTCAGTGAACTTGTCAGACAGCAGACCGCATTTTAAGGAGGGAGTTTTTTGAAAAGCAAGCTTTTGAAACGGATAGCAGTTGCCGTTTCCTTTGCGTTGGCGCTGGGAATGGCGGCGGTTATCCCGAAGTTTGGCGGTGACCCGCTTTTCGGACTTAACGCAGCGGCGGAAACGGGGCCGGTAAGGTATTACAGCTATAAAGCCAATGACAGTGAGAGCGTTACTGTTACAAAATATAATAAAGGCATCGGCGGGAATATTGAAATTCCGTCGGAGATAGGCGGGAAAACCGTTACCGATATAGGAGATTCAGCCTTCAGACAATGCAAGGATATAAAGAGAATAACATTGCCCGACAGTGTTAAAAGCATAGGCGAGGGGGCTTTTTCAGGCTGCACATCTTTAAGAGGCATAAAAATTCCCAAGGGTGTTACAAGTATAGGGGATTATGCTTTTTTGGGCTGCACTTCTTTAAAAAGCATAACAATTCCCGAGGGTGTTACGAGTATAGGAGATAATGCCTTTTCTTACTGCACCTCTTTAAAAAGCATAACGATTCCGGGCAGCGTTACAAGCATTGGAGAGGAGGCTTTTTCGGGCTGCACTGCGCTTACAGACATATTTTTTTCGGACGGTGTTACAAGTATAGGAGAGTTTATGTTTAAAGACTGCACAGGTCTTGTAAGTATAACGATCCCGGGCAGCGTTTCAAGCATAGGAGAAAACGCTTTTTATCACTGCACAGGTTTAAAAAGCGTGACCATGCAGGAGGGCGTTAAAAGCATAGGAGACCGTGCTTTTGACGCTTGCAGCAGTTTAACAAGCGTGGAATTTCCCGACAGTCTCACAAGCATAGGGCACTTTGCTTTTATTATCTGCACGGGCCTTTCGGAAATAGAGCTTCCCGACAGTATTGAATTCATAGGGAATTATGCTTTTTCCGGCTGTGCAGGCTTAAAAAGCATAGTGATACCCGGCAGTGTTTCAAGCATAGGAGCGGGTGTTTTTGATGACTGCACAGGTTTAACAAGTATAGTGATCTCGGAGGGTGTTGAAGTCATAGGCGATTATGTTTTTAAAGGCTGCACAAGTTTAACAAGTGTAAGCTTTCCGGAGGGTGTTACAAGCATAGGAAACTATGTTTTTTCGGGGTGTGAGAGCTTAACAGCCGTGACCTTTTCGGACAGCGTAGCCTCTGTCGGCATAAACCCGTTCGTCGGCTGCGGCAGTCTTACCGGGATAAAGGTGGGCAAGGGCAACGGTCACTATACATTTGCCGACGGATTGCTGTATACTAAGGATATGTCGAAGCTTATTGCCTGTCTGTGCACAAAGCAGGGAGAAATTATTATCCCGGACAGTGTTGCAAGCATAGAAGCTAAATCTTTTTTTAATTGCACAGAGCTTTCGGACATAACGATCCCAAAGGGTGTTAAAAACATAGGGGAGTATGCTTTTTCGGGCTGCAAGGGCCTTTCGGATATAACGATTCCCGAGAGTGCTGCAAGCATAGGTGAGGGCGCTTTTTCCCGCTGCGAGGGCTTAACGGGAATAGTCATTCCGCAGGGCGTTGAAACTATAGATAAATATACTTTTTCATATTGCACAGCCCTTGCAGGCGCAGTAATTCCCGACAGCGTTACAAGCATAGGATACAGTGCTTTCGGAAATTGTGAGAGTTTAAAAAGCATAAATATCCCGAAAAGCGTCGAAAGCATAGGAGAGTATGCTTTTGAGGATTGCACCGGTCTTAAAAGTGTAATAATTTCTGACGGAGTTAAAAAAATTGAAAGCTTTGCTTTTCAGGATTGCAGCAGTCTTGCAAGCATAACTGTCCCGGGCAGTGTTACAAGCATAGGAGATTATGCTTTTGACGGCTGCAGCTCTTTAAAAAGCATAACGATTCCCGAAGGTGTTACAAGTATAGGCGGTCATACTTTTTCGGGCTGTACCGGTTTAAAAAGCATAGTAATTCCCAAAAGCGTTGAATTAATATGGAGCGATACATTTTACGACTGTACCGGGCTTATAATTTACGGCTGCAGCGGCACGGCTGCGAAACGTTATGCCGATGAGCAAAAAATACCATTCAAATATATTTGTGAATATCCCCAAAACGCTGCGGGTCACGATTATGTAAAAGGTGTCTGCACCGTTTGCGGAGCCAAAGACCCGAAATATTCCCGCAGTCAGAGGCAGTAAGAGTCAGTGCACTTGTGATTTTATTGCTTCTTGCAATGCGCTGTAAAAAGACAGGAGAAATGCTGTATGGAAATAGATTTTGATTTCCCCAAATGGTACAAGGAAAAGAAATGGCGTGAGGAGCAGAACAGCAACCCGTATATGTCAGCTCCCGAAGACGACATTGAGTGTCTTATAACTACCTATAAAGACCCCGAAGAGGCAAAAAAGAAATATGCATTCCCTCCCTGCGTGGGCGATATTGTTTCACTTTATTATTTATTGAGCCTGAATTACAGGCACTGGGGCATGGATGAATGGATACTCAGGGGCAGTTATGAAAAATGTGCGGAAAACCTGTATTTATTCATACTGGCGTATATGAGGGCATATGAGCTTGACGGCAGGGGCATAGAAATAACAAACCCCGCTGTTAAAGACTTTATCGGAAAAAAAGCAAACCATGACGATCTGCTGTATGCCGCAATTTCATTGAATGAAACGGAAATGTTCAAAGGCCTTGACGGTGCAGAGGGCGATATATATTCCTTTTTGGAGGACAGCAGCTTGTGCGCTGTGTATTCGCTGTTTTGCGGTGATGAGGAAAAGGCAGCAGCTTACATAAAAAATATGAATGAGGATTCATTTGAGAATGAGGCAGCCTTTAAAAATTTCAAGGGCATTCTTGAGGCTGTTTTAAAAAGGGATGAAAATAAGTTTAATTTGCTTCTTGCAAAAAAGATAAAGAAGCAGCGCAAGGAACTGTTAGGGTATCTGACTGTTGTGGATGTGTGTTCGGCGGCGCTTATCAAAACAGCCCGAAAATACGGCATTTCATATTGGTTTAAGGTTATCGAGATCCCCGAGGGGTTTCTGAGCGGTAAAAGCTTTGACAGGGAAAAGCCTGTATTGCCGGAATTCTGATTTACCGAGTTGCAAGTTTGAAGATCAGCGGTAAACCCCTAAGCTTCAGTGTATCTTTGGTGTACAAAATTTTGTAAAGGAGCTCAAAAAAAATGAAATATTTAAAGGCACATTTTACAGATGAACTCCATGACGAGGATATTGTGATAGCAAACACCGAAGGATCCGCAGGCGACCCTCTGTCCTTTGAGCTGGACGGGATAAAATTTGCAGGCAGCAGTTTTTGTGACTTTGAACTTGCGGACGGGGAGCAGTATGATGAAGCGGTAAACAAATTTTGCATTCTGAAATATAACGGATATGATTCAAAATATTACTACGGTCTGCAAAGATACGGCTTGAGGGTAGAAATACCGATAATGCTGTTTGGCAAAAAGGACGGCGGGCGGACAGAGGGGATTTTGCATTACAGCTTTGATATGAAAAAGCCCGAAGAGGGTGAACACAGTACACGGTCTGTCTGCGACGGCGAAGATGTTTATTGGGATATTATTATTCCTCATAATTGCAGTATTTTTGTCGGTGACGTAAAATACGACAGTGCGGTAAAGTCGTCAGATTTTGAATCGCTGCTTGAATCCCTGTCGGAAAGTTTGAAAGTTAGCGGTAAACCCCTAAGTTTCAGCGCACCTTTGGTGTGAAAGTTTAATTAACGGAGTGGAAAAATGAAAGACGAATACCGTATCATATCCTGCTTTACCTGTCAATACGCCGATTACTCGCCCTACGGAAATGATGATTTCGGCACAATGCTGTGCTTCAGGCGGCACAAGTCGGATTGCCTGAAGGTGAACGGCAAAGGGGATTATTTTGAATTTCTTGAAGGTAAGGACTGCGATGCAAGGCAGGAAACCTATTTATGCCGTGAATATGAATTCAGAAATAAAAGCGGGGGCTACAGAGGATTTGTTAAAGGGACGGTTTAGCCGTCTCACAGAAAAATGTTAAGAAATTTAATTTCCTCAAAAACGTGGGACTTGCACGGTCGGGGCAGGAAAGGCGTATAGGCGTATAATTGATTCAAGTATTATTTTGGGGAGTTATTGAAATTACCGTGACTGCATTTTAAGGAGGAGTTTTTTTGAAAAGCAAGCTTTTGAAAAGTATAGTCATTGCCGCTTCCTTTGCGTTGGCGCTGGGAATGGCGGAGGTTATCCCGAAGTTTGGCGGAGATCCGCTTTTCGGGATAACCGTAACGGCGAAAACAGATACGGCAAAGGATTTCAGCTATGAAGTCAATGACAGTGGAAGCGTTACCCTTACAAAATATAACGGCAGCAAGAGCGGAATCAAAATACCTTCGGAGATAGGCGGAAAAGCCGTTACGGATATAGGAAATTCAGCTTTCAGCAAATGCAGAACGCTTAGAAACATAACATTTCCCGATAGCGTCAAGAGTATAGGAGAGAAAGCTTTTGCCGAGTGCAGGGGCTTAAAAAGCATAACTGTCCCTGAGGGCGTCACAAGCATAGAGCCCCGTACTTTTTACCGCTGTACAGGCTTAACAAGCGTAACGATACCCGAGGGTGTTACAAGTATAGGGGATTATGCTTTTTCCGGCTGCACTTCTTTGACAAGCATAACTATTCCGGGCAGCGTTAAAAGTATCGGAGAGGACGCTTTTCAAGGCTGCACGGCGCTTACAGACATAACTTTTTCGGAGGGTGTTACAAGTATAGGGCATTATGCTTTTGAAAACTGCACCGCCTTAAAAAGCATAACAATCCCGGGCAGCGTTGCGAGTATGGGTGAGAACGCTTTTAATAACTGCACAGGTTTAACAAGCGTGACAATGCAGGAGGGCGTTAAAAGCATAGGAGATTATGCTTTCAATTCCTGCAGCAGTTTAACAAGCGTAGAATTTTCCGACAGTATCACAAGTATTGGAGACGGAGCTTTTTACGGCTGTACAGGTCTTTCGGACATAAAGCTTCCCGACAGTATTACAAGCATAGGGGATGGTGCTTTTGCCGGCTGCAAAAGCTTAAAGGGCATAGTAATACCCGGCAGCGCCAAAAGCATAGGGGCATGTGCTTTTGATCATTGCACCGGTTTAACAAGCATAGTGATTTCGGAGGGTGTTGAAAGCATAGGGGATGTGGCTTTTTACGGCTGCACCGGTTTAACAAGTATAAGCTTCCCGGAGGGTGTTACAAGCATAGGAAACTATGTTTTTTCGGGATGTGAGAGCTTAACAGCCGTGACCCTTTCGGACAGCGTAGCCTCTGTCGGCATAAACCCGTTTGTCGGCTGCGGCGGTCTTACCGGGATCAATGTGGGTAAGGGTAATAGGCACTATACGTTTATTGACGGCTTGCTGTATACTAAAGATATGTCGAAGCTTATCGCCTGTCTGTGCATAAAGCAGGGAGAAATTATTATTCCGCACAGTGTTAAAAGCATAGGAAACAGTGCTTTTTCGGGCTGCAAAGGCCTTTCGGACATAACAATTCCCAAGAGCGTTACAAGCATAGGGGAGGGCGCTTTTTACAATTGCGCAGGCTTAAAGAAAATAGTTATTCCGGACGGCGTTGAAACAATAGAGGATTATACTTTTTCGGACTGCACAGCCCTTGTAAGCGCAGTAATTCCCGACAGCGTTACAAGCATAGGGTACGGTGCTTTTGAAAACTGCAAAGGGTTAAAAAGCATGGTCATTCCGAAAAGTGTTTCAAGCATAGAAAAGTATGCTTTTGAGGATTGCAGCAGTCTTGCAAGCATAGTTATCCCGGACAGTGTTACAGAAATAGGATACAGCGCTTTTTCCGGCTGCACCGGGCTCACAATTTACGGCTGCAGCGGCACGGCTGCGAAACGTTATGCCGATGAGCGAAAAATACCATTCAAATATATTTGTGAATATCCCCAAAACGCTGCGGGTCACGATTATGCAAAGGGTATCTGCACCGTTTGCGGAGCCAAAGACCCGAAATATTCACGCAATCAGAGGCAAGAGGCAGGAGGCAGGTTTTTTCCCTGCCTCCTGCCTTTTATCATTTTAAACGGTTTGACGAAATAAACACAGCGTGCAAAATATTAACAATTTATAAAAAATTCGTCAATCCACTTCCATTTTCGGGAAGAGTATGCTATAATTAAAATATATATACCTATGAACGCACCTATGTGCTTTAAGCGGCAATGTGCGGCACATTGCCATAATCCGCAGGGAGAAAAACAAAATGAACAAATATCAAAAGCTAATGGGAAATACCCTTATCTTCGGCGTGGGTCAGCTGCTGTCGAAGCTTGTGGGATTTCTGCTTACGGGATTGTATCTCAGGTGCATTCCCAAGGAAGAATTCAATACCGCCGAGCTTATTTACAGCACGGTGAATATGCTGGTGCCTATGGTCACATTCTCCATGGCGGACGCTGTTATCCGCTTCGGAATGGCAAAGGAATACGACAAGCGGAAGATTTACACCTGCGCCTGCCTTTTTGTGCTGGGAGGCATGAGCATTTTTATGCTGGCTACGCCCCTTGTTGCCAATATCAGCGTGTTTGAGGGCTACAGCTTTCTGCTGTATGTTTACTGCTATTTCAGCTGCTTCAGACAAATTGCCTCTCAGTTTGTGAGGGCGCAGGGGGCTATAAAGCTTTATCTGGCGGACGGCGTTTTTGCGGTATTCGTGCAGCTGATCGTGAACCTTATTATGGTGGCAGGGCTGCATATGGGCGTAAAGGGCTATGTTATGGGCTTTATCATTTCCGACGCCATATCCCTTGCCCTGCTTACGGTCATTGCAAGGCTGGGGCAGTGCCTGCATATGAAATATTTCGACAGGAAGATCGCAATGGAAATGCTGCGCTTTGCAGCCCCCCTCATTCCCACATATATGCTTTGGTGGGTCACATCATCCTCGGACAGGTGGTTCATGACATATATGGTCGGCAAAGGCGAAAGCGGGATATATTCCTCGGGATATAAGCTGCCCACACTGTTAATGCTGGTCACAACCATATTTTACCAGGCGTGGCAGATGTCCTCCATTGAAGAGCGCAACAGCCGCACCTTGGGGAAATTTTACGAAAATGTTTTCGGGGCGTATACATCCCTTATGTTCATTGCGGCGGCAGGGCTTATTATGCTTATAAAGCCCCTGACCTTCGTACTTACGGGAGACGGCGAAAACGGCAGGGATTATTTTACCGTTTATCCCATTGTGCCGATACTGGTGGCGGCAATGCTTTTCCAGTGCTTCTGCCAGTTCCTTTCGTCGGTCTACACAACGAAAAAAAAGTCGGTCAATTCCTGCGTTACCGCCCTTATTGCGGCAGTTGTGAACATTATATTAAATATTGTCCTTATCCCCGATCACGGAATGTACGGAGCAGCCATTGCCACAGCGGCGGCTTATTTTGCCTGCTTTGCGGTGCGCTTGTTTGACGCAAGAAAGTATATTTTCTTTAAGGTGGATTTCCTGCGGCTGATTGTAAACACGGGGATTACCGTGTTTATGTGCGTTCTGATAGCGAAAGCCCCAAAGCTCTGGGTCCTGTGGGTGATACTTTGCTTTGCGGTAAGCCTTATTTACAATATGGACGCTGTGATAAAGACCCTGCGGAAGATACTTTCACGGGGAACTGTCAGACAGCCGCAGAATGCACAGGGCAATGTCGGCAATGCCAATGGCAATGCCCATGCAGACTACGGTGAACGGCGATGAAGCTTAAAAATATCACCAAGACCTATACTGCGGAGTCGGGGGATAAAAAGGTTCTGGATAATTACAGTCTTGAAATGCCGAACAGCGGCGCTGTGTGGATAATGGGTGAATCGGGCTGCGGAAAGACCACCCTGCTGCGAATAATCGCAGGGCTGGAAAGCTTTGAGGGCAGCATTGAAAATATCCCTCCCGGGGGCGTTTCCATGGTATTCCAGGAGGACAGACTTTTTGAGGAGCTTTCTCCCGAGGATAACTGCCTGCTTGCTCTGAACGCTCACGGTGAAATGCTCAGAAGTGAACGCCGCCGCATTCGGCAAATGCTCATGGCAACGGGGATATCCGAAGAGGATATGACCCGCCCCGTCAGGGGATTTTCCGGAGGAATGAAGCGGCGGACGGCTATAGTACGGGCTTTGTGCGCTCCCTCGGGTCTGGTGCTCATGGACGAACCTTTCACGGGTATCGACCCCGAAAACCGCCTTGCCACGGGAAAGGTCATTCGTGAAAGCCTTGGAGACCGCCTTTTTATCGGGGTCACTCACCATAAAGAGGACTGCGGGCTTATCAACGGAACGGTTTTATTAATTAATAATTAATAATGAGCTCGGTGTGCGTTGATTTGCTGCGGGGGCTGAAATAATGTTGTGGTGTGGTGGTGTTGTGGTGTTGTGGTGTTGGCGGGTAATATGAAAATTATTACAAAAGAGCAAACCTATTATTACGGAATTGCAGACAAGGTAACAAAACACGAACATAAAATCATTATTAATTATTAATTAACCGAAGGGGTGTACATAATGAAAAGATTTATTGATATTTTTCTTAGGGCGGTGCTGACAGGCTTTGCTATCGGGATAGGGGGAGTTGTCTACCTTTCCTGCGACAGCAAGTATGTGGGGTCGTTCCTTTTCGGCACGGGACTTTTCGTCATACTTTCGTTCGGGTTCAACCTGTTCACGGGCAAGGTGGGCTATGCTGTGGAAAACAAGCCCTCATACCTGCTTGACCTGCTGGTGATTTGGGCGGGAAATCTTGCGGGAACATTTATTATGGGCTGCATGATACTCTGCACACGCATAAGCGGAATTGGCGAAAAGGCTGCGGGGCTGTGCGAAACAAAGCTTGCGGATAATCTTGTCAGCATTCTGATACTGGCGTTTTTTTGCGGAATGCTTATGTTCATTGCGGCGGATGGGTTCAAGAAGATAGAAAACCCCGTAGGGAAAATGCTGGCGGTGTTCCTGCCTGTTATGGTGTTTATATTAAGCGGATATGAACACTGCGTGGCGAATATGTTCTATTTCTCGGTGGGCGCCTGCTGGTCGGCAAAGGCTTTCGGCTATCTATTGGTCATGTCGGCGGGAAATGCGCTGGGGGGAATGTTTGTGCCATTGGTGAGAAAGGCGTTTGTTAGTTGAAGAGGCAAGAGACTCAGAGGCAAGAGGCAAGAATTGGAATGGCTTTTGGCTGTGTTGTGTATTTTCACTGTCCGATTTAAATATGTCAAAGCAGACAAATGTATATCAACGAAAGGGGCTGCGGCGGTGAACGGTAAAAAGGCTTATAAAAGAAAAGGAATTATAGCGGTAATTTCCATTTTATGCTTGCTGCTTTTCGGGTTATTTTACGGCTTTTACGCAGATGAATTTATACATAAATTCAAATGCGTTAATGATATGGTCAGCGGTTATAAAGATGATATGTATGTTCGAGAGGCTTTTGTAAATATAAATACAAAAATAAAAAGTCTTGCAAAAGCTGACGGTAATAATGAATTTTGCGTACCGGAGGCATTTGCGGATGATGAAAAATCCTCGGAATATTTTTCCTTGATAAGCGAAAAATACTCATTTTTAAGGAATCCGATCTACGGTATAATTTATGAGAATGAGAATATTTACTATATGTTTGAAGAGGCAGAGTATGTTTTTGTATACTCGGAGAATAAAGAAATTGATCTGCAAGCCGTAAATAACAGTGCCGATTATTTCAGATACAAGCTTGATGACAATATGTATCTGCTTATTAAATATCGGTATTATGATTAGTTTTGAGTAATACAAAATACGGATAAGAACAGACCGGGCAGAGTATGAAATTTCTTGCCTCTTGCCTCTGAAATTCTTGCTTCTGTCAAAGGAGGACTTTATATTATGATAATGAAAAATTTCCAGAATATCAGGCTGTCGGGGCTGGGTATGGGCAATATGCGGCTGCCGCTGATACCCGGAAAGGGCGGCGGCGGCATTGACTTTGAGCGTGCCTGCGCCATTATTGACAAGGCAATGGCGGCAGGGGTCAACTATTACGACACGGCATATGTTTACCACAGCGGCAAGTCGGAAAGCTTTCTGGGGGACGCTCTTGTAAGCCGCTACCCAAGGGAAAGCTTTTATCTGGCGACAAAGTACCTTTTGTCCGCAAGCACTGATCATAAGGCGGTTTTTGCGGAGCAGCTGGCAAGGCTTAAAACCGACTATGTTGATTTTTACCTTATCCATGCAGTGGGGGACGATTCGGCAAAGAAATATATTGACGGCGGCTCGGTGAAATATTTCGAGGAGCAAAAGGCACTGGGCAAGGTGAAATATTTAGGCTTTTCCGCTCACTGCTCCACTAAGACTCTAAAGGAATTTGCGGCATACCGAAAGTGGGATTTTGCACAGCTTCAGATCAACTATTATGACTGGAAATACGGCAATGCAAAGGAGCAGTATGAGCTGCTGGAGAGCATGGGCATTCCCGTGGTCGTAATGGAGCCTGTGCGTGGCGGCAGACTGGCGGAGCTTTCTCCCGAGGCAAACGAGCTGCTGAAAAAATGTCACCCCGACAGGAGCATTGCTTCATGGGCTTTCAGGTGGCTGAAAGGCTTGGACAATGTGATGATGATACTCAGCGGAATGTCCGATATGGCGCAGTTGGAGGATAATCTTAACACCTTTGCGGACGGCGCTTCCCTGACCGAGGAAGAAGAAAGGCTGCTGTTCACTGCCTGCGACGTGTTCCGCAATAAGCTGGTCATTCCCTGCACTGCCTGTCGGTATTGCACGGACAGCTGCCCGTCACAGATAAACATTCCCGAATTTCTGCGGGTCTTGAGTCACATCAAGACCGACGGCGACTGGGCTTCATGGGAATTTGAGCATATAAATAGCGAGGGAAAGCCTGCCGACTGCGTTTCCTGCGGCGTTTGCACCGAGCACTGCCCGCAAAGTATAAAGATTCCCGAGCTTATGAGTGAGATCTCCGAAAAGTTCGGCAAGCAGTGATCTGATGAATCGTCATTTATGACAGACAGGCAGTGATTTCTATGAAAACATTTGAATTGCAGCCTTTGCGAATCACGGTAGGCTGGAAAGTAACATATAATATGTTCTCCGAATACGACCCCGATAAAGACGGTGCGGAATATTCTTTAGAATTATGTGAGGATCTGCTGCAGCTCAAAAATAAAAATCTGCTGATAGATTTAGGCTGGTATCCGCAGGGAAATATTAACGGCGGTTATAAGATGTTTCTTGTTGATACAACTAAGGATCGTCCTTTTGATTCGCCTCTTGAGACTTTCGCTTCCCGTTCAAAACGGGAAATTATAAATAAGCTTGAGTATTGGATAAACCCCGGTTTCTATTCAAAATATGTGCGCTGAATTTTGTTGTGAATTTTTGATCGGCAATAACACTTACTGCATAGCGAGTGCAGCGAATTCGGAATATAAACTTCTTTATAAGTATTGACCCAAAGTGGGAATATTTACAAAAACTGCCTCATAATATTTAAAGCAGAGGCAAAAATTAAATTGAGGCAGGAAAAATGAGGCAAAACACGGCAAGATGTTAAAGGCTGAAAGAATTTGAAATTCTTTTGCGTTGACATCTTGCTTTTTTTGTATGCTGCCTCTTTGCTGTATGCAAATAAAGTGAGACTGTAAATGCACTGTAGAATTTCGAAGACAGACAGGGCGTGTGCACAGCGCATTAGACAGTTGGCGCATTGGTGCATTGGTGCACCGGCACAATGCAAATCAAATCCCGCACACAAAATAATCTTGCCTCTTGCCTCTTGATTTCTTGCTTCTGATAGGTTAGGTGGTGATAAAATGGCTTATTCCGACATTGACATACTTGCCAGGATAGTTCAGTGCGAGGCGGGGGGCGAGGGCGAAACGGGCATGAAAGCGGTGGCGTGCGTGGTCATGAACCGCGTCCACATCACCTACGGGGAATACGGCAGGCTCGAACATACCATAAGGGCGGTTGTCTACCAGCCGGGGCAGTTCGATTGCGTAAGGGAAACGGTGGGTGGCAAATACAATACCCAGACCATTTACAATATGCGCCCCGATCAAGTGCACTACGACATAGCTTCATGGGCAATTGCGGGCAACAGGCTGACCAATCTGGGCTTTGCGCTTTGGTATTTCAACCCCTTTACTCCCGAGTGCCGCCAGAATTTCCCCTCAAAGGTGGGCAGGTTTGTCATACGTATCGGCGATCACTGTTTCTACAATCCCACCGATGCGTATGCGGACACATAGCAAGGTTTCCCCAAATTCTACCGAAAGGAATGATCTTTTATGATGACAGGCTGCGACTACATGGGCCGTGCGGCTATGAACCAGGGCGGACGAAGCAATAATCAGGGAATGCAGAACAATAATCGGAATCAGAACTGTAACGGACAAAATATGACGGGGCAGGGGTACGGTCAGAATCCCCCCGAAACCGTGACCGTGCAGACAAACAACAGCGCCCCCTCATTCAACATGACAAAAATACCTCAGCAGAACTTCGACACCCCTGAAATGCAGGGCTCTATGCAGATGGTCCTTTCCCACAATATCGGAGAATATGTGCTGGTGGAATTCCTTATCGGCACGGAGCGGCTTATGCGCAAGCAGGGGATACTCTACCATGTGGGCACAAGCTACATAACCCTTTATGACGACGAGATCAACAACTTCATTGTGTGCGACATCTTCTCCATAAAATTCGTTTACTTCTATTTCCCCGGGCAGCGGCCGGGCAGGAATTTCAACAGCATTTACAATGCGGGGGAGTGAGCTTTCGCAAAAGCAAAGCATTTGCACAGCGCTTTCAAAAGCATTTGCAAAAAGCAAGCCAAGGTTTTTCTGCGGCTTGCTTTTTGATGTTTCGGGAAATGTTTCGTTATATTACGATTTGTTGACCAAATGAATTTAGGCGCTGCTGTGCGGCAAAATGCCATACCCGGTATGGCAAGCGAGTGCACCGCAGCGGCACTGTGCAGCTTGTGCAAAATCAACAAAAAATTGTGAGGAAAATTATATGAAAAAATGTCGGATAATGTGAAAATACTCTTGCTTTTTTTTGCATGTTGTGGTATAATATTAAGGGTTATAATGTTTTTATGCAGATTTTAAGGCTTGGGATATCCCAAAAATCCCTATGTTTCGGAATATCTGCCTGTTATGACGTTAAAGTTGATATTTGCCGGCACAAAGGCAGGAGGATTGGGGGCACCCGATAAAGAAAAATCCGCCGTGCTGTTATTTGATTATTTGTAGAAAAAACGGAGAAAGGAAAGATTCATTATGAACAACAATCGTGGCTTTTTTCAGACTGTCACAGGGATCATGACAGCCGCCTTTACCGTCACTGCGGTGATTTGTGCAGTTATTATGGGGCTGTGCAGCAGGGCGGAAAGCGCTGCGCCGACTGTTATCGCAGGCGTGGTAACAGTGGTTGTGTTTGCGGCGGTCTCGGTGTATCTCGGCAGTACGATCAGCGCTAAGCTGGATACTGCAAGGGAGAGGCTCAAAGCTATGCAGAACGGCAATATGCACACCCAGCATAAAAAGATACCAAATAACACCGAGCTTGACGGTCTGATAATTGCTATTGATGAGTACGGCGCACAGATGGACAGCATTGTAAATGAGCTGGGGCGTGGTCTCGGGCAGCTGGCGGACGGCAACCTTAATCACAAGCTGCCTGTGGACTGGAACGGTGACTACGGGAAGGTCGCAAAGCAGTATAATGCTGTGGCAAACGCCCTGGGCAGCACTTTTAAGGATATAGGGCAGGCTTCAAGCCAGGTGACAAGCGGCACGGAGCAGGTTGCAAGCGGGGCTGTTACCCTTTCTCAGGGGGCGACCGAGCAGGCGGCTTCGATTGAGGCGCTTACTGCGCAGATCGCAGATATTTCCGCCAAGGTCACCAGCACGGCGGAATCCGCCAGGAGCACTTCGGAGATAGTAAAGGAAACGGGAGTTTGCATTGCGGAGTGCAGCAAGGAAATGGACGCTATGCTTGCTTCTATGGATGATATCAATAAATCCTCCGAAGAAATTTCCAAGATCATTAAGGTCATTGATAATATCGCATTCCAGACAAACATTCTTGCTCTTAACGCAGCTGTTGAGGCGGCAAGAGCGGGAGCGGCGGGCAAGGGCTTTGCAGTGGTAGCAGACGAGGTGCGTAACCTTGCTGTGAAGAGTGCGGAGGCTGCCAGTCAGACCACGTCCCTTATCGAAAGCTCGGTGGCGAATGTGGGCAAGGGTTCGGAAATTGCCAAGAATACCGCAAAGACGCTGGAATCCATTGTGGAAAACTCCGCCAAGATAGAGGAGGAGGTCGCCCGTATAAGCGAGACCTCGGAGTATCAGGCCCAGGAGATAAAGCGGGTCACGGACGGGGTTGCGAAGATATCCTCGGTGGTAAAAAGCAACACCCAGACGGCGGAGCAGTCAGCGGCGGCTTCAAAGGATCTGTCGGGGCAGTCGGGAATCCTCTCAAAGCTGCTCTCCCATTTCCGGTATGACGGCGAAAGCTATGACAATGCTTCCTACGGAAACGCCTCTTATGAAAGCTCGTCCTATGAAAGTGATTCCTACGGAAGTTATGACAGCTACAGCGGCGGGAGCGATTATTCCGACAGCTATTCATCATATAATAACGACAGCTACAGCAATGATGATTATGTAAGCAGCTACGACGACAGTTACAGCAGCAATGATGATGACGACTACTCATACAGCAGTTATGACGAGCCGTCGGGAAACTCTTCTTACATAGACCTTGATAATGATTTCTCTCCGTCAACGTCTTTCTCGGACGATTTTAACGATATGGCTAAGGATTCCTCCATATTCTCGGGAAGCAGCAGCAGTTCGGACAGCCTTAAAAAGGCGCTCGGTCTGGACACAGCAGCGGACAGCGGTGACAGCAGCGACAGCGGATTTTCTCCCATTGATTTCACCAATGAGATACCTGAGCCTGTGGCAGCACCTGCCGCAGCCACTGCTTCATTGTCTGCCGCAAAGCCTGCGGCGTCAACACCTGCGTTCACGGCACGTCCCAAGCCTGCAACGATCGTTCTCGATGATGACGATTTTGAGAATGTGAAAAGCAAATATTAAAATGATTGGCGGTATTTCGTTTTTCGGAAGCCGCCAAAATTAATTAATAATTAATAATGAACGGTCTGCATGGCTGCTATATAATGGGAGCTGTTGCTGTAAACGTTTGCGGTTATTTCCGCTAAAGATTGACGGGATTTTTTTCCGAATATCGTACAGTCTGCGGATAGAAAATACAGTGAAAAATATGGTAAAATTATTATATGAGGCAGTGTATGGCAATGCGAAGTAAAAAAGCATTAAATCTCTAACCTCTAACCTCTTACCTCTAACTTCTAACCTCTAAAAGGTGGTCTTATAATGTCAACATTATCCGAAAATTCAAGTAAACGTATGAATATAGCTGTTGCCCAGTCGGGCGGACCTACTGCGGCGATAAACTCCTCGCTGGCGGGAGTGTTCAGAGCGGCAAGAGACAATCCCGATATTGAGCGGATATACGGCGCTGTGAACGGTATAGAGGGAGTTATCGGCGGCAACCTTGTGCCCCTGGACAGCATTCTTACTTCTGAATCGGATATTGAGCTGCTGAAAAAAACGCCATCCACGGTGCTCGGGTCATGCCGCTATAAGCTGGCGGAATACGACCCCGCCGACAGCGTGACCGAATCGGAATATATGAATATCATAAACACCTTTGAGGAATACGGGATAGGCGCATTCTTTTACATAGGCGGCAACGATTCTATGGACACGGTTATGAAGCTTGACCGCTATATCAGGGCGGTGGGCAAGGATATTAAGGTGATCGGCGTGCCCAAAACCATTGACAACGACCTGCCCTGCACCGACCATACGCCCGGCTTCGGCTCGGCGGCGAAATATGTTGCCACGACCTTGCAGGAGATAATCCGTGACAGCCGTGTTTACAGCATTCAGTCCATTACCGTTGTGGAGATTATGGGCAGGAATGCAGGGTGGCTTACCGCTTCAGCAAGCGTTCTGCGGGCAAACGGCGAGCCTGCACCTCACCTTATCTACCTTCCCGAAAGCTGCCCACAGGGGTTTGATACGGGGAAATTTTTAGAGGACGTTTCCCGTATGATGAAACGGTATCGGGCGGTCATTATAGCGGTTTCCGAGGGGATAGTCCCCCGTGACAGGGATTATGTGAAGCTTGGGGCGGACGCCTTCGGGCATACGGATAATTCGGGGGTGGCAAAGTTCCTGGAGAAAATTTGCCGTGATAAGTTCGGCTGTAAGGTGCGGTCGGTGGAGCTTAACGTTATGCAGCGGTGCGGAGCGCACATTGCCTCTTTGACGGATATTGAAGAAGCGGAAAAGATAGGAGCTGCGGCAGTGCACTGTGCAATGAATGGAGAAAGCGGGAAAATGATGGGCTTTCGCCGCATAAGCAGCGAGCCTTATCGGGTAGAGATCATACCCTTTGATGTAGAGCTGGCAGCAAATTCGGAGAAATTCTTTCCCGAAAAATGGATAACCCGAGACCTTTGCGACGTTACAATGGACGCTATGAATTATTTCCTGCCACTTATACAAGGGGAGGTGCAGACGGAGTACAGAAACGGCATTCCGGTGCATTTCAGACTAAATCAGTAGAGATTAGAGGTAAGAGGTTAGAGCGGGTTCCGTCAAATTGCACAAAACAGCATAGCAAGAAAACTAACATCAACAAGAGTACACACTTCACTCGGGTTCCAAGGGCGGAGCCTTTGGCGGGTCAAGGGCGGAGCCCTTGCGGGGGACGGGGGGCAGCGCCCCCTCTAACAGCCGCCGTAAAGAAAAGCACTAAGCAGCAAACTGACATAATGCGCCGCCCGATCATGAAAAATTGAAAGTCGAAGTTACGCATAACAAGATACTTCACAATCGCCCAAAAAGTAAAAATCGGGCGGCGCAGCAGCATAGAACCGTGTGACGAATGTCACACGGTTCATGCTGCCGCCCGTAAGGGCGCAATATGTCACAACAAGCGTTATCCAACGCAATTCAAAATAAACCAAAAAAAGACCAAAGCAAAAGGGACTGCAAAAAGCAGTCCCTTAAATGTTATAATCATAATAGCCCGTTAGTGCATAATATTATAAATAAATTCACCTAAATCCGAGCCTATCTGCGTACCGGCATACGCAGAAAAGATCATACCAAAAACGATTAACACAATACATACGCCAATAACGGATTTTTCGTTTTTTTTATCCATATTTTCCCTCCGCATTTCCCGGAAACATCAAGCCGCAAATTCCGCTTTTGAGACGAATCACATTATTGCTGTAAGCGGCTTGTTTCCGTAATAAAAGCTTACTTGCTGAGCTTCCAGATGTTCTTGGCATACTCGTCAACAGCCCTGTCGGCGGAGAAAATGCCCGCATTGGCAATGTTGTTAAGAGACATGGTGTTCCACTTGTACTTATCCTTGTAGCATTCGGAAACATACTGCTGAGCAGACTGGTATGCGTCAAAATCAGCCAGAACCATGTAAGGATCTTTAAACTTCAGCGCATTTGCAACCTCTTCAAAGGAGCAGCCGTTGATACCGCTGTACATCCTGTCAAGAGCCTTGCGGATGACCTCGTTGTTCTCCACATACTGCTCGGGACGGTAGCCCTGAGCCTTCTTTGCCAGCACTTCCTCGGTGGTCATACCGAAAATGAAAATGTTGCCCGCTCCTACCTGTTCCCTTATCTCCACGTTTGCGCCGTCAAGAGTACCCAGAGTAAGCGCACCGTTGAGCATAAGCTTCATATTGCCCGTACCCGAAGCCTCTGTGCCTGCCAGAGATATCTGCTCGGAAACCTCCGCTGCGGGCATTAACAGCTCGGACATGGTAACTCTGTAATCCTCCAGGAAAAATACCTGAAGCTTCTTGCTTATTTCCTTGTTCTTGCGGATCTCCTCGCCCAGCGCCCAGATAAGCTTGATTATCTGCTTTGCAAGATAGTACCCGGGAGCTGCCTTTGCAGCGAAAATATAGGCCTTGGGCACAAAATCCATATCGGGATTTTCCAGCAGTGCATTGTATTCGGCGATTATGTTAAGCGCATTAAGGTTCTGCCTCTTGTATTCATGGAGACGCTTTACCTGAACGTCAAAGATAGCGTCGGTGTTAAGCTCCACGCCGAAATTCGTCTTGACATACTTTGCAAATCTTGCCTTGTTTTCGGACTTGATCTTAGCCAGCTTGTCAAGCACCTTCTTGTCTGTGTCAAACTTCGCAAACTTCGCCAGATCCCAGGCATTTTTCTTGAAATCCGAACCGATGGTCTCCTCCAGCAGCTTTGTAAGCCCGGGGTTGGACTGCAAGAGCCAGCGCCTGTAGGCGATACCGTTGGTAACGTTCTGGAACTTGTGGGGGGTGTAGCTGTATTCGTTTGCGAAAACGTCCTCCTTGATTATCTCCGAATGGAGCTTG
This sequence comes from uncultured Ruminococcus sp., assembly GCA_964523835.1. Taxonomy (GTDB): domain Bacteria; phylum Bacillota; class Clostridia; order Oscillospirales; family Ruminococcaceae; genus Huintestinicola. The sequence goes on from CAZGAZ010000009.1 coordinate 48,250, forward strand.
GAAACGCCGTTTACGCAGTGGGAAGCGCATACGCACAGCAGAGCCATGTGTATCTGATTGTTCTGGATAATGGACATTCTCGAAACCTTGTTGTCGTCACCGGTGCGCTCCTTGACTTCCTCGCAGTAGCGGCGGTTTATCTCGCAGATAATGTCGTAAATTCTCGGAGTGATCTGGCGGACAAGGTTAACGTCCCACTTCTCCAGAGCCTCCGCCATTACTGTGTGATTGGTGTAAGCAAAGGTGTTTGTTACTATATACCAGCTCTTGTCCCAGCTGTAGCCGCAGTCGTCAAGCAGAATGCGCATAAGCTCGGGGACAGCAAGGGTGGGGTGAGTGTCGTTGATATGAATGGCAACCTTTTCGTGAAGATTGTCCAGAGTGCCGTAAACGGACATATGACGGTTTACAATATCGCCCACGGAAGCCGCACAGAGGAAATACTGCTGACGGTATCTGAGGCTCTTGCCCTCCAGGTGGTTATCATTGGGATAAAGCACCTTGGAAATGGACTGAGCAATGGTATTCTGCCCCAGCGCCTTGGCATAATCGCCCTGATTGAACATATTCATATCAAAGGAGGGCACCTTGGCCTGCCACAGTCTGAGCACCGAAACGCCGTTGCTGCCGTAGCCCGGAACATACATATCAAAGGGCACAGCCACAACCGTATTGTAATTTTTATATGTCACCTGGTGATACTGATTGTCCCAGTATTCCTGAAGCTCGCCGTCGAAATTCACCTCAATGGCGCTGTCGGTCTTGGGAACAAGCCATGAACTTCCGCCGGGCAGCCAGTTATCGGGCTCCTCCGTCTGCCAGCCCTCCTCCAGATGCTGCTTGAATATGCCGTACTCATAGCAGATAGAGTAACCCATTGCAGGATATCCGTCGGTTGCAAGACCGTCCAGATAGCAGGCGGCAAGTCTGCCGAGACCGCCGTTTCCGAGGCCTGCGTCGCTTTCGTAATCATAGATACGCTCGATATTTACGTCCCATTTCTTGAGGACTTCCTCAACAATGCCGTTAAGCTCCAGATTGTACAAACTGCTCTTGAGGGATCTTCCCATAAGGAATTCCATGGAAAGATAGTAGATCTCTTTCTTTCCCGCAGAGTGTACCTGGTTCACGAATTTTCTTCTTTTAGCACGCAGATGCTTAACCACAACCGCCGAAAGCGCCTTGTAGATCTGATTGTCCGAGGCCTCCACGGGTGTAACGTTGAATTCGGTCTGCAATTCCGAACGCAGCTTTTCCTCGAATTCTTCTTTATTTACGGATGACACATTCATTTCCCCTTTGCTTTTGAAATTTGTGGGACTTGCCGTCCGGAGGCTTTAAAAGACACCGTCCGACATTTCCCCGGCAAATGTTACCGCAATGATAATTTTGCAAAAAAATTATTTACAAAAAACCTTACAAATATTATACACCATTTTGACGAATTTTTCAATAGGCATATTATACAAAATATTGAAATTTTGGCACTCTTTGACAACCACAGGCAAGCCGTCCGGCAATTACGGGCTTTATGCAGCTTCCCCGAAGCAAATATACGGTCACGTCATTACATTATGCAATTTATCGTGCAAAAATTTATAATATATTTTTCCCGCATATTTATCTATTATGACAGTTGCAATTTTCCTGTTTGTGGATTATAATTAAATATGGCGCATTGGTATATTTGCGCACCTGCATACTTGCGCACCTGCATACTTGCGCACCTGCATATTTGCATACCTGCATATTTGCATACCTGCATATTGCCGTTACGGCTTAAAGCAATGTAAGCGTTGGATCGTTGACGGCATTGTAACGTTGGTCGATCTTAATTTCTGCAGCAGGGGATTCCGTCCTGCGGTGTGAATTTCCGGGATTATTTTCCGCAGATATACCGTCATCGTTGCCGGCAAGCGGATTGGCGGAGTTTCCTGCAGACTGCCTCGGCATACCGTCAGGCGTTTTGCGGGTTTTGCCTGTCTCGCCGGAGGGGCTTTCGGCGATACCCTTGCCGTGCATTTGCACAGAGGGATTTTCCGTGATATCTGTATCCGTGAACGGCTTGCAAAATAGGTTTGCAGCGGCACTTTCCGACATTTCCGAAGGCATTGCTTCCGCAGACGGTATGTTTTCGCTGCGGAAAGCAGCAGGCGCTTCGTCTTCAATGCTGTCAAAGGTTATCACTGTATAGCTTTGCTTGTTCGCCTCAAAGTCATCATAATCACGGGTGTCGGTGTTATTTTTGCGGAATAATTCGCCGAGGTCTATCAAACGTATATCCAGCTTTGAACTGCGTGCGTAACGCAAGGTCTGACCTGTACCGCTTTTCGGGTCGTTTGCCACGGCTATCAGACGGGAGGAATTGTCCACCATAAACCTATTGCGCAAGGCCATACAATCCTTGGTATAATGGGGACATAAGGTGATCTTTGCCGAGGAGGACTCCAGCAGTCTCTCATATGTCCAGCGGTCAACGCCCGTAAATTCCTTCCCGAAGCCCTCATAGGGTATTGCGCAAACGAGCCGCAGATTGCTTTGTGCCATAAGAGACAATACGATCTCTCCCGCCCATAGGTCAATGCCCCGCTGCATACCTGTTATAAAAGTGTCGTAACCGTCGTTTACAGCGTCGGCCACACGGGCATACAGCATACTCTTTATAACACGGGTCGCAGTGGAATGCCTGTTGCCGCTGTCGGGCAGCTTTTCGGGACGGTGTCCCGTAAAACAGGCAGTGGTTTCTCTGCGCAAAATAATTCCGTTATCCATTTCCATATTTTTCCACTCCGTTAATCAGACTTTCACACCAAAGGTACGCTGAAACTTAGGGGTTTACCGCTGACTTTCAAACTTTTCCGCTCCGTTAATCAGACTTTCACACCAAAGGTACGCTGAAACTCGGGGAATTCCCTGCAACCTTAAAACTTTTCCCCGATGCATTTTTCTGAATTTATTATAGCACAATTTGATTAATTAATAATTAATAATTAATCATTAATGATTAAACAAAAGATAACATCTTCTTGCGAAACGCAAAGTAAACTTTTGGAAATGTATATTCGGGATTTGTTTAACGATTTAACAATATCTTAAATCATTATTAATCATTAATTATTAATTATCTATGCAAGGAGCATTTTTGATGAATACCACAAAAACCGAATTCCTGAAACGAGCATGGGCAGAGATCGACCTTGACAGGCTAGAGGACAATCTGAATGCCGCAAAAGCCCTTATAGATACCGATGTTACGCAGATCGCCTGCGTGGTAAAGGCTAATGCATACGGTCATGACGATGAAAATATCGCCCCCTTTCTGGAAAGTCTTGGGGTGGGATTTTTTGCGGTGTCCAACATAAGGGAAGCCCAGAAGCTGCGTAAATACGGCGTTAAAGGGGAAATACTGATCCTGGGATATACTCCGCCCGAGCTGGCAGCCGAGCTGGCGGAGAATGATATTATATGCGCCTGCGTTTCCGGCGAATATGCCGCCCGTCTGTCGGAGGAAGCGGCTCGGGCGGGGGTTCGGGTAAAGGTCCACGCAGCCGTGGATACGGGTATGGGCAGGATAGGCATAAGGGCTGACGATGACGGCATAAATGCAGCGGCCGAGGCTCTGGTGCGTATCTCAGGCCTTGACGGCGTTATTCTTGACGGCGCATTCACCCATTATGCTTCCGCCGACAGCGTTGACCCGGACGACCGTGCTTATACCGCTGCGCAGACCGACCGCTTTTTCAAGGTATGCGATAAAGCACGGGAAATGGGCGTTGCTCTGCGCCATACCCATTGCCTTAACAGCGCAGGCGGAGCGTTTTGCTACGACCGCCGCAGCACACTTTACAGGCTGGGGATAATGCTTTACGGGTTAAAGCCCGATATTTCGCTGAAAATGCCCGTTAAGCTAAAGCCCGTTATGGAGCTTAAAGCCGCCGTTTCCTATGTCAAGCAGATGAAAGCGGGGGACTTTGTGAGCTACGGGCGTACATACTGTGCACAGAGCAATATAACCGTTGCCACCATTCCCATAGGCTATGCCGACGGCTACGCACGGGGGATATCGGGCAGGGGATATGTTCTGATAAACGGCAAAAAAGCCCCTATAATAGGGCGTATCTGCATGGATCAGCTTATGGCGGACGTAAGCGGTATCGACAATGTAAAAGAGGGGACAACTGTCACCCTTATAGGCAGCGACGGGGCGGAGACCATAACCGCTGACGAGCTTGCCGCAATGTACGGCACTATCGGTTACGAGACCGTCTGCGGCATATCCAAAAGAATCCCCCGTGTTATCCGCAGAGGCGGGCGGATAACGGCAGTGGTGGAGTATTATTAAGAGGTAAGATGTTAGAGGTAAGAGGTCAGAGTATTTTAAATTTGTCAATATGCACATAAATCCGTCAGTCTGTCCGGCCGACGGATTTTTCAATATGCAAAAATTAATCCTTATACCTGTTTATCTGTATCTTTATCACAGCATTCATCACCACCTGCACAGCAGCTGCCAGAATGAAAATTATCCATGCACGCTCAACCATATAATTGTGGCTTTCGCATATCATAAAGTAGAAAAACGTTGTGGCAAGCCATAAAATCGCTGACATTGACCCTCGTATCGACTTCAGGATCTTGATCCTGCTTTCGCTGTCGTCCCCTCTGCGGCTGAAACAGGCAATGTCTCCCGCCATATTGATGGCAACGTTCAGCCCTGCGCCCACAAGGAAAACCACCCAGGTGAAATCCCACTGATCGGTATAGAAGCTTATCATAAAGTAAAACGCCACAAGCAATATCCACATAACAGCAATTGCACTGCGCTTTATTATTTTAAGGTTCTTGTCGGTGAAAATATAGCTGTATTTTTTGAAAATGCCCTTGCCTGTGGGAGAGCTGCGTTCAAAAAGCCCGCCCGGGTGCCTGTTTTCCTCGCTGACCTGGCGGATAAGCTTGCCGATATCCCCCATTGTGCCAACAACCGCCGTATACGCACGCTGCGGGGTCATGCCCCCTGCAATGCAGTCGTCGTAGCGTTCCTCCAGATTAGATAAAATTTCGTCATGCAATTCTCTCACAGGCTCGCTCTGGGGTGCGCCTTGGAAAAGGCTGTCCACATAAACTTTCAGACTGTTTTTCATTTTGTTCTCAACCTCACTTTTTTCTGAAATGCTTTTAGTTTCCTGCATAATGGTATTTATTGGATTGATCTTGTCAAACACAGGCTCAACATTTGATCCGATGCTTGGAATAATATTCGCTTCGTGATCCATATCGGCATTTGCCGTTTGAGGAGAAGTGCACCTTGCAATATCTCCCGAAGCCTCTCTCGGATTGCAGCTTGCAGCAGCCTCTCTTTTGCAAACAGACGACGGGATTTTATTGAACGGATATCCCGAAAGTAAATTCTCAGCCCTGCCGATAGCCGCCGCAGCTGCACGCCTGTGGGAAAGCCCCTCACCGAGAAAATGCCTGTATTCACGGTTCAGGCGCAGCGCAAAGACACGCCTTGCCGTATAAGCCTTTGGGTCGGAAATGCTTTTCCCCGAATCCCCGAAAACGCTGTCGGTAAAGGCAATGAGCAGCTTTTCACAGTCCGTGCTGACAGTATTGTCAGTGCGGACATTACTGTCAGCACAGGCAGTTGTCCGGGCGCCGCACGGTTTCGTAACAGCTCCTGTCATTTCTCATCATCCTTTCTCTCAGAATATAGTGCATTATTTGCATTCCGTTTATCATCTTTACATTGTGCACCTTTATCCTTTTGTGTAACTTTATTTGGTGCGCTGCTTGAATCCGCCGTTGTTGCTGCATAGAGCAATTTTTCTGTAATGGCACGAGCCTTTTCCCATTCCCGCAGATTCTGCCTGTATTGCTCTTTGCCCTTTTCGGTGATAACATAATACCGCCGCCTTGCCCCCGAATTTTCGTCGCCCCAGTAGGAGGCAATAAGCCCCGCCTGCTCCAGCCGCCTGAAAGCCGTGTAGAGAGTGGCTTCCTTAAATTCAAACCGCCCTGCCGTCAGCTCCATAATGTCCTTGTTGATCTTGTAGCCGTAGCTGTCCCCCAGGGAAAGCAGGGATAAAACTATGGTGTCCGTGTGACCTCTTATAAGGTCGGAAGCAATTGACAATCCTGTCACCGCCCTTTCATTAATGCCGAAAAATCCGTTTATTTCGGGAATTTTTCGGATTTCGCCCGTCATTTGCACAAATGTATCCGGTCATTGCTTTTCCTTTGTTATATATATTATAATATATGATACTTCGCCTGTCAAGGTATTTCGGCAAATTTTAATCTATTTTTAATCTTTTTAATGTGACAGGGGAGCAGATGACAAAATATTGCCGGAAAAATTTGCCGCAAAAAAGCCGCAGAGCCTTTTGTGTAAAGGGTCTGCGGCAATTGAAAATGTTTTATATGAAGTCGATTTATTAAGAAATTGTGTATGTGCAAAACAATTCCTCAAAAGAGCATAGATTAAAAAAGCAAATAAGCCGTCAAATATTTTAATAAATTACTGCGAAAAACAGTTATTATATGAGTTGCGTTGTATTATACAATCAGTTATCGCTTTCTGCAACAATACCAACTCTCTCCATAAATTCCTCTCCGCCATCGTCAAGAAACATATACACAATTTTTTCCGCATAATACCCCGCCTGCCGTTCTGTCTGCTTTTCCGACAGGTCAAAGCCGTTTATCCACTGAAAATAGTGCGTCAGTTCATGGGCAAGGGAGGCGGCTATGCTGCATAATGCGGAAAATGCACCGTATTTTTTGACCGAGGCAGTGTGATCTCCTGCGGAAATTTTTGCATAAGGCTCAAGTGTACGGTCAAAAGGGGCAAAGAAAGTTGCAGACACAAGCTCGCCGTCCAGCGACCTGATAAATTCGGAATTTTTTATATACACATTAACACGAATGGGAAATTCATAATTTCGCCGCAGCCACTTGGCAAAATTCAACAAAAAAAGCCGTGCAGTACTGTCTATATTGCCGTTGATACCGCTGTAAAAATGCAGCCGCAAGCCTGTTCGGCGCTGCACTCCGGGGGTGTAAAATTCCTTGTATTTATCGCATTTCCAGGGGTTCACGGCATTTTACCTCCCATATGTTCAGTGAAAATTTGTCCGCTTTTACAAGCAGCGTAATTTTCCAGGTAACCGTCAAATGATCTGCCTTTAAATTTATCCTGCCCACGTTCATCGCCTTAAAGTTAATGCCGCTCTGCTGCATTTTCGGGCAAAGCGCATGGTTTTTGCGCTTTGCAAATCATCTTATCTTATCCGAACATCTGAGATACTTATACACAAACTTGTCACGCTTTGTCAGGATAAGCTCCGCCATTATCCTGTTATAGGCATTTTCGGCGGCAGCCAGTTCCTCCGTGGTTATGCCCCCGCCGAAACGGGCTTTCAGAGCGGCGGCAACTATATCGGTGCAGCCTGCGGGCATTCCCGATTTTTCCAGATAAGTTCCCAGTTCCTCCGAGGGAACGCCCGAAAGGTTTATACGGCCGTTGCCCGAGTGACCGGCGAGACCGTCGTGACCTGTTTGATCTGCGTGGTCGGCGCTGCCTGTGCCGCTCACGCCGTTTGTATGGTGGGTTTTTGCGGCCTTGACAAGGAGGCGGCATATTTCGGCTGCTGCCTTATCGGGGGAGGCTTCGCAGAGACGTCCCCTGCGGCGCAATATCAGCTTACGTCTGCCGATAAAGCCCGAAATTACAAGGGCTGCGGCTGCTATGGGAATAAGAATGGTCAGCAGCACCTTGCCCACGGCGGCAGCGGTTTTACGAAGCTGCCCGCTGTTTTCCGAGACGGTTTGGTCGGGAGCGTCGGTATTTTCGGGAGAGATTGTGACATTGCCATGTGCACTGTGCTCGCTCTGTTCACCGCTGCCGCCCGTTTCCTCGGGATATATGCCGCCGGGAATGGGTTTGCCGGGCTCGCCAATGCTCTGCTCAAAGTCCGGATGTCCGTTCGGGTCAGGCTCGCCTTGCTCTATGCTATTATCCGAGGTATTGCCGGGAGCGTCCGGGATGTTGGAACCCGGGGTATTGTCGGCAACCGAGGTGTCAATATTCCCGGAGCCGGGTTCGGCGGTGGGGGTTTCGGAGCCAATATTATCGGAGTTTGATTCGGAAACGTCACTGTCGGCTGCGCTGCCGTCAATATTGCTGTCCGTACCGTCGCTGCTTGCAATATCGGGCTGCGTGGCGGAAACATCTGTGCCCCCTTCGGTATCCCGAGATATTTCAAGCTGAACGTCGGGCTCAAAAGGTTCGGTTTCATCCGTGCCTGCGGGGGCGTTGCTCACATCGCTTACAGCGGTCTGCACAGGATCGCTTACCGATACCGTTGTCATCTCCTCCGAAGCATTTTCGGGGTTTACGGCGGTCGTTATGGTCATATCCTCGCTGCCGAACATGGGAGGCTCGGTCTCAACGGAGGTTATAACTGACGTTTCCTCGACTTCGCTGTTATCGGCGCTGCCTGTGGCGGTAATGGCTATATTTCCGTAGCCGGGAGTTGCTTCAAAGGATATCCAGCCCACATTGTCCACATATACCTCCACCCATGCATGGGCACGGCTGTCGGGCACGCAGACGGTTATATACCCGTTTTCGCCCTTTTCCACTGTCTGCTCGATATCGTCTGCCTTGACTATAAAGCCCTCGCAATATCTGGCGGGAATGCCTCTGCTGCGGCACAAAAGGGCGGCGGCAGTGGCAAAATGGGTACAGCTTCCCCGTTTGTTTTCCGTTAGAAACCACTGGGCAAAGTCCACACCGAAAGGCTTTTTGCCTGCTGTAAGGTCGTAGCTGCATTCCTCGGCAAGCTTTGCCCGTATATAGCTCAGCTCTTCGTAAAGGGTCACGCCTTTATAGTCCCTGAAAAATTCCTCGGCGGCGGTAAAGGTCTCGGGCACGTCAAGGCAATTGGTATATGCATACGCCCTCATGACTGCCTCGTCCCGCTTGGTCTCGCCGTTCAGAGTGATATATCCTGCGGAGTCCATCACCTGCTGCCGCCAGTTGCCTTCGGGGAAATACACGCCGTACCGCCTGCGTTTTCCGTCGGTCTCCAGCAGACCTGCGGCATTTGAGGGGTAGTAGCGGACGGAATTTGACATACCCACATTTCGCACGGTAACATTTTGAGTGGAAAGTCCTTCAAACGGCGGGGTGCTTTTCATAATGCGCACTGCAAAAAACTCCTGGCTTGTAAGCTTGCTTTCAAGAATGGGCAGTTCTTCACCCTTTATCCACCGTGAACCTTGGTATTCCACAGCTGTAAAGCCCTTTAAATAAAGGGTCTCAGTATTTTCGGGGAGGCTTACGTAAAGCATGGCGTCCCCTCCGAATTCCACGCTGTCCACATTTCCCAGTTTGCCGTCATGGGTAACAGAAGGGTTATCCGAGGGGAGAAATGCGTCCGCCAGGTCTTCGGTAAATTTTTCCCAGGAAAAGCTGCGCATATAGACTGCAAAGGCTGTGCGGAAATTTTCCACGGAATCCGGGCGGATATGCCCGCCCGCAAACAAGGCAGCTCCCCCGAAGCAAAGCAGCATAGCCAGAAATGCCGCCAATGCGCTTTGGGTCGAGGTCTTGGAAAACAGTTCCCCCGCACCCTTGTCCGCAAAAACCCCCGAATTTGTGATCTCCGCCGCAAGGGCGGCGCACCAGGAGGCGCAAAGCAGCGCAAACGCCGCATAATCGGGCACAAGTCCGAAATACAGGCAGACCTCCGCCAAAGGAAAGGTCGCCATGAAAAAAAGAATGAGAGAGGGTTTTTTGACTATCCCCCGACAGGCGGCTGCGGTTACAAGCAGGATTATAAAGCACAGCGCAAGATCAATAAAGTCCGCCCCGCTTGCCCCCGGGTTTTTTTCGATAATATCCGCAATGACGATATCGGGGTCAAATAGAGGAAGTTCGCTGTATTTCGGGTAAATTTCCCCCAGTATGACATTTGCGGCAGCCATAAATCCTGCGGCGATCTTCCGCACATTTGCAATGCCGAAAAGCAGCAGACCTATCACCGAAATGCTTGCGGCGTTTTTTGCCTTCACGGAATACTCCGGGCGGCTGTCCTCCAGGGCATAAACAAAGGAAAACAAAGCCCAGCCCAGTGCGGCGGATGTTATGGCGGATGATTGCGAGAAGCAATCTATCCCCCGGTTTTCCATAGCGGAAAAAAAGGAAAAGCATGACCCGAAAATTCCTGCGGCGGCAATGATTATCCGCAGCAGGGTATAGGCGGGCTGCCCCCTTTCCGAGGCTATATGCACCCCCATGGAAACGGTCGGGAAGCCGCTGTTATCGTTTTCGGGACGGCTTTTCGGAAAAAATATCCCGTTAAATAATTTCTTCATTTTTCCACTCCGTTAATCAGACTTTCACACCAAAGATACTCTGAAACTTAGGGGTTTATCGCTAACTTTCAAACTTCCACTCCGTTAATTAAACTTTCACACCAAAGGTGCGCTGAAACTTAGGGGTTATTCCCTCTATGTTTCAAACTTTTCCTCTCCGCTAATCTGTTGCTGCACCAAAGATACGCTGAAACTCAGGGGTTTACCGTTGACTTTCAGCTTTATCCTCTATGCGGACGGTTACATATTCGGCGTTATTGTCCGTGACATTATCGGTGAGGCCGTAAACCCCGCCGAAATCTGCGCCGCAGAGGATCTTTGCGGCGGCAAAGCAGTCTGCACCGTTTGCACAGCGAAAGGCAGGCGTGTTTCCGATCATCATTTCTGCGGCGGGGGTATTTTCGGGAACGGCAATGCACACCTCAGCCCCCTCCTGCACCAGAAAATATGCCATGCTTATAAGCTTTTCCAGACGCTTGTCCCGCTTGTCGGGGGTATTTACCGTACTTTCGTCATTATCGGCATTGCCGACATTGCCAACATTGCCGGTCACAAAACTGCCAAACTCCGCAGACAGGTCGGCGGTAAGCAGGAAATGTCCGCTGCTGTCGGGGGACATTATACGGACTATATCCTTATCAAAGCGGGCGGAAAGCTTATGGTGAAGCCTCGAAAGCCTGTCCCCGGGGATAAAATCACGGTATCCGCTGACATCGCCGAATGCGCCGCTGTCTCCCTTGCTGCTGTCGCTGCTTTCCGAGGCGGCGAATCTTTCCTGCATAAGGGCGGCGGCTTCCTCAGAATAGTTCGCTTCCACCTTGGGGATAATGCATACCCTGCCTATCAGCCCCTCTTTTCTGAAAAGCTTTACCGAAAAAAGGTGCAGCAGATCGTATACCTTTACATATTCAAGGAACACCCTTGCCTCGCCGCAGTTTTTTGGGGCGATACCCACGGTCACAGTCTGGGAGGAACGGGCGGGCAGGGGGATATCCGCCGTCTGCCGCCTTGTTTCGCCCGTGGGCAGATAGGTTATCCTCACGCCTACTCTTACGCCCGACATGGGAAATACCGAGTTATTCGCCAGGGTTATCTGCACCTCTCCCTCGCTGCCCTTGAATATGGCGGAGGAATTTTTTTTAATGCTGCGTGTAAGCAGCCGTGCGCTGACCGCCAGCTGCACTGCCATCAGAACAGGCAGCGCCGTTACCGAAATAAGGGTGATGTAGGAAAGATTGTCCCTGTAGAGGGGGTAGAAGCATATAGCTGTTATGAGAATGAATATATATAAAATTCTTGACATTTTTTGCCTGTTCACTTCCGTTGATTTGGTTTTGCAGGGAACTGTCCGCTGCTTATAAGAAAAATCACAGCAAGCCGCAAATTATCATATCGGCAATTTTGTTGATATGTTCTTTTTTGAACTCCAGCAGATTTAAACCCGCAGTGATCATTTCCTTGACTTTGGGTATCACAGCCTCTTCCAATGCCAGAACAGGCAGTATCAATAAAGGGATTCTGGGGTCGGGGCAGCCGTTTACGAATGAATCGAAATCCTCCCAGGATAAAGTTCTTATTTTATAGTTTCCGCTTGTTTCCCCTATTTCTTTATTGTTAAATTTATATATAGTTGCACCGGGGTGAAATTCTATAATGAAATTATTATTATTTAATAATAATTCAACCGCAGTCGGGTCGTCAATATATCCGTCATTCTCGTCCATTACATCCTCCGAGAACTGAACAAAATCATCTATCCATTCTCCGCATTCTTCATCGGAAAGCCGGTCATAATTTTCATACATAAAGTCTACAAGACTAATATCCTCTTCTTCGTCCAAAGCATTTGGAAAAGACGTTGAGATAAAATAAAGCCAAAAGAACTCATTACCGATAATAGCTTCAATATCAACTTTTTTCATATTTATAAACCGCCTTTCTGCGAAAGGCACCAACGAGGCTATGAAAAGGTGCTTTC
>CAZGAZ010000010.1:0-59619 GCA_964523835.1 uncultured Ruminococcus sp.
TTCACTTGTATGGATGCTCCTCGCGTTACCCGCCATCTTCGGATATTTTTCGGCATTGGAATTCAGATCATCCGCACATCTTGCCACACTGTCCGCCCAGCCTATGCTGTTGTCGACTGAACGGGCTGCGCCGCATACGGTTATGCCGTTTATGCTGACGTTTTCACCCTCTAAAACCCGCACGCCAAGAGATTCCGCCTCCGCCTTGAATTCCGCCCATTTTGAGGTGCGGAACTCGTGGTTGCCTGCCACATAAAAGCAGGGATAACGGCTGCCGATATCCGAAAGCAGAGCGGTGGTGTTGTCCTTTGGAATAACATCGTCGTAAATATCCCCCGTGAGGACGATTATATCGGGGGCGGCGCTGTCTATAGCCTTTATGAGGTTTTGCATATTCTTGCCGTAGCGTTCGGAGTGAAGGTCGGATATCTGTACAATGCGGACGCTCTCCCCTATCCCCTCGACAACAACCTCATAGCGCACTGTTTTAAAGGGAAAGCTTGCTGCTCCAAGCACGGCGAAAACCGCTGCGGCTGCGGCAATGAGCTTTAAAGTGATATATCGGTTCTTCTTTTTTACCGGTGCTGATTCTTTCATATGCTTTTTCACTCTTTCCTATATTATGGTTTTTATTATACACATAATTTGGAAGTTTGTCAAGCGGGAGGAAAAACATTAGGCTTGATTACAGTTGTTGAACAATTGAATTTTTCAAATTTGGCAATTTAATTTCACATAATTTCAATTAATCCAAATTACATTAAGTCAATATATCTTAATAATATTCAATAATTGGAGTGTGATATTTCGTGACATCGGATAATATTATAAAATACTGCCTCGAAAATTTTGATGGCGTTGTTTTAGTAAGCAGCTGGGGTGAGCGTGGAATCTTTTATAATCCCGACGGAAAACTGAAAAGAGGTATTTACATACTGACGATCAAAGAAAAGGATGGAGATAACGACAAGGCCTCAAAACTGGATAGAGACGGGATTTATCGGGTAAATACGGGAGTACGCAGGGAAACCTTTGAAATAATGTTCGGGACTGTGCCGGGACGCCCGTGCAAAGGAGGCGTTGTGGATATGAACTATGATTTTACGGCAGTCGACAGGATCATGCCCCACCCTGTTTACGGATGGATGGGATGGATATGCGCTCTTAGCCCCTCAGACAGGCTTTTTGAAGAGTTGAAGCCGCTGATCGGTGAGGCGTATGAATATGCAAAGGAAAAATATAAGAAGAGGAAAATATGACCGTGCTTTACAGAAATTACAATAAATCAAGTATTATAATAAGTGTAAATAAGAGCTCGGACAAATTTGCTGTGTAACATATTTTGCAATATATACATTTTATGTATAGAATAATACCCCTTGGCAAAGTTTACAAAAGATTTATACAAAATTTACAAATATAAAACAGCTTAAAGAGCCGATAAATCAAGGCAAACTGGCGTTATCACTAAAATTTATTTCATATTTTTGGAAGTTTTTTTTGAAAAAATGTAGAAATTCACAAAAATATATGTTATAATAAATAATGAGAACATTTTTTAATCCGAGAATAATTTCGGGTACAGAAAAATATTTCCCGAAATTTACGGCCGCCGGGGAATTGTCCCCAAAACAAACGAAAGGAACTGATAATATGGCAATTACGGAAAACACACGCATTCTTAAAGAATGGTTAGAGGGTTCGGACAATATTGTTTTTTTCGGAGGCGCTGGAGTATCCACCGAAAGCGGGATTCCCGATTTTCGCAGCGTTGACGGACTTTACAATATGAAATACAAATTTCCTCCCGAAACTATTCTCAGTCACACGTTTTTTTGCAACAACATAAGCGATTTTTACGAATTCTACAAGGATAAAATGCTTTGTCTTGACGCAAAGCCCAACAAGGCTCATCTTGCCCTGGCAAAGCTGGAAAAAGAGGGCAAGCTGAAAGCTGTTGTCACTCAGAATATTGACGGGCTTCACCAGGCGGCGGGCAGCGAGGCGGTTTACGAGCTGCACGGATCGGTTCACCGAAACTACTGCGTGCGCTGCGGGGCGGAGCATAATGCGGAGTATATGAAAAATTCTCCCTTTATACCCGAATGCTCCAAGTGCGGAGGGCTTTTAAAGCCGGACGTTGTGCTGTATCAGGAGGGGCTTAATCAGCAGATAGTGGACGGAGCTATCACTGCCATTGAGCAGTGCGATATATTCATTGTGGGGGGCACTTCCCTGTCGGTTTACCCTGCAAACAGTCTGCTTCAATATTACAGCGGCAGCAAGCTGGTACTTATCAACAAAACTCCCACGGATTTTGACAATAAGGCCGATCTTATTATACGTGAAAGCATTGGGGAGACGCTCGATTATTGCATAAACGGCTGAATGCTCCTGAAAGGGTGAAAAAACATGAAGAAAATGACAGCAATATTTTTATTGACCGCTATTTTGATAACATTATCTTCTTGCTCGGACAATGAAGCGAAAGTGAATAAAAATACCGCAGATGTTTCCGAAAGCTCGGGTGAAGCAATTCGGGACATTTCGGACAGCACTGACAATCCCCTTGCAGGATAATGGACGGAAAGCCGTGCATTTGTATATAATTTTGACGGAAACAATAATATGACGATAAATACAGGATACTATAATATTTCGGGTACTTATATTTACAAGGACAGCGAGCTTACCCTCTCCCTTAAAGACTGTAATGGTGAGGATAACTTATTCCGTTTTGAATTAAAAGCAGAAAAGGACAGCTGCATAATGAATTACATACAGGAGGAAAACGGCGATCCCTATGACCCTGCAGGGCTTATGTGCGGTTATATGATGCACGATTTGAATTATTACGGACAGTATCAGCTTAAAAAAGGAGAAAAGCCTGTTCCCGCTTCGGCGGAAGATATATCGGGAGCATGGAAGCGTTTATATAACAGTCCCGATGATCCTACAGACGATAACATATTTCTTTTTGGCAGTGACTATGTCTGTGCTTTTTGCTGCAATGATATGGAACGGATAAGAGGAGTCTTTGACCTCGGCAGGTTTAAACCCCTTTCAGACGATGGAGAGATTATGATAAACTTGTATGAAGATAAACTCTTCTGTACACTTGAAACAGACTCTATCCCTCTTGTTCTGGAACGGTACGAGGAAGAAAATTCTCTTTCGGAGGCAGATTTTAACGGATACTACTATATATACTCCGAAGATGCGAAGGGAATGCATGACGGCAGACTTTATCTGAAAGACGGCAAGGGCGACTACATTTCGGAATCAGACAGCACAAGCACGGAAATTAATATAAACAATAACGGTGTTGATCTGACCTTCGGTGGAAAAACCACAAGGTATGATCACTACTATATTCTCGATGAATCGTTTTTAAGTAATCGATATATTTATTTGTTAAATGATGACAATTATGTATGCCTTTGCGGCGATATTTCCGATTTTTCGGCAGCCGAGGATTAAAAAGGCAATAATAAAATGAAAGGATATGATGAATAATGATGTTACCCGAATTTTATGTTGACGAGGTTATAAAAAGGGCTTTGTCGGAGGATATTAATTATATTGATATGGCTACCGATATGCTGATAAGCGAGAAAGACGTTTGCGAGGCGGAGTTTGTGGCTAAGGCAGCGGGCATTCTTGCGGGGATAGACTGCGCTTTGCGGGTGTTTACGTTTATTGACAGCGGAGTGGAGTGCGAGATATTTATCCGTGACGGAGAGGCTGTGAATAAGGGGGATATTATTGCAAGGATAAAGGGAAAGACACGCTCGGTCTTAAAGGGAGAGCGCACTTCCCTGAATATTCTCCAGCATATGTCGGGGGTTGCCACGGCCACAAACAGGCTGGTAAAGGCTTGCGAGGGCACGGGTGCGACGGTTGCGGATACAAGAAAGACACTGCCGGGACTGCGTGCAATGGAAAAATATGCCGTCTGGGTAGGGGGCGGACGGAATCACCGCTTTAATCTGTCGGACGGGGCTATGCTCAAGGACAATCACATTGACGCTTACGGGTCTATCACCGGGGCGGTTGAAGAGCTGCGGAAAAAGATAGGGCATATGGTGAAGATAGAGGTTGAGGTAAGAAATGAGGCGGAGCTGTGGGAGGCTATGAACTGCGGCGCCGATGTTATCATGCTTGATAATATGACCACCGAAGAAATGGCCGAATGCGTTAAGATAGCGGGGGGCAAAGCTGTGCTGGAGGCTTCGGGCAATGTTGACGAAAGCAACATTGCCGAGGTTGCTAAAACGGGAGTGGATATTATTTCCTCGGGAGCAATAACTCATTCGGTGAAGGCTTTTGATATTTCGTTGAAGATACGGAAAAGTTAATAGAATATGCTGAATAATGCTTTGCAGCAAAAGTCAATGAAAAAACGAAAGGAAATATAATTTTATGAATGCACATACAAGCTTAAAGAAATTTTTTTCAATACTGTTGATATTGATCTTTACGATCAATGCAAGTATGACGGTAAGCGCCGCCAAGGATGATGAAGCATATGAGTACATGAGCTGTCAGTACTATTACAGTAAGCCGTATATTTTTTACATTGGCATGAATATCTCCGACAAGATAAAAAAATCCCATGACAGCATAGATATTACCCTTTCGGACAAAGCAAATATGACTGTTTGGTTTGAAGAGGACTTGAAAGCGGATATTAAGGATAAGGCTGTTACTGCTGCTCTTGCCGAGGCTCTTGTTAGCTGCAGGAAAGATAATGACAAAGCCGAGTATCCCATTGTAATAGGTATGGAGAATGTAGGAAATAATACTCCGGAACAGTTGACAGGACAGTTTTACAAAGATGACAATATCGGGTATTTCAGTGCTGTTTTCCCTTTTGCGGACAAGCAGACACGGGCAGGTTATCTGAAAAAAGCTTACGATGATGATAAAGCGGGATTTTTCTCGGTGGCACTGAATAATATGAACAGTATCGGAGTAGCAAAAAGATATGGCGGCAAGTCTTATGCAGCCGGCAATACAGGGATATTTTCAATATGTCTTAACACGCTTGAGGACAGGGATGAAGCTGAAAAATTTGCCGATATATATGCGGAAAAAGCCTACACAGACGGTAAGCTTGATTTCTTTTCGGTACTTTCGGACAAAATGGACGAAAAAGCACTGAAAAAATGGTATGACAGGGCGGAAAAGGACGGCAGGGTAAGCTTTAAGTCAATTTGCGGTTATGATGATGATCGTGACTGCGGAAGCAATGATTGGGACTTTGGGGATAACGAATTTGAGTTTGGATCGGACAGCGGGACTTTAAAGGAATATGAAAAATATGGAGTGACGTTTAAGGACGGACATTATTTCTATAACGGCGAGCCTGTCAGATATTTCCTTGACATACAGCGGCAAAGAAGCGATTCTTCCTTTATGGCCGCAACGGTTG
Organism: uncultured Ruminococcus sp.; assembly: GCA_964523835.1. GTDB lineage: Bacteria > Bacillota > Clostridia > Oscillospirales > Ruminococcaceae > Huintestinicola. Next base: position 5,435 of record CAZGAZ010000010.1, read on the forward strand.
AAACAAACCCTAAGGGCAAGGCGGACATTAAAATAGTCCGTGATAAGAACGGCGATGTGACCGGCGCAGAAAATCTTACCGAAAAGGAGATCGAAGAGTATTTCGGCGATTAAACGGCTTGGGTCACACTTTTACCATAAAAAAGCCTATTTCTTTTAAGGACACTGGAAAAATTTATTCGGAAGGAACTGCCTGTTTCAGCGGTTTTAAGCGCCGGATAACGTTTAAAAATCGAACGGAGGAGCTAAGGCTTTGAAAGGCTTGACTTTTGTTTACAATGTGGGAAATAACCTTTACATTAACCTGACTAACCGCTGTCCGTGCAGGTGTACATTCTGCATAAGGCAGCAGGGTGACGGCGCTTACGGCAGTGAAAGCTTATGGCTGGAGAGAGAGCCGACAAATGAAGAGGTGCTGGAGAAGATAGCCGAAAAGGGCGTCGGGGACTGTGAGGAGATCGTTTTCTGCGGTTACGGCGAGCCTATGGAGCGGGCAGATGATGTGGCGTTTATAGGCCGTGAGCTGAAGCGGCTTTACCCGGATGTGACTGTTCGTCTGAACACGAATGGGCTGGGTGACAAAATAAACGGCAGGGCGACTGCGCCGCTGCTGCGTGGAGCGGTGGACATTGTTTCAGTCAGCCTTAATTCGGGAAATGAAGCGGGGTACAATGCGGTAACACGTCCGAAATGGGAGGACAGCTTCGGGGCTATGCTGAAATTTGCGGAAGAATGCAAAAAGTATGTGCCGAAAGTGATGTTCACGGTAGTGGATGTTATCGGCGAAAATGAGATTCGGGAAAGCAGAGAGATAGCCGAGAAGCTCGGTATCCCTTTAAGAATAAGAAAATACGATCAATAAAAAGGAGAGTTTGCAATGGAAAATTATGCAAGAAAAGCAATTCACAAGGGTGCGGAGGTTGTTGAGCTTTCTGCAGGAGGATATTATGCGGCAGTGGCTCACGGACTGGGGTCGAATGTTTTGCGGTTTAGAGACGAAAAGCGGAATATGGAGATTTTCCGCTACAATAACGGCGTTTCCATTGGTGAGATAATGAATGCTCCCGAAATATGGGGTCTGCCCACGCTGTTTCTGCCTAACCGCTTCGACAGCGGACTGGTGCGCACCTCGGACGCATTGTACCGTTTCCCGGTGAATGAAGAGAGATTCGGCAATCATCTGCACGGGTTCATTCAGAAGAGGGCTTACAAGGTGATCGATATGGGGGCAAAGGGAGGAAAAGCCTTTGTAGTAAACGAGTTTGTTTATGATGAGGGGGATTTTTTCTTCAATTGTTTCCCGTTGAAATTTACGGTGCGGATAAAGATCGAGCTTTCCGCAAAGGGTCTTTTGCACGATATCACGCTTATAAATAACTCGGACAAAATGCTGCCCGTATCCATTGCAACTCACACCACGATAAATGCGCCCTTTGTAGAGGGAGGCGTTCAGGAGAAAATACGCTTGCAGGTGCCTGCGGAGGAAAAGATCCTGTTCAATAAAAGCCGCTGGCTTCCCACGGGCAAACGGGCGAAGCTTACGGATTACGACAAGAAATATGTTAAGGGGACTTGCCCTGTACTGCGGGACATTTGCAACGATATGTACACGGGCGGGGTTCTTACGGTGGACGGCAAACCTTTCCATGGAACGGTCATGACCGACCTTGACAGCGGAAAGCAGATACTTAACGAGGTTGACGAAAAATATAAGTTCTGGATAATCTGGAATCACAACGGATTTATGAATTATTTCTGCCCCGAGCCCATGACGGCGCAGGTAAATGCACCGAATCTTGATATGGCTGCCGAACTTTCCGGATATGAGGAGCTTGCTCCCGGGAAAACATACTCCACATGGCAAAGATTTTTTACAAAGGGATAATATATTTATATTGATAAATTCAAGTTTTTGTGATATAATGAAATAAATTTATTAAAAATGCCTCGGGAGCTGCCTCCCGGGAATATAACCGGAGGTACTGTCGATATGTCTAAATGTTCTGTATGCGGAGCCGAACTTCTTGAAAGCAGCAAATTTTGTCCCGAGTGCGGCACGCCTGTGAGTGAGTCAATTGAGGCAAAATCACAAGAGGCCGAAAAGGATAATACTAAACCTGTAGAGGAAAAATCCAAAAAGGACGAAAAAGTTGAGGCTAACCCTGTAGAGGAAAAGTCCAAAGAAGCTGAAAAAAGTGAAGCAAAACCTGTAGAGGAAAAGTCCAAAGAGACCGAAAAAAGTGAAGCTAAGCCTGTAGAGGAAAAGACCAAAGAGGCTGAAAAAAGTGAGGCTAAGCCTGTTGAGGATAAGCCCAAAAAGGACGAAAAGGTCGAGGCTGAACCTGTAGAGGAAAAGTCCAAAGAGGCTGAAAAAAGTAAAGCTAAGCCTGTTGAGGATAAGTCCAAAAAGGACGAAAAAGTCGAGGCTAAGCCTGTTGAGGATAAGTCCAAAAAGGACGAAAAAGTCGAGGCTAAACCTGTAGAGGATAAGCCTAAAGAGGCCGAAAAAAGCGAATCTAAACCTGTTGAAGATAAGTCCAAAGAGACCGAAAAGAGTAAAGCTAAACCTGTAGAGGAAAAGTCCAAAGAGGCTGAAAAGAGTAAAGCTAAGCCCGTTGAAGATAAGTCCAAAGAGGCCGAAAAGAGTGAAACTAAGCCTGTAGAGGATAAGTCAGAAGATGCCGAAAGCAAACCTGTCGAAGGTGAAGAAAAGAAAAAGCCCTCTATGGCAGTAATAGGAGCTGTTGCAGCGGTTGCGGCAATAGTTATAATTGCCGGGTTGGTTGCCGGAGGGAGCAGCGATGCGCCTTCTCAACAGACCACACTGACCCTCAGAACAACTGCGGAAACGTCGGAGATTACCACAGCTGCCACTACTGCTGCCACTACCACGACCACTGAGGAAAGCACCACAGTGCCCGAAACCACCACGGTCACTACCACGACAGAGACTACAACAACGGCTGTGACTGTTCCCCTGCTGGCGGAGAATGTGGTTATCGAGCCTGTACATAAATCGGTTATGGGCAAGGAGATCTCATGCAGCTTTGCGCTCTCGGATTATGATGTTTCCATGGATATTCTGGGAGATGATATGAAGATAGTTGCGGAGTACACGGGACCATCCGCTATGAGCCCGAATCCCGTAATAATGATCGTCACTATCGGAGAGACCGAAGCAGAGTTTATTCCCGATGAGACCGCTGAGGGCAGCGTTACATTCTATGTCAGCAGTCTGCGGCGGAATCTGGTGGACATTATGGGATTTACCGATGAGGATATCAACGAGCTTGCTTTCAGGAGCAACGGTGCGCCTATTGATGTGGAGAGAGTCACTATTGATGTAAACTGACCGGATATCGGTTAAAAATAAGCGGCGGGAAATAATCTCCTGCCGCTTATTTTTTATTATGTTTTAACCGTTGAACTTAAATTTATTTATCATTTTATCCAGTCGTTCAAACTGGTCGGAAAGCTCACGGGAATATTCGGCATTTTTGTTGGCAGCAGCAGAGTTGCCTTGAATGCTGTCGTTTATCACTTCCATACCCTTGTTTATTTCGTAAACCGTCTTAGCCTGGTCACGGGCGGAAACGGCGATGTTATCAACTATCAGCTTGACACTATTGACCATTTCCGCCATTTTATCAAGGCTTTGGGCGGTCTGACCTGCAAGGGCTGTTCCCCTGCGGACGGAATTCACCGAATTTTCTATAAGAATGTTGGTTCGGGCGGCTGCCTCGGAGGATTTTACCGCAAGATTCCGAACCTCGTCTGCCACTACCGCAAATCCCTTGCCTGCCTCTCCTGCCCTGGCTGCCTCCACAGCGGCGTTAAGGGCTAAGATATTGGTTTGGAATGCTATATCGTCTATAACATTGATTATTTTTTCTATTTCATTGGCAGATGTCTCGATCTCGGTTATTGCCTCGATCATATGATCCATATTTGTTTTTCCGTCGGATGTGAGGGTATCGGCCTTGTCGGTAAGGCTTCTCGCCTTTTCCGCCTCCTCGGCATTAAGATTTATTTTATCGCTTACGCTGGCAACAGAGGCGGTAAGCTGCTGCATGGTAACTGCTTCGGCAGCGGAATTATGCGAAAGGACATTAGTACCGTCGGAAACGTTTGCGGAACAGGTTTTTACCGAGCCTGCCGCTCTGTTTACCTGACCGAATGCGCCGTTGAGAGAGTGGAGTATCTGCTCCAGAGCCTGCTTTATCATATAAAAGTCACCCGAATAGTCTGCATTCGATCTGACAAGAAGATTGCCGTCGGCTACCCCCGAAAGCACGTCCTTTATATCGGAAATATACTCGGTAAGGGACTTTATGGTATCGGACAGGCTGGTAAGCAAAACAAGCGTTTCGTCATTTCTGTATGTAACCGGAGAGGGCGATCCAAGGTCTCCCTTGGAAAGAGCACGGAGCCTTTTGGTGGCGTCCGTTATAGGCTTTGTTATCCGGTTCGCCACTTGCAGGGAAACGATTATGGAGGCAATAAGCAACACTGCGGCTATTGCCGTAGCTGTGGCGGCAGCGATCCGGAATTCACCCATAACATTCTTATAGGGAAGCAAAATCATTGTGTAACAGGTGTCAAAATTTTTTATAACTGCCCAACCCATATAATATTTCTCGCCATTTAAGGTAATAAGCTTCTGACTGCGGTTGTTGCTGCCTTCCATTACAAGCTGAGTCATATTTTCGGTATCGGTAAAGGAATTTATCACGGCTGCAAGCTCGGCATATCCGCTGTCGGATTCGGCAAGAGTCAGAATGTTGTCGCCGTTTTTTATGACCTCGGAGCCTGTTTCGGAAAATACCGACCCGTGCTTGGTAACAGCAAAGCCAAAGCCGCCGTATGGGTTATTTTCCGCAAAATCGGTGAAAATCTCTTTCATAAAGACGTTGCTTTTGTTAAGGTCTGCATTTGAAATTGCCGAGGAATAAGCCATAGTCAAAAGCTCGATCTGTCCTGTGGCATTACCGCCGACCTCCCTGCGCATATTCACCAGGTTAAAGACGGTAAGGGAAACCACTGCCACTATAACGCTTATAAAGGATAACCGCATTATCCTTGCACGTATGGTGGTCTTTCTGCCGAGTTTGGTGTTTTCTTCTTTCAGGTATTTGTATTTTTTCTTTTTCATATGCTCACGTCCGTTTAATTATTTCTATTTTTGGGAATGCTCTTTTCTTTTGTATGCTATGGTACAAACATTACTGTCGCTATTGGTTTAAAATCATAATGCGTTATATCCACTTTTCAGAATATATGAAATTCGGTACCGCACTTTTGACACTCTTCCGGTAATTGTTCCTCCAAATCTTCTATCCTGTCATACATATATGCCAGATCTCCCCCGGATAGGTTTTCTACCGCCCATTCTTTTTGAAGTTCTAATTCCGTCATTACCTCCTCAATGTCATCAACGCTAAATTTTCCTCCGTCCTTAAACAATCTGCTATTTGTATCCTTTACTGCCCTGCTCCAATGCCTAACATAAAATATCTCGGTAGATACATTCAGACTTGTGATCAATTTTGAGTCTCCTTCATGAAAGCATCCGCTATATCTGAAAAGACCCACTGACATTACGATCAAGCTCCTTTCATCCGAATTCTGCTGTTAAATTACAGCCCGATCTTTTGTATGACAAGGTACCAAGGTGATAATTTATGTATTTACAATCCGAATTTACATTTTAAAAAGTATTTGTATTCGGGGGTTATCCCGGGGTCTGCATACTCTTCACGGACAGTTTTATTTATCCATTCCAGCTTGCCCGGACTGTTGTTTTCATAGCTGTTCATAATAATTTTGCCTTCTTCTGCCGCCTGTAAAAGCGCAGCGTAAGCGTCCGGAATATGTTCACAGCCCTCCGCTTTAACGGGCTCACAGCTGACAAATGCAAAGGGAATTCCGCTCAAAGGCTTACCTGTCCCATCCGCCGCAGAATATACATACCCCTCCACGCCCTCATAGGTCTCACGGGAAGCATTGGGGTAATATTCGTCCAAAACAAGAATCCCCTCTTTATTAAAGCCGTATGATGCCCATTTTGTAAATATCCCCTCATAGGCAAAGCCTGTTTTCCTGCAATGCTTTTGAACGGCATTGCTAAGGTACACAAGGGTATTTTCACGTTTTTCGGAAAAATACACAAGTGGCTTTTTATGATTTGAAATGTGCGGTTCTATGATCTCAATGCCGGGAGTCTGCGAGGCGTGATAAAGCATATTTCCTCCTTGGTATATATAACTTTTTATATTCCAAAATTTATCATTTAAACTATATTCCGCCATAATCAATTATACCAGAAAACATATATTTTGTCAAGCATTTGCAATATGCGTTACGGCACATTTCATATTAACGAAAGCAGGCAAAATCCAACAAAAAAGAACAGAAAAAATATGCAATATTTACAATATATATAAAAGCGAAAAATTTTTTTGAAAAATCTATGGAAATTTGCCGTAAAATGATGTATAATTTAAAGTGTATAACTATGGGAAAATCATTAATATTGAAAAAAATGATAAAAATATATTTTGCTTTTGCGGTGAGCGAACTGCAAAGGCAACCGAAAGGATTGATAAATATGACCGCATATCTGGACAATGCCGCTACAACAAAGCCATGCGAAGAAGCGGTTGAAGCCTGCGCCAAGGCTATGACGGAGAATTTCGGCAACCCCTCATCGCTGCACCGAATGGGAGTAAATGCGGAAATTGCCGTGGAAGAGGCGAGAAAGGCTGTGGCGGCGGCGCTTGTGTGCCAGCCCGAGAGAATAACCTTTACAAGCGGCGCTACGGAATCCAACAACACGCTGATCTTAGGGGCTGCGGAAAATTACGGCAAACGCCGCAAAAGAATAGTTATTTCGGCGATCGAACACCCCTCGGTGGAAGAAACGGTGAAATACCTTGAAAAGCAGGGCTTTGAGGCAGTGAGGGTAAAGCCCGATAAAACAGGCGAGATAGACCCGGACGAATTTCTGGCGGCGGTTGATTACAACACTTTTTTAGTCTCCTGTATGATGGTGAATAATGAAACGGGGGCTGTTAATTCCATAAAGAAAATTTTTTCACAGGTAAAGAAAAAGTATCCCGAGTGCATCACCCACTGCGACGCTGTTCAGGGCTTCCTGAAGCTGCCCATGAAAACCGCAGATCTGTATGCCGACCTTATTACGGTGAGCGGACACAAGGTTCATGCGCCAAAGGGCGTGGGGGCTATGTACATTGCAAAAGGGATACGCATTGCGCCCCGAAGCCTCGGCGGCGGGCAGGAAAAGGGACAGCGGTCGGGAACGGAGGCTGTGCCTGCAATAAGCGCATTCGGGGCGGCGGTAAGAGCGCAGCTGCCCACTATTTCCGTGGCTTATTCCAATGCGGAGGAGCTTAGCGGCAGATTGAGGCGGAAGCTGTCGGCACTGGACTATATTACGATAAATTCAAATGCGGAGGAGCAATCGCCTTATATTCTCAATTTCTCCGTAAATGGCATACGTTCGGAGATCATGCTGCATTATCTGGAGGAACGGGAGATATATGTTTCCAGCGGCTCTGCCTGTTCCAAGGGGGCAAAAAGCGGCGTACTTACTGCAATGGGTCTCAGCGACAGAATAACCGATACATCTTTGCGGGTCTCCTTTTCGAGAATGTCCTCCTGCGGGGAGATCGAACGTCTGGTGACGGCTTTGCAGGCGGGATATCTGTCCTTGGCGAAAAAAGTCTGAATATTAAAAATAAGGAGTTTTTACAGAAATGGCTGTTTACTTGGTTGATTTTGAAAATGTTCATTCTGCTGGGCTTATGGGGGTCGAAAAATTGTCCGAGAAGGATTCGGTGTACATTTTTTACAGCAATAATTCCAACTCTATGAGCTTTGAGGCACACGCAATGCTTAAAGCCACGGCGGCAAAGGTCGTTCCTCTCCATGTTTCCTCGGGAAACAAGAATGCTCTTGATTTTCAGCTGGCAAGCTTTACGGGATATCTGGCGGGAACAAGCGAGGACAGAGATGTTACCATTATCAGCGTAGATACAGGGTACACATTTATACAGCACTTTTGGGAAAGAACAATGCACTGCACTAATTTTATGCTGAGATTCGCCCCGAGTATTAAAAGATGTTTACAGCCCGAATCTATGGCGGCGCAAAAGCTTGAACCCGTGAATACGGCAGTTTTTGCCCCTTCGGTTCAGCAAAAGACGGAGGAAGTATTTAATTTTAAACAAACAGAGAAGCCTGCGGACAATGCAGCTGCTTCTTCTAAAAATGAGCCGCTCTCCCCTGCTTCGGCAAATGCGGCGGACGCTGCCGAAAGCCCTGTGCAGGAAACGGGAATAACGTCTATAAATGAGGCTGAGGTCACGGAAAAAATTCAAGCGGTCAAGCTTCAAAATGTGCAGGAGGAAAAAAGCCCCGAACCAAAGGCGGAAAGCAAGGTTATTGAGGAAGCTTCGGAAGCTCCTGCGAACGCTTCCGCACAGACTGTTGCGCCAAAGGAAAATGTCAATAAATCCTCTGCAAACAGCAAAAAGAAAGCCGACTCATCAAAGGCAAAACAGGGCAGGAACGAGCTTGCCGCCATAATCAAGGACGCAGGAATTGGAAAGGTCAATACCAATGTAATTTGCGATCTGGTGGCGGATTCAAAGGACAAACAGCAGTTTTACACGGGAATGACAAAGACCTTCGGAATGAATGACGGGCTTAAAATTTACAAAGCTCTCCGTCCGGAATATACTAATCTGAAAAAGCTGCTGTCGTCAACATGATCCATACCCGGAAAGGAATGAAACTTAAATTGAAAGAAATTATACTGCTGAAAGAGGGCGAGATCGCTCTCAAAGGCTTAAACAGACACACATTCGAGGATTCGTTCATACGCAATCTGCGGCACAGGCTCGGTTCCTTGGGAAAGTTTGAATATTCCCGTTCCCAGTCTATGATCTACTGCTGTCCTGTCATCGATGACATTGACATGGACGAGGCTATGGAACGGGCTTCAAAGGTATTCGGAGCTGCTGCGGTATGCAGGGCGGGAGTCTGCGAAAAGGATTTTGAGGAAATTTGTAAGTTTGCGTCGGAATACTGCGGCGAAGAATTGTCGGATGCAAAAACCTTTAAGGTCGCTGCAAAGCGGTCGGACAAAAATTTCCCGCTGTCGTCCCCGCAGATATGCATGGAGCTGGGAGGACGGCTTATCGAAAAATTCCCTCAGCTGACAGTCGATGTTAAAAAACCCGATGTTACGGTGAATGTGGAGATACGTGACAAAAACGCATACGTTCACACGGGAAACCGCCCGGGGGCGGGAGGGATCCCCGTGGGAATGTCGGGAAAGGCTATGCTGCTCCTTTCGGGAGGCATTGACAGTCCTGTTGCGGGATATATGATTGCCAAACGTGGGGTGGATATTTCGGCGATACACTATGTTTCGCCCCCTTACACCTCGGACAGAGCGAGAATGAAGGTGGAGCGGCTGTGCGAGCGGCTGACCCCATGGTGCGGCGATATTCCCTTTTACTGCGTGCCCTTTACGGAAATACAGGAGGCGCTGCGTGACCATTGCCCCGAAGAACTGTTTACCATTTTAATGCGGCGGATAATGCTGGAGATCGCTCAGCGTATCTGTTCGGATAAGAACATTTCCGCTCTTGTAACAGGCGAAAGTCTGGGGCAGGTGGCAAGCCAGACCATGGGTGCTGTTGTGTGTACGGATGATGTGTGCAGAATGCCCGTATTCCGCCCTGTGATAGGCATGGACAAGTCGGAGATAGTGGAGATCGCAAGGAAGATCGACACCTTTGATATTTCCATAGAACCCTATGAGGACTGCTGCACGGTATTTACCCCCAAGCACCCGAAAACAAATCCGTCACTCGAGCAGGTTCGGGCGGCGCAGGCTTCCTTTGATTTTGAGCCGTTGATACAAAAGGCGGTGGAGGGAACGGAAAAGAGAATTTTCAAACATGATTAAACGTGTTGCTTTGCGCAATGATATTGTTTAAAAAAGCTATTTCCCGGGAAATATTTTTGGAAAATTTTGGGTGAAATTTATGTAAATTTTTTGTTAAACATACCGGGTTCTACTCCGAATTGGATTTATAAAGCTGTCAGAACGTAAAGAATTATGGTTAAAAAGCCATGAAAAATGCCCAAAATATCACGAAAAAAGTTAAAATTGTGTTATGTGCATGAAAAGTGTACTGTAAAAGTAAAAAAGCAGACTGCTGTTTTGAGTAAAATCACAAAATTTGCGCTATTTCCTTGACAAATGCTCCAAAAAAGTGTATTATAAATATATATAGACGCTGCTTTCGGGGTAAAATATTCTGAGCTTGCGGCGTCTTTCCCCAAAAGACAAAAACAAGGGGACGGAGATAATAAATTATGGCAGCATCAAAAATGTCAAAGGGCGCAATGAAAGCCTATAAAAAGGCCGTAAAGGCTAAAAAGAAAGCAAAGCGGGGGCACTGGCTGCTGATACAAAAGGGCGACAGCGTAAAGGAAATCTTCTCGAAGCTGTTCACTCAGTTTGCGGTGTTGGTGATTATCGGCTGCTGTGTTATTTTGGTGAGTGAGTTTGTGCAGCCAATCATGGCGATGAACTTGAACGAAAAAATGAAAAATCTGTATAATTCGGTTGTGACAGCGGTCACCGATGGTGAAATGCTGCCGGGAGCGGCAGAGCTTATCAACTTAAATCCCGACACCTGCGGATATATCCGTATTGACGGCACAGAGGTGGACTTCCCTGTTGTACAGTCGGGCAACAATGACGATTATCTGAAAAAAGCCTTTGACGGCTCTTACAACAAGGCGGGAACGGTGTTTCTTGATTACAGGGCGACCCTTGGTCCAAAATCACGGTCGGACGTTCTGACCTTATACGGTCACAATCAGAGGGACAGGACAATGTTCGGCAGCCTTAAAGATTACAAGAAAAACCTTGACCACTACAAAAAACACCCGACAATAACATTTAACTCCAATTATCACAGCGATGTTTACAAGATATTCGCATATTTTGTAACGGAGGTCGAGCCGAAGCAGACAGCTGACGGCTATGTATTCGATTATCACAATTACATAGACCTTTCCGACAGAGAGGTGTATGACAGATTTATTTCAAATATAAACGAGCGCTCACAGATAGTAACGGCGGTGGATGTGGAGTATGGGGATGAATTTCTTACCCTGTCCACCTGCAGCAATGAATTCGAGCCATCGAGATTTGTTATATTTGCAAGAAAAACAAGAAAGGGCGAGGATGAAGCGGTGGATGTTTCCGCTGCCTATCTTAACCCCAATGCAAAAGAGCCCGACTGGAGCGTTATTTACTAAAAAGAACAAGAGGAAAATCTTATGAAAAGATACAAAAAAATTACTGCTATAGGCCTGGCAGCGCTTCTGGGGAGCATGGTCTGCGGCTGCGGTGACAACAAAAACGATCCCCCAACGGAAAGCCTTACGGAGCCTGTGGTCATAACCCGTGCGGAAACGACCACTGCCGAAACGACTGCAGAGACTACTACAACGACCCCTGCTCCCGAGCCTTTGGTTGTAAGAGAGGAAATGCAGGAATATATTGACAAGAATCCACACACAGCAGGCTGGATAACCGTTGACGGTACTTCTATTGACAATGTGGTGGTACAGTGCGATGACAACGACCTTTATCTGGACACTGCCTTTAACGGCAGCTATTCCCAGGGAGGCGCTATATTTGCGGATTTCCGGGGCGTGGTAAATGACTATGATTTCAACCAGTGCGACAACATTATCCTGTACGGTCACAATCAGGCGGACGGGACAATGTTCGGAACTCTGAAAAAATACAAGGTAACAAAGCAGAACACAAGCAGATTTGACTTTTACAAGGAACATCCCACGTTCACTTTCTCCAACCTTTACGAGGAGTATACATACAAAATAATAGCCCTTTTTGTATGTGAGGTCGAGTCTGAGCACACAAGGGACGGCGTGATTTTCGATTATCAGAATTACGTCATCTTCGGCAGCAGCGAAAAGACCTTTGATGAATATATGGAAAACCTTAATGAGCGCACGGAAATTATTACGGGAGTTGACGTCCGTAAGGGGGACAAGTTTATGACCCTTTCCACTTGCAGCAACGAGTTTGAGCCGTCACGGTTCATTGTAGTGGGCAGACGTGTGCGGGACGGCGAAAGCGCCGAGGTGGACACTTCAAAGGCTGAGCTTAACCCCAATGTGAAAGAACCCGACTGGAATTACATCTACAACGGCGGATGATCTTGCCAAGTTGGATTGGCTGTGAGGATCAAGGGCTGAACAATTTTACCGATAAAGGAATTTTGTATATATGTCAGATGAAAATAAAGCAAGCGGAGGCGCTCCCGACAGCGGGAATTCTCCCGAAAGCGAGGCTGTTCCCGATAAGGGAAACGGATATTTTGAAAGCCTTATTGAGGATTTTGATCTGAACGCTCCTGTGCGTGAGGATGTGCCAAAGCCGGGACTTAAAGATTTCTCCCGATTTTTCAATGACGCAGCTGCCTTTGGCGGCGGCTTTGAAAGCACCATTGACAAGGATGTAAGCGAGCAGCTTACTGCCGAATTTCCCATGGGTGAAGGTGCGACCCTTGATTTTTCGGGAAAAACGGCGGCAGGTGAGATAATCACCACTCCTGTTACCGATGAGGACGGAATGATCGTCATATTTGACGAGGAGGCTGGAATCGATGCCACTTCCGCTGTAGTTCCCGAATCTGTGGAACGCTTTCTGGCGGACAGCTCCCTTTCGGAAGAAGAAACTCCGGAAAAGGAAGACAACGAGGAAATGCCCGAGGTGACCGAAAATTCCGACGCACCCGACAGTGAAAGGGATGAAGAGACAGTGGAGATGCCCGAGGATAATTATTCTGCGGACAGCAATATCGGGGAGGACATTCCCGATAACGGACAAAGCACCGATGGCAGTACGGAGAAAAAACGTCCCTTTATTGCAGGACTGTTCCCTTGGGCGGGCGACAGTGTGGGAGAGGTCATCAGGAAGATAATTTTTCTTGTTTCTGCCTGCGTTTTTATCGGAGCGGGAATAATGCTTGTGGGCACGATTACCGATTCTGAGGCGGCCATTGAGGAGCAGCAAAGTCTTCAATCAATGATAACTACCACTGTTGCCACCAGCGTAAAAGAAGATGGTGAAACGGTAACTATCCCCCCTACAACAGAAGAGAGAATAAGTCATGCGGAAAGTCTTATGAATGATTTTGTGGAGGTTTCGGGAAATGTTAAAGGCATTCTCGAAATGCCATCCTTAGAAATAAATTATCCTGTTGTCCAAGGCTCGGATAATGAATATTATCTGACACACACCTATGACGACCGCAAAAACAGGGCGGGTGCGATATTTATGGATTACAGGTGTACTCACACAGCCGAATACACTTCACCTAACCTGGTGCTGTACGGACACAATCAGAACGATGGCACCATGTTCGGCAAGCTTAAATATTACAAAAACAATGTGGACTTTTACAAACACAGTCCTATGATATACTTTAACACCGATTTTGAAGCGGGCGATTATGTTATCTTCGGCTACTTCATTTCCAATGTTCATGAATACCAGGACTCCTCGGGAGAGGTTTTCCACTATCACGATTATATCGAGACTCTGAATAATGAGTCCACCTTTAACTGGTATATGAGCGAGGTTCAGGAACGAAATCAGATAATTTCCCCTGTGGATGTGGTTTTCGGGGACAGGCTGCTGGTGCTTTCCACTTGCAGCAGCGAGTACAATGACTCGCGTTTCGTAGTCATGGCAAGGAAGCTCAGGGCAAACGAATCCTATGGGAGCTTCAACTTCAAAGCCGCAACCCTTAACCCATACGCAAAACAGATAGACTGGGACGCTGTTTTAGCCTCCAATTCCGTGCCTGTAATAAGAAACAGCCCTGCGCTGGTTTCGGCAGTAGACGGCGTACCCGGAAATGCCGACAGCATACTTTCATCGGTTTATCAGCAGTATGAAAACAGCTACGGCACTATGGAGGTAATTTCCGACAGCAACACAGATATTCAGATTATAAATGAAGAAGCTGTGATTGATGATATTCCTGTATCCGAGGAAACAGAGGCGGCTGTAACTGCCGCTGTCACCTCGGCGGCGCAGGAGACCGCTTTGACGGCAGCCTCGGAAACGACAGCAGCAATGGCCGAAACCTCGGCCGCCAAAGATTCGGCTGCCGATACTTCGACCACCGACAGCCAAACTTCGGATACATCAGTATCGGGAGAAAGCGAGACAGCTGCGGCCGATACGGATGCCGGTTCATCCGACAGTCCGGACGCTTCACAGGAACAATCGTAAGAAAATGTTACATAATCGTTTTACATACAGTAAGCAGTTTACATTTTACTGTAGCATATAAATTCGGGGTTAATTTGAATAACGAGGTTTGAATTTCTATGTCAAAAAGCGATGAAGTGCGGGGCAGCCGCTATGCAGATACCCATGCACGTCCAAAAAAGTCCTTTGCGGAAAGCTTTATACCTTCCAAAAATGACACAAAAAAGGAACGTGAAAACAAGCTTATTACCCTTGGAGCTGCTGTGGTACTGGCTGTCTGTCTTGTGATCCTGGGAAATCAACTTTTCCAGTATATTGAGGCAAAACTCAACCACGACAAGGTTGCCCAAATCATAGATCAAAGCGGTACTCCAAATATTGTGGTGATCCCTCGTGACGATAAGGAGACCGACACGCCGAATGCAGACCCTGTTTTAGATATACCCGCTGTAACAGAGCCTGTGAGAGTTCCTTTGACCCTTACTCCCGCTGCCATTGAGCTGCTGGCGGAAAATCCGGACACAGTGGGCAGTGTAAAGATACCCGGCTGCGTGAGCGAGGTAGTGGTAAAGGGAACAGATAATCTCTATTACCTTGACCACAATTTCTATGGCAAAAAGCGTCAGGTTGGAACTTGCTTTGCGGATTACCGCAATAACCTTGACCCTTACGAGCGCTCGGATAATATTATCCTTTACGCCCACAACAACAAGGACGGGAGTATGTTCGGAAATCTGGACTACTACCGCTGGAATCCCGCTTACTGGCAGGATAATCCCTTTGTTTACTTTAACACCAATTACACCGAGGAGATATATGTTATAGTATCCTCCTTTGTAACAAACACCCTGCCCGAGCATGATAACGGAAATGTTTTCGATTATCAGAATTATATCGATTTTTCTGAAACCTACTCCTATGATTATTTTATTGACGAGATAACAAAAAGAAGCCAGATAATCACGGGTGTCGAATGCACACGGGAAGATAAATATCTTACCCTCTCCACCTGCTCAACGGAATTTGATGAATCCCGTCATATTCTTGTGGCAAGAAAGCTCAGAGAAAATGAGACCACAGAATCCTTTGATCTGAGCGTATTTGAAAAAAATTCCAATCCCAAATGGCCTGCTATCTACTATAAATATAACGGCGGGTCTTATATTGAGGAATGACAGGGGAATTTCTGCAAGGATATAAAAGTCCTGTTCCCCTGAATAAAAAGAACAAAAAAAGAGAAAAGAAAACGAGAAAGGATCAAACATTATGAAGATCAGACCTGTACTCAACAGCATAGCGGCTTTGTCGGCTATCGGAGTATTCTACACATTCGCTTTCTGCATGGTGGATGATGTGGACGATTCGGAAATATCCAAGGAATATTACTATAACACAGCCACCGAAAAGCCCGAGGAAACGGACCGGCTTCCCCTTATGTCGGAGGATATCGGCATGGGAACGCTGGGCGTAAATACAGCCTCAGCCAAGCTTGCCGGAAAAATCGGCTATAAAACCGAACGGGCAGACACTCCCGCCAGGGAGGATGTGGCAGATGTAAGCAGCAAACTGGACAATGAACCCGGCTATGAAGCGCAGCCCGAGGGTGAGGATAACGGTAACGGGATAGTTATTACTCCCCTTACGACCGAGCAGACAGACCCTCACAGAGAGGTCACCGTTACATATGTTCCTGCAGAGGCTGTAAATGCGGAAAATACCGCAGCCAGCGTTGACGCTGCACCCGCAGCATACACAGCAGAGCCTGTGGAAGTAGATTACAACAGCATTCCCGAGGATATTGCAGGGGATGTGGTTCTCTCCGAAAACCGTTTGCAGAATTCCTCGGAGGATTATATGAATGCTCTGACCAATTTCCCATCCAACAGGGAGGACCTTGATAATGAGCTTATCCCGAGCGAATCTGATGAGCCTGCTCCCACAATTACATTTCCCGAAACAACTGTAACAACACCACGTCCAGATTTCAGCGTGTGGAGCGACCCTGCGCAGACAACGGGAGTTGTTTATTCGGAGGGTACATATTTCGAAACTTCCTTTACCACTGCTGCCGAGCTGCCCGCCAACACCGAGACCGCCAGCAAATCCCTTATTACATACGACCCTGTGACGGGGGCTGAAATATTCACAGCAAAATTTGACGGCAAAAAACAGCAGGTGGACGCTTATAAGCTTATTTGCATGATACTTTCCACGGAAATGTCCCCCTCGTTCAGCCAGGAGGCGCTCAAGGCGCAGGCTGTGGCGGCTTACTCCTATGTGAAGTACCACAATGTGAACGGACTTGTGCCGACGGTTCTGGTAAAGCATGATATTCCCGAGGAAATGTCCTCGGCAGTGTCGGCGGTGTGGGGCAAATGCTGCTACTATAACGGCGCTGTGGCACAGACGGTGTATACTGCGTCAACAGCAGGATCGACCGCAAGAGCAGTTAATGTATGGGGCGGCAAGGATGTGCCTTATCTTCAGAGCATTCCCACTTCCTTTGATATAACCGATGACCCCAATTACGGAGTTAAGGCCACCTATTCCGAAAGCTACATACGTCAGGCGCTGGAAAACTATTTCGGAATTACTCTTTCAAATTCTCCTGAAAACTGGCTGGTAGTTACGGAAAGGATCGACGGCAGCTATGTTGCCAATGTTTCAGTTGACGAACAGACGAATGTCAGCGGCAGAAAGGTTCGTGAAAACATTCTGGGCTTCGGTATAAAAAGCTGGGCATTTGATGTAAGCTACAGCGACGGCGTGTTCACATTTGTTACATACGGCTACGGCCATGGTGTAGGCATGAGCCAGAACGGCGCAAATATTCTTGCAAAACAGGGATATACATACGATCAGATACTTGCGCTGTATTTCCCGGGAACTACCATTTCGTGATATTTATAATAAAGTATACACTGCTCCCCTGCTTTATCTGCAAGGGAGCAGATTTTTTTATGAAAATAAAGTGAAATGTAATGACAAATCGGAAATAATGTGATATAATTATATTATGGTAAATTCAAACATCCAAAAGCGAGGTGCTGAAAATGACAGCCTATGACCTTATTACGAAAAAAAAGCGGGGCGTAGAGCTTTCCGAAGATGAGATACAGTGGCTGGTAATGTCCTATGTATCGGGAGATGTGCCCGATTATCAGATGTCAGCCTTTTTAATGGCGGTGTGTTTTTCCTCTATGACGGCAAAGGAAACCGCAGCTTTGACCCTTGCTATGATGAATTCGGGAGACGTATATGATCTTTCCGAAGAACTGGGCATATGCGCCGACAAGCACAGCACAGGAGGGGTCGGGGATAAGGTAACGCTTATTGCAGCCCCTATCTGCGCCGCCTGTGGAGTAAAAGTTCCGAAAATGTCGGGAAAAGGGCTTGGGCATACGGGAGGAACTATAGATAAGCTGGAATCCATCCCGGGCTTTCGCACTGCCCTTTCCCATGATGAATTTATTGATATAGTGAATAAGGCAGGCTTTGCGGTGGCAAGCCAGACAGGCTCTCTTGTGCCTGCGGACAAGAAAATTTATGACCTGCGAAACGCAACCGCCACAGTGGACTGCATTCCCCTGATAAGCTCCAGCGTTATGAGCAAAAAGCTTGCCACAGGCGCAAACTGCATTGTACTGGATGTGAAATCGGGAGACGGAGCATTTATGAAAACAGCTGAGGAGGCTGAGGCGCTTTCCCTGTCAATGTTAAGCGCTGCAAGATCACTCGGACGGAAATGCTCCGCTCTTATAACCGATATGAACAAGCCCTTGGGACGGAATGTGGGCAACGGACTGGAAGTAATTGAGGCAGCCGAGGCGCTGAAAGGCAGATGTCCTGCAGATCTGTATGAGGTCTGTATGTCAATATCGGCGCATATGATGAACCTTGCAGGAGCGGGAACGGCCGCTGAATGCCGTATCAAAGCAGAAAAAGCCATTTCATCGGGAGATGCCTTCTGCGCATTTGAAAAAATGACCGAGCTGCAGGGAGGCAACAGCCGTGCACTTACCGATTACAGCCTTTTGGGAAAGGCAAAATACACTTTAAAAGTAATATCACCCGAAAGCGGCTGCATTGACCGTATATCCTGCGAAAAGACAGGACTTATCGCCCTTAGCCTGGGTGCAGGCAGAAAAAACAAGGAAAGCACTGTTGACCCGACTGCCGGGATAGTGTTTGAACGGACGGTGGGCGATCATGTAAGCAAGGGAGAGGTTCTGGGAACCGTTATGTCCTCATCGGTAAGTGACCTTAGCGGCATTGGAGAGGAATTTACAAAGGTTTTCGGCTTTTCGGAGAAGGCTGTCCCCTGCCGTCCCGTGGTAATAAAGGAAATTTCGGGATAAAAAAATTCTCAGGCTAACTTTAGAAAATTTAGAATAATTGAAAGGCGGTCCGCATATGACCCAAACCATCAACAGCATATACCCCACTCCCGAAGAACGACGAAACCTGCGGCGGCATTATGCCAAGGCGGGACTTATAATACTGGCGTTTATACTTGTTTTTCACGGACTTAACTATCTTATCCTCCACATCAGCGCAGGGATAATCGGCGGCAGCTTTGATAAAGCTGCAATAAAAGCGGGCAAAGCGGTAATAAAAGCCGACCCTGTTATGCGGGCAATTTACGGCTACGGTATGCCGCTGGCGGGAGATATCGCCGCCTTTGGCGTGGGGCTTTTGGTAACAAAGTGCCCGATCTCAAAAAAAATCACTCTGAAAGGCTTTAACGGCAAGGATTTCGGAGTCTGCTTTGTTATGACTTTTTCACTGTCCACAGCGGCAGCCCTTATAAGCCAGATCATTTTATCCATTATTATGTATTTAAGCGGCAAATCAAGCGACGTGGCTGATAATGTTACATCCATCACCCTATCCCCCGAGGTCACTCCCCTATGGATAAACGTTTTGATCGAGCTTTACGCCTGCATTATAGGGCCTGTATTTGAGGAACTGATTTTCCGTGGAGTGCTTCTGGAGGCGCTGCGCAAATACGGCAACGCATTCGGAATAATTGCTTCTTCAATAATGTTCGGGCTTGCCCATGCAAATTATATCCAGTTTATTCCAGCTATGATAATAGGAACGGTATGGGCGTATACAGCGGTAAAGACAGGCTCTCTTATCCCATCCATGGTTTTGCATATCATAAACAATACAGTTTCCTCACTGCTTATAGCAATGATCGAATTCAGCTCTGCAAAGGGAGACAGTATTTTGGATATTGCTCAAAGTATGCTTAACAGCGTTCCTGTTATTGTGGCAGTTATGCTGAATATGGCTGTGCGGATAGGCTGCGTCATTGCGTCCATTATTATAACAGTCCGCTTCTATTCCTCGGGAAAAAGGCTGTTCACTCCCAGTGAATACTGCAAAAAGAGGACATGGCGCTATTTCCTGACAAGCTTTGTCTGGATAATCTGCATAGGCTATCTTGGTTACAGGACATTCACAAGTCTGCCGCTGTAGGAATATAATATACAAACCGCTGCTGCAAAATATTCTGCTGAGTAATCAGTATCGCCTCCCCAAAAATCATATATTCAATTTTTTGGGGGCGGCTATGGCTATTTTGCTATAGCGGTTTGTATAATCAGAGGGCCGCTTGCTTTGGAAACAATGTCAAAGACATTATCGGCAGCGCCTTTTATAAAATGATTGTAAAAATTTTATCCGAAACCGTTTATTTTCCAAAATATCGGTCAAAATATAAACAGACAAACAAAATCCAAAGACCTTGAAAGGATGAAAAACAATGTCTGTTAAAAGAGGAGAAATATATTATGCAGATCTTAGTCCTGTTGTCGGCTCGGAACAAGGCGGAATACGCCCTGTGCTGATAGTTCAGAATGATGTGGGAAACCGTCACAGTCCTACTGTTATAGCCGCTGCCATTACCAGCCAGCGGGAAAAAACAAAGCTGCCCACACATATTGAGCTTAACGCAGATAAATGCGGGCTGTCAAAGGACAGTGTAGTGCTTCTGGAGCAGATTCGCACCATAGACAAAAAGCGCCTGAAGGAGCGCATGGGCGAGCTTGACACGCCCTCAATGAACGAAGTTAACAACGCTCTCTCCATAAGCTTTGGTCTTGGCTCGGGCGGGCTTACATAAGCCGGCAGCGTATTGCTGCAGCCAAGCACTGTATAAAAAACTCCGTTTCACCATCTGGAGAAACGGAGTTTCATTTTGCCTCCATTTATCAGTATTCGACAGCAGATCAGTACGGGAGACCTGAAAGAGGCTGCTGCATAACATACGCAATGCAACAGCCTCTCCGGCTATTTTAATTACCGGGCGTGCGAAATACATATCGCCTCTGTCTGGTACAGTATCCGGGATACAGCGCCATAATTCCCGTTATGTCCTGACCATAGACTGCTTCAATACCCTGCCGTTGCGCAGATTCTTGTAACCAAAGAGCACGACCTCTTTTACAGGCCCCTCTCCGCCGCCGGCAGGTTTCTTTGCAAAGAAAGCATTCTTGCGCTCTTCTCTGCTCATGACCTTTGTATGCTGCTCTTCATCAAAGGTATCGCCGGGTCTGGTGTCAAGCAAAGCATAGATTGGTGCAGGGTAGCTGCTGTTGTGGAAATCCAGGAAATACTTGAATATTTCATTAAGAGTGTTAACATCAGAGAAATCTTCATTGTTGATCTTTTGCTGTGTAAATTCCCACAGTGCCTGAATATGACCCCACTGAGCGCCGCTTGAAAGGAAGCTGCGGACATTCAGATCCTCGTTGAATACCTCTGTAAGTCCTGCCTTTGTACCGGGAGTAAGTCCCTGATATTTCTTGAACATATCCGTCAGATCGCCGAAGGTAGTGTTATACGCCTCCATATCCGAAGCCATTTTCTCAAGCTGGGTATTCTTGCTGTTGATCTCGGCCGTAAGCACCGAAGCCTGCTCTTTAAATTCCTCTGACTGGGCTTTGAGAGCCTCGGTGTAGTTGCTTATCTCTGCGATCTGATTATCCTTGGTTGCAATATCATTGGCATACTCCTGAACCTGTGCTGAAAGATCGGAAACCTGCTTTGTAAGAGGATCCACCTGAGTGCGCAGACTGTTGATAACAGCGTCACGCTCGGCAAGAATGCTGCGTGCATTCTCTACCTCCTCGGCGTATGCATTGGCGGTCTCAGCATATTCGTTTATCTTCTGCCTCAGAACGATCATGCCCTGAAGCTGGGTGTTAAGAGTGGAAATAGTGCTGTCCTTCTTGGCAATTTCTTCATGAAGTGCATTAAGGTTTGCGTTTGCCTCATTGATCTGCGCCTCGGCAGCCTCGGCACGTCTCTTGTATGTATCCATATCCGCAATGGCAGACTCTGAATGCCTCTTGGCAGCGGAAAGCTCGGCGGAAATTTCCGCAATCTTTGCAGCGGTCTCTGCGTCATTTTCCGCAATGGTCAGCCGAAGCTCTTCTATAGTCTTGTCCTTTTCCGCAATATCGCTGCGAGCCTTGTTTGCCTCGGCTTCAAAACCGCTTACCTTGCTCTCAAGCTCGGAAATGTTCTTTGTAAGCTCGGCATTCTTTGCAACTGCCTCTGTGGAAGCGGACGAGAGCTTCTGCTCTGCCTCGCTGAGTTTTGCGGCTGTTTCGGCGTTCTCCGCCTTAAGCTTTTCGATCTCAGTATTCTTAGCAGTAAGAGCGTCTGTCTTCTGGGCATTCTGCGAACGCTCGGTGCCAAGCTTTGCGGTAAGGTCGTCAACGTTTGCTTTAAGCTGCGCCAGCTCTGTTTCCGCAGAAGCCACAGCCTCGGACTTCTGTGTAAGCTGCGCCTTTTCCTTTTCCAACTCCGCTGTTACCTCTGTAAGCTGATGAGTAAGCCTGCTTATCTCCGAATCTTTTTCGGAATCGGTAGAGCTGAGCTGATTTTTCATATTCTCCACAGCCTCCGTAAGGGACTGTACCTGACCCTTCAAAGCTGTCTCGGAAGCTGTAAGCTCGGATATCTTTCCGTCCTTTTCGATGCCCGCAGTCTTTATGCTCTCAAGCTCGGCAAGCTTAGCGTCTTTATCTGCGCTTGCAGTCTTAACCTCCTCAAGCTCCCTTGTAAGGCGGGCTATGCGGTCGGCGGAGAGCTTTTCACTGTCATCACCTGCACTGTTCAAACGGGTAATAGTCTCCGTAAGCTCTGTGATCTTCTTCTCCTTATCCTCAAGAGTATGCTTTGCAGCCTCGGATCTGGCGTTAAGCTCGTCAAATTCGGCTTTAAGCTGATTGTACTTGCTTTCGGCGTCTGCCCCGGATTTTTCGAGCGCCTCCTGCAATTCTTTGATCTTCTTTTCATACTCCTCGATCTGAGCAGCAGTGCTGTCATCTCCCATAAGCTTGATAATTTCACTTTTAACGCTGTTGTCCTTCAAGCTTTCCAACAACATTCTCCGAAATTCCGCAAAATCCATTGATTCACAACCACCGTTCTTTAAGTAAAATTTTGAAAACTGCCGGCCGTTATCCCGATGATCGGCAATTTTATTAGGTTAAAAACCCGTCTATATAAATTATAGCACAATATTTATTATTTGTCAAATAAAATTTTGTAGAAAATGTTCAGAAATTTTTGTAAATTTACACAGTTTTATTATTATAATGTTAATTTTTTCTAACATTTATTTTCCCATTCTCTGTACTTTTCGGCAAGCTCATCATTTTCCCGACAATATCCTTATTCCAATGGATAATGCCCGTGATTTTATCGCAGGGAAATTCCCCGCAAACGCCGCAGAACAGGGCTCTATGCTCTCTTGTACAGGCGTGCACCCTGCACCGTCCCGACTCTGCCCATTCCGGCACATATCCGTC
This sequence comes from uncultured Ruminococcus sp., assembly GCA_964523835.1. Taxonomy (GTDB): domain Bacteria; phylum Bacillota; class Clostridia; order Oscillospirales; family Ruminococcaceae; genus Huintestinicola. Next base: position 28,621 of record CAZGAZ010000010.1, read on the forward strand.
CGCCTCAATGCAGCCCGGACAAATTCCCTTTGCCTTTTTTTCGCACCCCTCGCAGCATTCACCGCAGGCGGTTATCTTGGAAAAATCTATCAAACCGTTCATTTGTATAAACTCCCTGAATAATTTCACAATACTATCTTTCCCAGATTCAGAATAAGCACAGCGCACAAAAACAGCAGTGAAATACCGAGATACAGATAATCCCTGCCCCCCGACACAAGGGTTTTCAGCTTTGTTCTGCCCTCGCCTCCGTGATAGCAGCGGCATTCCATAGCCACTGCCAGTTCTTCAGCACGTCTGAATGAGGAAACAAACAAGGGTATCAGAATGGGAATAAGCGCCTTTGCTCTCTGCAAAAGCGTTCCGCTGTCCAGATCGGCTCCCCTGGCTTTCTGGGCGGACATTATCTTGTCGGTCTCCTCAATGAGCGTTGGAATGAACCGCAGCGCAATGGTCATCATCATAGCAAGCTCATGAACGGGAAATTTCACCTTTTCCAGCGGCTTTAACATCTGTTCAATAGCGTCCGTCAGCACAATGGGCGACGTGGTGTATGTCAGCAGCGACGACCCGCATATAAGAGCAATAAGGCGAATTATCATATACCCGGAGGTTGTCAGCCCGTTATCGGTTATGTGTATCCCCAAAAATTCAACCACCGTCACACCGTCTATAAAAAAAATATTAAGAACAGACGTAAATATAATTACAGGAACGATCGGCTTCATACTCCGCAGCAGCAGCTTCGGAGAAAGCTTTGAAGCAGCAAACGCCAGTATGAAAAACACCAGCGCACAAATAAGAGGCAGCAAACCGTCTGCCGCAAAAAGCATTATAATAAAAACCGCCGTTATCACTATCTTGAACCGTGCGTCCATTTTGTGCACAGGCGAATCTCCCGGGAAATACTGTCCTATAGTAATATCCTTAAGCATTCATATTGCCTCCTTTTTTGTCCCGGATATATTCCTCAATGGTTTTAAGCGCAAAATCCACCGTGTAAACGTCCGTGCGAATGTCAATGCCCTTTGCTTTGAGCAGTGAAAATATCCTTGTTATACTGGGCACATCAAGCCCTATCCCCGAAATTTCCTCCGCCCGCTTGAACACCTCGGGCGGCGTGTCGAAGCAGAAAACCTCCCCCTTGTTCATTACAAGAATTTTCTCCGCAAACCTCGCCATATCCTCCATAGAGTGGGACACCAGCAGCACCGTTGCCCCCGTGCGCTCCCGATATTCCTTGATCTGCGCCAGTATCATCTCCCGCCCCATAGGGTCAAGCCCCGCCGTCGGTTCGTCCAGTATAAGCACCTTCGGACGCATTGCCATTACCCCCGCCACCGCAACACGCCGCTTCTGCCCTCCCGAAAGCTCAAAAGGGGATTTATTCAGCAGCTCGCCCCCAAGCCCCACCAGCGCCGCCGTCTCCAGAACTCTGTCCTTTATCTCACTCTCCGAAAGCCCCATATTACGAGGCCCGAAAGAAATGTCCTTGAAAACGGTTTCCTCAAATATTTGATATTCGGGATATTGAAAGACCAGTCCCACCTTAAAGCGTATATCCCGAAGATTCACGCCCTTTTCCCAAATATCCTTACCCTCGACCAGAACCTTTCCCGAGGTAGGCTTTATAAGCCCGTTCAAATGCTGGATAAGAGTGGATTTTCCCGAGCCCGTATGCCCGATTATCCCCACAAGCTCCCCCTGCTCTATTTCAAGGTTTACGCCATTTACCGCCGTTTTTTCAAAGGGCGTGCCCTCACTGTATGTGTAGGTCAGATTTTCCGTTTTAATTACCGCCATAGCTTCCTCCGTTATCTTTTATATTCGCACTGTCAAAAATGATCAAGCAAATATTTTTAATAATATTCGCTCTTACACACATAGTATGAGCCAAATCGCAACGCCCTCACATTTTATTTTGGATACAAAATCCGTAATATTTTTAAAATCAAAATAAAATTATCGGGTATATGTTTATGCGTAATTATATAAATTGTCATTTACTCCGGAGTTACAAACAATGGTTCTGATGTATGCACATCAAATTTTAGTCTCATATTATAATTTTTTGTATCTATAATTGATTCAAATGATTGAAATTCACTCATATCAACATTTTCATACTCGTCTTTATCAAGATAGAGCATAGTTAGTCTACCCCCACGCCCGCCGCTTGTCATATTCAGTGCTTTACAAATCTTATCATAATCATTTCTGGCGTCACCTCCCTCTCCGCATATCACTATACATATACGAAGCATTGCATTTTCAAGATACTCCTGCACCGTCATATATGCCGGCAATTCTTTGTATTGCATATCTCTTGGAAAGCATGAGACCTTTGAATCTTTGACCACAGCAGATACTTTCTTGTTTAATTCTGCCTCAGCATCACCGTTTACCAGATAGCAGCCGTAATTATCAAGATATGTACCGTAATCATCCCTAACGTGATAATATTCTCCGTTGCTGTCATCTGTTGTTACAGTTATACCGTTACAAAAGTAGTCCCATGCTCCGGAGCCATACTCGTGATGTCTCATTTGCGGTGTTTCCCATAATGGTTCAACATTGACCTGAACAAAATTCTTGTCATACTTTTTATTCATATATTTAATCAGTTTCTTTGCAGGAGGATCGGCTTGGAGAACTATTGTATCAATTACATGTATTGTATATTTACGTCCGTTTTGCGGCTTTACTATCGCAAACGAAAACAATATCAAAATAAGAATTATAAAAATAATTAATGTTATAGTCTTTTTCATTTATTATACGTCCTTTCATTCAGATGAAGTCCGATAATCATCGCCCTGCGGTGCTTCCCTGCATTTTTTACAGTCAGATATTATAAAATTCCTTTAACGCCTCCGCCAGCTGCTGCGGCTTATCCTTATTGACCTCATGCCCCGCACCCGCAATTATTCTGACAGCGCCGTCCTCTGCCCCGGGAATTTTTTCGGCAAGTCCCGCAGCCGCTTTTTTGTTGGGACTGTCTTTTTCGCCTATCATTACAAGTGTTTTGCAGGAAATTTTCGGAAGCTCCCCCGTAAAATCCAGCACCGCCATTGATTCCGACAATGCCATAAATTCTCTCTTGTTAAATCCCGCCCCCTCAAAAGCTTTCCCGGGCATTAGCTTAAACAGGAAATTCTGAAATTTAAGCAGATTTTTCGGGGGCTTGTACTGAGTGCCTATAAGCACAAGAGAATGAACCTTTTCGGGAAAATTCACCGCATAATCAATCGCCAGCATTCCACCCAAAGAAAGCCCGCAAAGGTTTATTTTTTCGGTAAAACCGTTACAGTACCCGAAAAATCCACGCCGAAGATTTTTATAGCAAATTTCTCCTTCTGTAATTTTCCGAAGATCCGGACATTCAACACCATTCGCTATACCCATACATGAAAGCGTTTCCCGCCAGTCCTCCCCTGTCTGCCCCATACCATGAGCGAAAATATATGTCATTTTTAAAATATATCCTTTCTTCAATAAAGTCATTTTTAGCGTGACAAAAGAAGCTCATACAAAAAATCCGCACATTTTTCGCAGTCGATTATCTTAGGGTCGGCATTTTTAAAACCCCTCTTTTTCATAAGATACATAAGCTGCGTTGCCTGAGGCACATCAAGACCCGCATTCCGCAGAGTGTCCACCTGCGAAAAAACCTCCTCGGGAGTGTTGTCCAGCAGTATCTTCCCTTTATCCATAACAATGACCCGTCCTGCCTGAGTAGCCTCGTCCATGTAGTGAGTTATGAGAACAATGGTCACACCGTTTTCACGGTTCAGCCGCTTAACGGTTTTCATGACCTCCCGCCGCCCCGCAGGGTCAAGCATTGCCGTAGGCTCATCAAGAACAATGCACTCGGGGCGCATGGCAATGACTCCCGCAATGGCAACCCTCTGCTTCTGTCCTCCCGAAAGCTGCGAAGGCGCATGCTCACGGTATTCATACATACCCACAGCCTTCAGCGCATCATCTACCCTGCACCGCATTTCCTCCTGCTCCACCCCCATATTTTCAAGAGCAAACGCCACATCCTCTTCCACAACACTTGCAACTATCTGATTATCGGGATTCTGAAAAACCATGCCCACATGGCTGCGTATCTCAAAAAGCCGCTCCTCATCTGCCGTGTCGATCCCTGCCGCATACATTTTTCCTCCGCAGGGCAGCAGAATGGCATTCATATGCTTTGCCAGCGTGGATTTGCCGCAGCCGTTATGCCCTAAAATGACCGTAAAGCTGCCTTTTTCGATTTTCAGATCAAGCCCGTCAAATACATTCACTCTGCCGCTTGCCTGCGCCTCCTCCGGCTCCGAGGGATTTTCCTCCTCCGACGGGTCGGAATAGTAAAATGTAAGCTTTTCGGCGGATATTATATTTTCCATTGACATCACCCTATCACCTTTTGTAAATTAACCGCTTATCAGCATAGCCGTTGACCCGCAGGGCAGCACCATTCCGCCGCTTTCCACAGGCAAACCGATCTCGTCCGCCGATATCTCGCCGTGAAATTTTCTCCCCACCGTTTCCCCGATAATATAACCCATGACCGAGGGAGAAAGCCCCGTGGTATAGGAGTTCAGCAGGAAAAACAGCGGCTCGTCCGAAAGAGCGCCCGTGCAAAGCTCCACCAGATCGTAAATGCAGTCCTCTAACTTCCAGACCTCCTGCCCGGGACCCCTGCCGTAGGAGGGCGGGTCCATAATAATTCCGTCATACCGCCTGCCCCGCCTTATCTCACGGGCAACGAATTTTTCGCAGTCGTCCACTATCCAGCGGATAGGTCTGTCAGCAAGTCCCGAAGCTTCGGCATTTTCCCTTGCCCACTGAACCATACCTTTCGAGGCGTCCACATGGCAAACGCTCGCCCCCGCCGCAGCACAGGCAAGTGTCGCCCCGCCCGTATATGCAAAAAGATTTAGAATATTTACCTCTTTCCCCTGCTGCCGCCTTTTGCGGATAACCTCCCACATCAGCTCCCAGTTCACCGCCTGTTCGGGAAAAAGCCCCGTGTGCTTAAAGCCCGTGGGACGGATATTAAAGCAAAGCTGTTCCCCGCCCGACAGCTTATATCCTATCTTCCAGCTGCCCGGCAGCTTGCGGGAAAATTTCCATTCGCCGCCTCCCTTGTCCGAGCGGTAGTAATGTCCGTCCGCCCGCTCCCACAAGGGGGATTTTTTCTCGGTTTTCCAGATGACCTGCGGGTCGGGGCGCACAAGGGAAATATCCCCCCACCTCTCCAGTTTTTCCGAACAAGTACAGTCAATAAGCCTGTAATCTTCCCATCTATCCGCTGCTCTCAATAGTTCTCACCTCTCCGTATTTTTTAGATATGCCAACCATAATTAATTATCCGCCAACAGCCGCTCTTGCTGCGGGCACATATTTTAAATAGCTGTCCCGACCTCAACATCTTGAATATTGTTCCATGCTAAAAATACTTTACTATATGTGTTGTAACGGCTACAATGGAAACCATATATCACGTTTCCTTGAAAATATTTAACTATTATATAATCCTCATCAAATTTTGGAAAGTCATTAAACAATGAAAATACTTCCTCGGGCATGGTTGAAGCAGTTCCCTCAAATTTGGTATACTCATTTCCGCCAAGATTTATTGTCTCTATCATATTTGATTCATTATCAAAAACTCCGTCTGCTGCTATTACATCCTTATACAATATCCGATAACTTGATGTACCGTCTCCATAATCATATGCCATAGATTCATCAAGTCTGAAATCCTCGCTTAAATCAAGAATATCGCTTACCTTGCAGGGCAGCGTAAGCTGATAACCGTCAATAGTCACCATTTTGCTTATCCGCTCACCCGACCAGCCCTCGGGAAAAGACGGTATAATTTCATCTGTTTTATTATCATATAAGTAAGGCTCACCGTTCTCGTCATATTCCATTTTGTATCTCGGTTCCTCCGCACTTACACTCTCCCCGGCAGTTGTTGTCTGCTCTGTCGACTGCACGGTATCGGCCGTTTCTTCCTCGGCCTTTCCTCCGCACCCCGCCAAGCTAAGCATCATAACAATCGCCGCAGCCGCCGCCAAAAATCTTTTTTCTTTCATAATGAACCTCCCGTTTTTTCCGTCGATATGTATTTTATAATTATAATCTGTTTCCGAAACACATTCGACATTTTCTTGCCTCTTGCCTCTTTTTCTCTTGCTTCTTTACATCGTACTTTGCTTTACCATCTTAGCTATCCTCATAGCCATAGTATTCGCCTCGTCAAACCGCTTCCCCTCCACCATTACACGGATAACAGGCTCTTTGCTGCTCTCCCTTACGATAATGCGCCCGCCGCCTTTGAGCTGCTTTTCGCATTCGTTAATGACCTTTTCTATCTCGCCGTTATTTTTCCATACCTCTTTCCAGCGCTTGTCTATCTTAACGTTCACCATTACCTGCGGATAACGCTCCATGACCGCCGCAAGCTCCGATAAAGGCTTGCCCGTCCGCTTCATTACCGACAGCAGCTGTATCGCCGTAAGCTGTCCGTCCGCCATTCGGGAAATATTCGGGAAATATATCCTCCCCGATTGCTCACCCCCAAGGGAATATTTTCCGTCATACAGCCTCTCGGTCATATATCTGCTGTCAGATCTCGAGGTGACTGTTTTTATTCCCTTGCCCTGCGCAAAAAATGTGAATCCCACATTTGCGGAAGCAGGCACAACCACCGTATTGTCTTTGAGCATACCCCTTGCCTGCATATCCCCCGCAAAAATTGCCGTAAGCTTGTCGCCGTCGCAGATATTCCCCTCCTCGTCCACAGCAACGCACCGCCCCCCGTCAGCGTCAAAGGCAAGTCCGCAGTCGCAGCCGTTTTCCTTCATAAATTCAATAAGCCCCACCGAATGGGAAACGCCGCAGTCCCTGTTCACATTTAACCCGTCAGGCTGGCAGTTCAGCAGATACACCTTAGCCTCCAGCCCTGTAAAAAGCCGTTGCGCCGTGGAGCAGACCGCACCGTTGGCGCAGTCCACCGCAATTTTAAGCCCCGCAAGATTTTTCTCCCCCGATTCCCTTATGTGGCGGATATAGTAGCCTATAAGTCCCGTTTCTTCCGTGCGCCGCCCCACCGAAGCACCGCTTTTGAGCGCCATGTTCAGCTTTTCCCTCTCGCCGTAAACAAGCGCCTCTATCTGCTCCATGGTGTCCTTGGGGATTCGCCCCCCGTTCCCTGAAAACATCCGCACAGCGTTTTTCTCCACATCTCCCCGTGGACTTGATATCATAATGCCGCCGTCTGCGCCGCAATGCCTCGTAAGATATGCCACCGCAGGTGCAGGAGCAACCCCCAGACTGACCACGTCCGCCCCCGCCGCCATAAGTCCCGCACAAAGAGCCGCTTCAATAATATCCGATGTAATTCTCGTGTCCTTGCCCATAAGCACTCTCACTCCCCTGCCCGATTTTCTGCAAAGCAGGGTCGCAATGGCTTTTCCCGTATTCAGTGCAAGTCCCGGGGTAAGCTCTGTTACAGCAATACCCTCAAGTCCTCCCGAGCCGAATATTTTTTTCTTGCTCAAACAAGCCAAACCCCCTTTAGAGTTTATTTTTCTTACTGTTTTATATATGGGCTTTCAGAAGTCAGAGGCAAGAAGCAAGAAATGAGATCTCCCCTGCCGCACTCTTCCTCCGAATCGGTACACTCATATTAAAGTCATCGTTGAAACATTTCCCAACAACAGTAACGTTTCAATCATCTTGCTTCTGACCTCTTGCCTCCGGTTGAACATTTCCCAATAACTCACTTTATAAAATTATATCACAAAATCCAAAAAATGTCAATAGCTTTGTGCAAAAATTTTATGCAATTTCTTCGATTCTACCATTTGCACAAAACCGTTTTACATTTTTGTTTAATATGCACTAAGCAAAAGTGTACGCATTAACGCAACAAATTTAGCAGCTCACTCCATAAAAGCATTCCAACAACAGTAACGGTTCAATCATCTTGCCTCTTGCCTCTGACCTCTTGCCTCTAACAGCAGTAACGTTTCAATCTTCTTGCTTCTTGCCTCTGACCTCTTGCCTCTAACAGCAGTAACGTTTCAATCTTCTTGCCTCTTGCTTCTAACCTCTTGCCTCTATTAGAATAAACTCGTCTGTCCCTCCGCACTCGGCGGCTCATATCCCAGATGTTTGTATGCTAAAGCAGTAACGCACCTGCCTCGGGGTGTTCTTGCAAGAAAGCCCAGCTGCATAAGAAAAGGTTCGCAAACGTCCTCCAATGTAACCGCTTCCTCGCCTATGGCGGCAGCCAAGGTCTCAAGACCCGCAGGGCCGCCGTTGTAGCCCTTTATGAGCATTTCAAGCAGTCTCTTGTCAAGGCTGTCCAGTCCCAGCTTGTCTATCTCCATTCTGTCAAGAGCAATAGAAGCTATCTCCCTGGTAATCTTACCGCCGCCCATTACCTCCGCAAAGTCCCTTGCACGGCGCAGCAGACGGTTGGCAATTCTCGGAGTACCTCTGGAGCGCCCCGCAATTTCCATAGCCCCGCTTTTATCGCAGGCAATACCCAGAATGACCGCCGAGCGGAGGATTATATCGCAAAGCTGCTCGGGTGTATAAAGCTCCAAACGCTGAACAATGCCGAATCTGTCCCGCAAGGGCGCAGTGAGCTGCCCTGCACGGGTGGTAGCGCCCACTAAAGTGAATCTGTTCAGATTCATGGAAAAGGAGCGTGCAGAGGGACCCTTGCCGATTATAATATCCAGCTTGAAATCCTCCATGGCAGGGTACAGCACTTCCTCAATGGCACGGGAAAGCCTGTGTATCTCATCTATGAAAAGCACGTCCCCCTCGTTAAGGTTGGTTATAAGCGCCACCAGATCACCGGGCTTTTCAATGGCAGGGCCTGCGGTAGTACGGATATTTACCCCCATTTCATGGGCAATAATGGAAGCAAGAGTTGTCTTGCCCAAGCCCGGAGGGCCGTAAAGCAGCACATGGTCAAGGCTCTCATTCCTGTTAAGGGCAGCCTTGATGTATATCCCCAGATTCTCCTTCACCTTGTCCTGCCCTATATATTCATTAAGGGCTTTCGGGCGCAGGGAATAGTCAAAATCATCCCCGTCCGACTCTATCGGCTCACGGGAAACTATCCGTTCCTCAAATTCAATATCGCTTTGTTCAAGCAAATCATTCACCGCCTAAAAAGGGTTATTTTTTCTTTGTTTATTCCTCGTCGTTGCTTGATGGCGTTATATTTTCCACAAAGGGACGCTTCCATTTGGCCGTCTGCTTTGTGGCAATGACCGCCAACGGCATACACATTTCATCGGAGGTAAAGCCGCCGAAGCCCGCCTTGTCCGCAGGGCGGTGCTTTTCATTCAGCGCCCTGAACTTCAGCGACTTGTCGCTTATGGCAAAGGCGCAGTAATCCCCCAGAAAGTCGTAGACCTTGCCTGTAAGTCTGCCCGTGCCGAAAAGCTCCCTGCGGAGTATTTCCGAGCGGGACATAAGCATAAAGTCCTCGGAAAAATTCTCGGCAAACAGCCTCTCGAAATCGCTGCGCCTGTCGTATTTCACAAAGAAATTCGCCGACCGTCCCCCGAATGAGGGCGGCATTACAAGGCAGTCGCATATCGCAGGGCGCAGATTGAGCATATATTCCTCGGAAATATCCGTCATACCGTAGCTTGATGTCAGGATAAAGACCGTGTCGGTAAGAGTTCTTGAAAGTCCGCCCACAGTGTCCGCAATATCCTTTATTATCTGCCGCACCTGCTCGCTTTTGCAGCCGTATTTCGCCGCCGCTTTTGCGGGAGCGTCCCAGGAAACAAAGGTAAACGTGTTCTGATCGGTGTCCGCTATTTTATCGATCAGATCAAACATTCTTTCGGGAGTTTCTGCAACCTTGTGATAGCTTTTGTTTTCCGCTATCTTTATCCCCTTGGGGGCAATGGAAAAGGGCTGAACGCCGCCGATAATGGAATCTGCGATCTCCCCGAATATATTTTCGTAGGGCATTACAAAATCCGCTATATTGGCAAATGCCACAGGCTGATTTGAATAGGGGTCAAGGTTGGATGAAAGCTCCACCGTGCGGCAAAGCTCCTTAAAAAACATAGTCTGCCCCAGTCTGCCGTGCTGCGCAGGAGAAAGCCCCGTAAGACAGCTGACATCCGCCGCCGCAGGGCAGCAGGGACACACGGAGGTAACATATCCCGTCATATTCTCCATCAAAGCGTCCGTGGGAGAAAGACAGTCCTTGAACATATTTTCCCCTGCGCCTCCTAAAATTATCAGCACCACATTCTTGTACATACGCCTCAGAACATTATCTATCTCGGGCAGAGTGGGAACATTTGTACTTATCCGATAAAACTTCCTTACGGAGGCAATAACGTTTATAACGGATTTTTTATAATTGGGATAAACAAGCATATGAATGCCCCTTTCACCACAAAATCAGCTGCTCTTATATTAATTCGGAAGCAAGAGGCAAGAAGCAGGAAGCAAGAATAAAAGTACTGATTTTGCAGAACAATATTGTAAAATTTTTTATGTGCCGAAAGTAAAACGGTATAAAATATCACTTGAATTTGGCAAGGCTTTTAAGCGCCCCTCTGATAAGCTCCTCCGCCGAAAGATTGGGGTCAAGCTGCGCCACAGCCGCCTCCGCCTCTCCGTCGGAATAGCCCAGCACCAACAAAGCCTCTACAGCGTCGGAAGCAGCCCCGCCCCGCAGCCCCGCCATACCGCCTCCCGAGGAGGGGGTAAAGCCCGCAGTCAGGGGCTTTTCTTTGGAAATTTTATCTTTAAGCTCCAGCACTATCCGCTGCGCCATTTTCTGCCCTACGCCTCTGGCTTTGGTCAGCTGCTTGAAATTGCTTGTAGCCACCGCCAGCGCAAAGGAATTTGGATCCATATCCGATAAGATCGACAGCGCCGCCTTTGCGCCCACTCCCGTCACACCCAAAAGCATCTGAAAGCTCCGCAGCTCCGCTTTGGAGTAAAACCCGAACAGCGAGACCCCGTCCTGGGTGACCTGCATATATGTATAAAGGGTCTCCTCGCCGCCCTCATTGCCAAGCGCTGCAAGGGTATTGTAAGTGGTGCGGCAGGCATAGCCCACCCCTGCGCATTCTATCACCGCAAGCCCCGCTTCTTTTACCGTCAGCGTGCCTCTTAAACTGTAGATCATATAAAAACTCACCTCAAAAAAATTAATAATTAATAATGCTGCGTTTATTTTATTGCTTTAAATAAAACCGTTTTTTTACTCCGGCTTTATGAAAAATGAATTAATAATGTTGAGTTGATTTTATTGTCATAATAAAAATGTTTTTACGGAAAAATTCCCCCTGTAATGAGCGGAAATTATATAAATAAAATCCAAAGTCTCATATCCAATTCCTTAATAATTTTGCAACAAAGTAAAAACCGCCCGTCCACTTCATTATTAATTATTAATCATTAATTATTAATTAACTCTGTGACTGTGCCCGTGACATATCGCAAGCGCCAAGGCGTCTGCGGTATCGTCGGGTTTCGGGACTTTTGTCAAGCCCAGAATATTCTTTGTCATTTCCATGACCTGCTTTTTCTCCGCCAAGCCGTAGCCCACCACCGACTGTTTCACCTGCAAGGGCGTGTACTCGAACACGGGCAGCCCTCTCTGAACCGCCGCCAGCACTATAACTCCCCTTGCCTGTGCAACATCAATGCCCGTTTTCTGATTGGTGTTGAAAAAAAGCTTCTCAATGCTCATATATTCGGGGCTATAGGTTTCGATAACAGTGGAAATGTCATTGTAAATATCCAGCAGCCGCAGGGTAAAATCCGTCCCTGCGCTTGTGGTCACCGCCCCGCAGCCCACTGTTTTAAAGGCGTAGCCGTCATAATCCAGCACGCCGTAGCCAACTATTGCGTAGCCGGGGTCTATTCCCAGAATTCTCAAGCTATCACCTTTTCGCCATATTATTTTTCCCGAAATGTTGTCGGGAAATTTCCCCTTAAATCCCATACATAATTTAATTATATCACATTTTTACTGTCAATGCAATATGTTTGGAAAATTTTCTTCCGTATTTTAAATACAAAAAGCAGACTTCCTGCCCAGCTGCGGCAGAAGTCTGCTTTAATAAGGCTGCATTATCGGTCACTCCCTGAAATATGCCCCTGCAAGTGTTACGACCCGTCCTTTAAGCGGATATCCCTCCTGCGTCTTGTCAAAATAATAAACAGTCATATCTCTGACATCCGCCGATGTTCCGAAAACCACAGCCGCCATAGTATCGGGTTCTGTATTATCGGTAATAAGCCTTACCGTATCATAATCGTAGCGGACGGGAATGCCAAGGTAATACTCCGCATAAACAAGCCCCTCCTCGTCCTCGCTGAAAACAGGAGGCAGTTTTTCATCTGCGGACTCAAAAATATGATCCACGGAATAATGTTCGTTCATATATTCCTCGGTAAACGCAGCCGCAAATATATCCTCCAGTTCCTCTCTTGTCTTTGCAAAATCGGGTGAGACACGGTAGTATACGGATAAACTGTCTCTGTCTGTCTCGGTAAGGTAATCACCGAACATACAAGCTGTCATATCCCCGTAAAAGACTTTATCAAGGCAGTCGCTTCGCATTACAAGATATGATGCGTCAATGTCGTAACGGTAATTCAGCATCCCCTTGCATTTGACAGTTTTGCTTTCGCAGTCTGCGCTGTATTCGGTATAGGTGCGGCTGCCACGGTCGTAAAACAGATACTCGTCGTAATACGTACCCTGCATAAATTCCATATTTTCCCCGAATATTTCATATCCTCCCTCAAAGGTATAGGGCGAAATTTTCCCTAAAATGCTGATGTCAAACAGCCTGACAGCGCTGCCGAAATCCGGGGCAACAGAAGAAAATGTAAAAAAATCCGTCCCCCTTATCCACATAAAAGCAGGTTCGTCATTATATTTATCCGGTTCAAAGGTTTCATTTTCGTAAATAATAAATGTGTCCGCAGGGTTCTCTCTGCCCGTATCCTCGAAATTATAAACGATCAGTGACAGCGTTCCGTTATATTTTCCGTCACTGTCGATTTTTCCCGAAAAGGTAAGGTCAACGAAAAAACGTGCCGGTATATCAATAGTTTTCAAAATCACAGGGACGCCGTCCGTCAGTGTATCGGTGGGTTCGTATTCCGTATACACTGAATATGCCGTTGTTTGCAAAGCTGTGCGGTATTCTTTCGTTTCCGTTTCATTTCCGCAGCCGCACAAAGTAAGAAGAATCAAAAATGCTGCCATAGCACCCGTAGCCCTTTTCATAGATAAACATCCCTTTCGGTTTATTGTGTATATATAATAAACACATAAAAGGGCAAAAAAGTTACAGTCAATATCAACAAAAATACCAACTGTAACTTGTATAAATTACCAAAATATTATTCCTTTACCGTATAGCACTTAAAAGCAGCCTCGCCGTTTGACCTATCGCTGCCGTCCTTTTTCAAGGTGACCGCACTGACCAGAGGGCATAGGATAAGAGAGGAAAGCATGGTAAATGCGCCGCAGTTAAGAGGAGACATAATGTTCAGCTTCCACCCCATAGCAGCCACATTCGCCGCAATATCGGGGAACCAGCCCATACTGAACAGGGCAGTGTGCACTACCGTTATGCCAACGCCCCAGATAAAGCAGAAGCCCACGGCAGTTTTGGAAATATTCCTGGAGAAAAGCCCCCACAGAAAGGGCGCTAAGAACGACCCTGCCAGCGCACCCCATGAAATGGACATAAGGGTAGTAATATAGGCGTTTTTGTTCATTGCAAGAATTACCGAAAGGGCAAGAAATGCAACTATAAATATGCGGATATAAAGCACCTGCTTTTTCTCGTCAAAATCCTTTTTGGCGGGCTTTATAAGGTCAATGGTCATGGTCGAACTTGAGGTCAGCACCAGTGAGGAAAGAGTGGACATGGAAGCCGACAGCACCAGCACTATCAGCACGCCCAGCAGCAGCGTGGGCAGGGCTTCATTCATCATAGCGGGTATTATAGCGTCATACTCGGGCTTGCCCGCATTAACGCTGATAGCAGTCTTGCCCTCCTCGCCGCTGATAGTGGCATAAAGCCTGCCGAAGCCTCCCAGGAAGTACGAACCGCCTGCTACAACAAAGGCGAAAAGTGTGGAGATTATACTGCCTCTTGTAATGGCAGCGTCGTCCTTTATGGCGTAAAATTTCGTTACCATCTGGGGAAGTCCCCATGTGCCCAGAGAGGTTAGGATAACAACGCCGATAAGGTTAACGGGGTCCGGTCCCGCAACAGAGTTGTACACTCCCGTATTTCCGCTGCTGTCGGGAATCTGCCCCAGGGCCGCCATTGCCGAAGAAAGTCCTCCCTTATAATTTACGGCGCATATTACCACTGCCGCAATGCCGATAAGCATGATTATCCCCTGTACAAAGTCGTTAAGCGCCGTAGCACGGTATCCCCCGAGAATAACGTAGACTGCCGTAAACGCCGCCATAGCGACAATGCAAACGGAATAGGGAATGTGGAAGGAGGACTCGAAAAGTCTGGAAAGTCCGTTATAGACCGAGGCGGTATAGGGAATGAGGAAAATGAAAATAATCACTGCCGCCGAAATTTTAAGCGCCTTTGAGTTGTACCGCTTTTCAAAATATTCGGGCATGGTGGAAGCACCCAGATATTTTGTCATGATCCTTGTGCGCTTGCCCAATACGACCCATGCAAGCAGCGAACCGATAACAGCGTTGCCGATGCCTATCCATGTGGCGGAAGCGCCGTATGCCCAACCGAACTGCCCTGCATAGCCTATAAATACAACCGCCGAAAAATATGACGTGCCATAGGCAAATGCCGTGAACCAAGGGCCTATGCTGCGCCCTCCGAGAACAAAATCGCTGACATTTGAGTTGTTTTTCCGACAGTAAACTCCTATCCCTATCATTATCGCAAGATAGGCTATTAACGTTATCCAAAGAACCATTGGTGAAAAACTCCTTTATTACTAATTTAATCTTATGGGTCTTTAAACCGATAAAGTTTATTTCCGCAAAGCTTTCCTAAAGCAACCTTCACATGGAATTTGCTTTAGGAAAATGTCTTTAAGAAATTATAAATTGTAAACCTCCGCAGCGCCCATAAGGGTATATTCATCGGTCAGAACGCTTTCCGCCTTTTCATTATCGGAGGTTTTGAGCACTATGGCAGCCTCCTCTCCCGAGGTAAGTGCGTACATATAGCTTATATCCACACCCTCCGACGAAAGCTTGCCGCAGAGCTTTTTCAGCTGACCGAAATGGTGAGGCAGCCTTACAGCGATAACATCCGTAAGCATTGCGGGAAAGCCCGAGGATGAAAGCACATCGCAGGCAGCGGCAGGCTGGGAAACTATCATCCGCAGCATACCGTAATCTGAGGTGTCCGCAAGACTCAGACAAACTATGTTAATGTTATTTTCCGTCAGAACCTCCGTTACTTCCCCTAAGCGGCCGGGTCTGTTCTCGATAAAAACCGTGAGCTGTTTCATAAAATCAATCCTTTCCCTTGCGGTTGTCTGTTACACGCTTTGCCTTGCCCTCAAAGCGTTTAAGGGTGTTGGGGGATTCAAGCTGAATAATTGCGTCAAGCCCCAGCACCGTTCTGAGAGAGGCTTTCAGCTTGGCGGTTATCCTCTCCAGATCCGCAAAATTATCAGTCATTGCTGCCGGTGCAAGCTCCACACGTATAGTAAGGATATCCGAGTGATTTTTCCTGTCAACAATTATCTCATAGTGAGGCCCTATTTCCTCGGTTTTAAGAAGCACTTCCTCTATCTGACTGGGGAATACGTTTACGCCTCTTATTTTGAGCATATCATCTGTACGCCCGCTGAGATTTTCCATTCGTGCAGTGGTTCTGCCGCATTTGCACGGCTCGTAGAACAGCCTGGAAATATCCCTTGTGCGGTAGCGGATAAGAGGCAGCGCCTCCTTTGAAAGACAGGTGACAACAAGCTCGCCTTTTTCTCCCGCAGGCAATACTTCGCCTGTTTTGGGGTCTATTATCTCGCAGATAAAGTGATCCTCATTGATATGCATTCCGCAAAGCTCTCTGCATTCTCCCGAAACGCCCGGGCCGCAAAGCTCGCTCATGCCGTAATTCTGGGTAACGAACAGCTTGTCCCCGAACAGCTTGCGCATTTCCTCACGCATAGCCTCCGTCAGCAGCTCGCTTCCCACAAGGGCAGTCCGCAGCTGCAAGTCGGTTTTGGGATTAAGCCCCATCTGGCAGGCGACCTCGCCTATGCGCAGCGCATAAGAGGGAGTTGCCACCAGAAGAGTTGAGCCGTAGTCTTTCATGTACATTATCTGCTTTTCTGTGTTACCCGTAGATGACGGGATAACGCAGGCGCCGATATTTTCCAGCCCGCTGTGCAGACCCAGCGCCCCCGTGAACATACCGTAGCCGAAGCATATCTGGCAAATATCCTCATTTGTTGCACCTCCCGCCACAGCAAGCCTGGAAACGCACTCCGCCCATATCTCCAGATCCTTTTTGGTATACCCCACAACCGTAGGCTTTCCGGTAGTTCCCGAGGATGCGTGGATCCTTGCAAGCTTGCTTTTATCCACCGCAAAAAGCCCGAAAGGATAATTATCCCTGAAATCCTGCTTTGTGGTAAAGGGCAGACGGGGCAGATCCTTCAAGGTTTTTATATCCTCCGGCTTTATCCCCGCCTCGTCCATTTTCTTTCTGTAAGGCTCCACCTTTTCGTAAACATAGCTTACATTCTTTTTCAGCTTATCCAGCTGAATGCCCTCGATCTCCTCTCTGGACATTGTTTCCGCTTTTGACCATATCATTTTTTTCACTCCGTTAATTAGATTTTCACACCAAAGGTACGCTGAAGCTTAGGGGTTATTCCCTCTATGCTTCAGATTTATCAGTTCCAATGCTATCTTTGAAAAACCGCTCCATTAACCGAACAACATTCCCGATCAATGGGTTTTCCGGATATTTTACATATATTTGTAATTATACCACAGTTTTCACAAAATGTCAAGAGGCGGAAATGGGATTTTTCCGCCTCGCTGCTTTATTATGGTTTTAATTTACTCGGTGCGTACTTCTGCCGTACTGCCGCCGAAGCTTTGCTTTCTGACGATTATCTGCCTGTCGATCTTTTCTTTCAGCGCACTGACATGAGAGATTATCCCTATAAGCCTGTTTCCTTTGTCTGCAATACCTGTCAGCGCTTTCAGCGCAAGTTTTAACGCTTCCTCGTCAAGAGAGCCGAAGCCCTCGTCCACAAACATAGTGTCAAGCTGTATGCCTCCCGCCGAGGACTGCACCACATCTGCAAGTCCCAGTGCAAGCGACAGTGAAGCAATAAAGGACTCGCCGCCGGAAAGGGTCTTAACGCTGCGCTCGCTGCCGCTCCAATGGTCTGTCACAGCAAGGTCAAGGCCTTTTTTGCCCTGCCTTCCCTCGGGATCGGTTCGGAAAAGCTCATATTGATCCCCGGACATAATTAAAAGCCTTTTATTTGCTTCTTTTATTATTTTGTCAAAATAGGACATCTGAACAAAGGTCTCAAAATCCACTTTTTCCATGTCCCGTATGCTTCCGTTGGCGGTTTTGCTGAGAGGCGCAGCTATCTCCCATTGCCGCTCGATCTTTTCATATTCCGCCAGCTTTTTATTAATAACATTCAGAGCGTCCTCATTGATTCGAAGTCGGAGGAAAATATTTTTAAGCCCATCGTCAATATTATTCTTTTGCGCTTTAAGCTCCTCCTCGTCACACTTGCCCTTTTCATAGTCAAAATCGGCAGGAACAGGGTTCTCCCGGAGATTTTTTTGTATTTCCTCTATTTTACCCCGAAGTACATCAATTTCTCCCTTGCAGTCATTAACCTTATTATTTGCCTTTTCATAAGCTGTCCTTGCCTGAGCCTTGCTGTTTGTAAGCTTTTCAATCTCGGAACTGATTTCCTCTGCACTGCGGACATCACCGCCCTGCTTTTCGGTAAGCTTATTTATGTTTTTGATTTGCCCGTCACGCCTTTCATTAAGCCCCGAAAGCTGATTTTTCAGTTCACCGGCAATATTTTTCGCATTTTCGCTCTCTGCAGTAATTTCTCCGATCTTTTTATCAAGTTCATTTTTTCTATTGACATTTTCTTCAGCCTCAGCAAGCATATTTGCTAACTTTTCGGAATAATTCTTGCATTCTATTTCCTTTTCGGCAAGCCTTTCGGGTATCTCATCAACGGATATTTCTGCTGAAAACAGCTCGGCTGCGCTCTTGATCAGCTCTGCCTCTTGGTTTTCCTTATTTCCTTTGATCTCACCCGTGTTCTTGCTTGCTTCCTCGCATTCCCTGTTTGCTTTTTCGTATAATTTCTTGTAATTATCAAGCTCCGCTTTATCAGGAGCTTTTTCAGATTTTTGCGCAGGCTTCGGGTGATCTGTCGACCCGCACACGGGACAGGGTTCTCCCTCTTTCAGTTCCTCTGCAAGAATTCCCGCCTGCTCGTTCAAATATGCCATGTGCTTACAGTCATATTCTTTTCCTGCTGCTTCCGCCTTTTTCTGCTTATCAATGTAGTCCTTCTGTGCAGCCGCAAGCTTTGAGCAAACATTTTTGCAAACTGTATATTTTCCTTTTAAATTTTCAACACTGCTGAGCAGGTCGTCCGCATTACGCTTTTCATTTTTGATCTGTACCCTTTTAACATCTGCGTCCTGAAGCTTTTCCAGTTCCTCTTTGCACGCTTTTAAATTGCCCTCGTACTTTAGTGATAATTCGCCTATTTCCTTTATCTTAGCTGTACAATTGGATATTTCATTATTTGTGCCGTCAAGCTTTTTATTTTCCTCTTCTATTTCCTTTATACTTATGAGCAGATTTTCAAGTACGGGCTTACGCTCCTCAAATTGCTTTTCCGCCTTTTCCTTTTCCGATTTTGATGTTTCGGCTGCCTCGCTCAAAGCGGACAAATCCTTCTTAAATACTTCCAACTCGGAGTTGCTGTCCTCCAATGCCTTTTTATTCTTTTGAAATGTTTCCGCTTTATCCAAAAGACTTGCAAGCTCCGTCAGCGTATTTTCTGTTTCTGTTTTTTGAACATTTAATTTTTCCTGAACCGACTTGTCGTTTTCAATAAGACTGCCCAGCTTCGGGATAATCTCATTTTTTTTCGCCGCTGTAACAGTAAGATCACCGACTTTCGACTCTTCAACAATTTGCGAAAGAACACTGTCGCTGTCGGTATTACATTTGATACTGCGAATGCTTGAATTTAATTCCTTAAGGAGATCTTTTTTCATATTCTCCAGTTCATTGACCTTATCGTTTAATTTCTTCTGTAACGTCTCATATTTTTTCGTGTGAAAAAGCTCTCGGAAAATTTTGACCCTGTCATCTGTTTTCGCCAACAAAAGCTTCATAAATTCACCCTGGGCTATCATGGCTATCTGTGAAAACTGATCCCGGTTCACACCCAAAATCTCCGTAACCGCTTGATTCACGTCCGTGACCTTAGTTGTAGACAAGATCCGTCCGTCAGGAAATCTCAACTCAGCTTTTGCGCGTTCTTTTGTAACTCCCTCTCCCCTTATCACAGGCCTCTCATAATCGGGATTACGTTTTATGTAATACTCTTTCGCTTTATAAAGAAACGTCAGTTCGACCTCCGTGGGGGTACCAGGTTTTGCATACTTTGAACGGAACATTTTCTTATCTCTGCTGCCTCCGCTTGGCTCGCCGAAAAGTGCGAAGGTAATGGCGTCGAATACAGTGGTCTTGCCCGCTCCCGTGTCCCCTGCTATAAGATATAGTCCGTTTTCACCGAGTTTATCAAAGTCTATTACGGTTTTATCGGCATAAGATCCGAATGCGGATATTACGAGCTTTGTAGGTCTCATTTTTCATTTTCCTTTCTTTATTGGTTTTCTTCGATCTCTTCAAGAAGCTGCACTATTAACGCTGTCTGCTCCTCGCTCATATCGCTGCCGTTCTGCTGCCTGTAAAATTCTGAAAATAATTCCAATGGCGTTTTATGTTCCGTTGTATTGCCATTATTAGTATGCCTCTCTTCGTTTCGTGTGCGTGTATTGTCATAATCCATCTTCAATATGTTTTTGTAAATGTCATGAAGCCGTGAAAAAGCGTCAAGAATATCATTTTCGTCCGTCAGTGTAATATGGAAAAAATCATTTTCATAATTATATCCTTCGTAAAAGCTCTCACTTGTCAGCTCCTTAAATGTCCTTTTGAGATTGACCATATCATGCATAGGCTTCAAGGGAACTGTCCTCACTGACACATTGCCCTTCTCATAAAGCTCTGCCACAGTAACGGATTTGTCCTGTTCAGCATTGGAAAAGGAATATTTAAGAGGCGTTCCACAGTAACGTATCTTCCCGCCTGTCCCGGAAGAAATATCCTGGGGCTTATGGATATGTCCTAAAGCTGTATAGTCAAAGGGGCTAAAAACCTTTGCGTCCACATTGTCAAGACCGCCCACTGTAATATCCTCCGACTCCGCCAGCGCAGCCCCTGTTACAAACTGATGGGCAATAAGCACATTCCGCTCATCGGTATTTACATTCATATCCGATATTACTCTTTCAACAGCTTTGGTATAATCTGATATTTTTTCCCTTTCCTCAACGTCCAAGTACTGCTTAACGTGAACAGGCTTGACAAATGGCAACATATAGATATTCACCCTGCCGAATTCGTCATTAAAGGAAAGGGGCGTGATATTTCCCTTATACACAGGCGAGAGATGAACTCCGCTCATATCTATAAGGCTGCCCGCAAACGCCAGCCGCTCGGGCGAATCGTGATTGCCGCTGATAATATACACCTGCAACTTTTTCGCCGCCAGCTTCACCAAGAACTCATCAAACAGCTCAACCGCATCTGTAGACGGCACGGACTTATCGTAAACGTCTCCTGCGATAATGACCCCGTCGGGCTGTTCGTTATCTATTATTTTTATGATTTCCTCCAGTATGTACCTTTGATCATCGATCAATGGGACCTCGCTGACCCGCATTCCCAGATGCAGATCGGATAAATGAATCAGCTTCATAATTAACCTCCCGGATTTTAAAAATTTTACGGCTCTTTTTTTGCCTTTTCTATTATTATAGCACAAATGGATAGACAGATTGTGTCATTGAGAAGAAAATTCTTGAAAATTTTTCAATTTTCTTGAAAAGAATAAGATATGTGACCATTAAAAAGTTTGGGCAGGACCCTTTTCCGGATCTGCCCATATGTTTTGCATATTTAAAAATTATTGTTCGCAGGCCGTCCTTCCGTCAAATATCCTGCCGGAAAACGGGGCAAGGTCAACAAAGAAAAATCCGTCCTCATGTTCTGCATTTACCACTTTTTTAACCTCGCTCTCACCGCTGTAGATAATGCTGTCGGAGTTTATAAGTTCTCTCAGCTCGGTGAAATTTTCCTCGGGTATCTTCACCCTTTGGGGCTTATCGGAAAGGTTAAGGAAAATTACGGTGGTTTCCTCCTCTGCTGCACGTTTATAGACGAATGTGGAGGTCTCCCGCTCGTCGGGAAGTATCCACTTGAAGCAGTCGGGATTGTACTCGGCATTATGGAGAGAGGGGCGCTTCACATAAAGCTTTGACAGATCGGTCATATATCTGCGGAATGAATCATGGAGAGGATATTTCAGGAGATCCCAGTCCTGTTCCCTTGTTTCGTCCCATTCCCTGAACTGGGCAAATTCGCCGCCCATGAAGTTCAGCTTCTTGCCCGGGTGAGTGTACATATACATATAAAACGCCCTTGCCTGGGGGAATTTCACCTCATAGTCCCCCCACATTTTCTGAATGACCGTTGCCTTGCCGTGAACGTTTTCATCATGGGATATGGGCAGCAGGTAAAGCTCGTTATAGAAATAATGCATGGAAAAGGTGATCTTCCCGTGGAAATTTTTCCGTTCCTCGGGAGGGGTGCGGAAATAATCAAGGGTGTCGTTCATCCAGCCCAAATCCCATTTATAGTCGAAGCCCAGCCCGCTGTATTCAACGGGAGCGGTTATTTTGGGGAATGAAGTGGAATCCTCGGCAATAAGCATGGCGGTGGGGTGCAGCCTGTGCAGTCCCTCGTTCATTTTCTTGAGGAAATCCACAGTACAGCCGTTCACTCCCCTTGCGGGGTCGCCGCTCCAGTAGATAGCCCTGCTTATAGCGTCCATTCGCAGTCCGTCAAAGTGGAACTCCGTAAGCCAGTAGTTTGCGGCGGACTGCAAAAAGCAGCATACCTCTCTTCGGGAATGTATAAAGTTGCAGCTGCCCCATTCGCTGACGGTAACGTCCCCGGAAGGGTATTCGTAAAGGGGCGTGCCGTCGTAATTCGCCAGCGCATAGCCGTCTATGGCAAAGTGAACGGGCACAAAATCCATAATAACGCCGATATTGTTATTATGGCATTTATCCACCAGCTCCATAAGTTCACGGGGCGTGCCGTAACGGGCTGTGGGGGCGAAAAATCCCGTGGTCTGGTAGCCCCAGGAGCAGTCCGCAGGGTACTCCGAAAGGGGCATGAATTCAATGTGGGTATACCCGTGGTCACGGACATATTTTATAAGCTTATCCGCAATTTCCGAATATGTATACCAGCCGTTTTCGTTGTCGGGATTTGCAAGCCATGAGCCTAAATGCACCTCGTAAATATTCATGGGTTCGTTGTAATTTTTGGTTCGGCTGTTCATCCACTTTTCATCGGTAAACCGGTATTCCAGCAGATTCGTGATTATGGAGGCAAAGGCGGGGCGAAGCTCCATGGCAAAGCCGTATGGGTCGCAGTGCTCCACTCTGCCGCTGCGGGAATAGACCACATATTTATACATCTGTCCTTTTACGGCATTGGGAGATGAATAGGTAAATATCTGGCCGCTTTTGGTCATATCCTCCTCCCGCCAGTTTGTCCACTCCCCTATAATTGTTACTCTTGCGGCGCTTGGGGCAAAGGTGCGGAAGACAGTGCCTGTGCTGTCGGTATGCGCCCCGAAAAATTTATAGGCGTCAAAAACATCTCCCATATAAAAGCTGTGCATATCCATAGAAATTACCTCCGAATTTATTGCATGCAACATTGTCCTGCTGCTAAGATCTTCACAATTTTTACAGCCGTGAGTCCATTATTTCGGCAGCGTCAGCATAGAAGCCGAGGGCTGCTATAAGCTGTTCCGATTTTTCGCTGCCCATTATATCGGTAAGCTCTGCAAGGCTTTGACGAAGCTCGTCTGCCCCTTTCCTGACAAACTCGTTCCCCTCGGGCGTTGCCGTGACTATGACAGTGCGCCTGTCGGATTCGCCGCTTTTGCGCAGGATATATCCCTTTTTCTCCAGTGAGCGGAGAATGCTCGCTACTCTGGGAGCGGTCATATCGAGGGCTGCGGAAATGTCCCCTGCTGTCACGGGGCAGCGGTGACTTATATATGACAGCGCTCTGTTCTCTCCCCGCAGAAAATACTCCAGTCTGCCGGGTGTTTTAAGGTAATACACCTTTGTAAGCACATCAACCAGTCTGTCTGCGGCTGTATTCTCACATTTCACGCTCATCACCTCCGCAAGATTTTTGGAATTTATTTAACACTATTAACTAAATTTCAGTATATCACATCATTTTCGATTTGTCAACAGGTTTCGGGAAATTTTTTCAATTTCTGTCAGATATTATATGCTGCAAAAAATCGTGTCCGGATTTTACGGACACGACACGATTTATATTATTTAAGCAGTGGTAAATTTCCGGTAAGCTTATTTATCTTTTTTCTGCTGCCGCAAATAGCTATGCCTATATAGTTCAAGTCATCTTCCGATGTTTTCTTCATCTTGTCTGTATACTCATCATAAGTTTTGCACCCTTGCGCCAATTCGGTAAAATCCACTGTTGAAAGTTCGCTGTAACAAGAATCAAGAAGCTTTATCTTTATATTTTTGAGCATTTCACGGTCTCCCTTTAATATGGGGACGGGAAATTTTATTATCCCCGCATGAATATTGCCGCTGCTGTCCGTTACATCATTTCCGATAACGGCAGGGTTTTTCATGCCCATTGTAAGCCCCAGTATCGCAGATATATTGGCAATTTCTCCAAGAGGCAGAGTGCCGTCTATTACTATAACGCATTTTTCGGTTTCTGTGTTCACTTGATTTTCCTCATTTCGTTAAATTATACCTAAAGCTGTATTATTACCTGAATATACGCCTGTACTCGGCTGGTGAAAGCCCCGTAAACATATAAAAAAAGCTTGAAAAATGGCTTTGGTCGGAAAAGCCCGTTTGCATGGCAGTCTCAACGGGAGTTATACCCACTGCAAGCAGTTTTTTTGCCTCGCT
This sequence comes from uncultured Ruminococcus sp., assembly GCA_964523835.1. Classification (GTDB taxonomy): domain Bacteria; phylum Bacillota; class Clostridia; order Oscillospirales; family Ruminococcaceae; genus Huintestinicola. Next base: position 52,991 of record CAZGAZ010000010.1, read on the forward strand.
TATCCTTACTGCCTGCAAATACCTGTAGGGCGTTATCCCCTTTGCCTTTACAAAGGCTCTGAGCAGTGTGGACCTGCTCATATTGCCGCATTTGCACATATCCTCCAGTGTTATATGCTCATGGTAATGCTCTGCCGCAAACAGGCAGACCCTTTCCACATCTCCTACACATTCAGATATTTCGTCATAAAAAGGCTGTTCATATGCCTCGATAAGCTGTGAAACAAGAAGAAGCAGTATTTCCTCCCTGTCCGAGCCGCCGCAGCCGCTCATAACCTCTCTATGCAGGGTTTGAAAACGCTCGGCTGCTCTTTTGTTTGTTATCACATTTTCCGAAAACATGGGCAGGGTATTTTTCCCCACGATTTTCCCGGTGATATTTGCCATAGTTTCTCTTGAAATATTAAGTCCTCTGTAATAAAGCAGTTCTTTGCCCTGCTGTGCACAGCTGTGGTTATCGCCCGGGTTGAAAATAAGCAAATTTCCCGAAGTGATGTTATATTCCCTGTTTTTGCAGGACAGGCAGCGTGTTCCCGAATCAACGGCACCGATAACATAATGATCGTGAAAATGATTGGGAAAGGGCTGCGCTGTTTCCTCAAAATAATAGGCTTCAAGCTTCAGTTCTCTGTCATAGCAGACCGAACGCTTTTCTTTTGACATATTTTTACCTCCCGCTGATCTGTTGTTCGCACCAAAGAAGCGCTGAAACTTAGGGGCTGTTCCCGCTATGTTTCAAACTTGAACGCCTCCTGTCTGTAAATAATTATACAATACTTGTTTGAAAATTTCTTGTATGATATCTTCATTTTCGGGAAATTTTCAAGGGTCTGTTTTGCGTAAGGCATTTTATACAAATTATGTAAATATTATTGTGCAAAAAGCAGAAACTATGGTAACTGCACAATATTTTTGCGTGAAGCTATTGACAAATCCCGGATTTTGTGATATAATTTATATATAGGAAAATGAGCTATAAAGTTCAAGTGTATATGAAAGGGCAAGGCTTATGGATGATTACGCTTATTTTTTAAAGGATGTATACGGCATTAATTCCTTTTACCGCCGCTATAGGGACGAGGTCGCATATATGCCTCCGAAAAGATGCCCCAGCGATAATGATGTTTTCCGCAGGACGAAAATTGATGTAAACAGTATGGAGGTGCTTGACTGTGAATTCATAAAGGACAAGGATAAGGTTTACCGCATGGGGTATTTGCTCAAAGGCATTGACCCCTCGGATTTTCACAGCCTTAACTGTGTTTACACGGGAAATCATCAGGTGATATATACACCCTTCGGCGACGCCGAGGTCGCTCACCCGGAATCCTTTGAAGTGCTTGATGAGGGCGGTTTTACAATGGAGGGACTTAAATTTCCCGACGGAGTTCTTCTTGCGCACGGCGGTAAATATGAAGACCGTTACTTTTGCCACAGCTATGGCAGAGATGAAGAGTTTGTATATTACTTTACGGAAATTACGCAGACGAGAAAGGCGGTGCGCTTAAAGGCCTGTCACGATCCAAAGGCATTTGAAGTGCTGCATATGGGGTATATGACAGCTCTTGCGAGGGATGACAAGCACGTTTATTGTTATGATCACACGGTAAAAAAAGCCGACCCGAAAACGGCTCGTCATATAGGAGAACATTACTGGTGTGACAAAAGGTATGTATTTTTTAACGAACGCATTGTAGAGGGAGCGGATGTGAACAGCTTCAAGATCGTGCTTCCCGGGAAGCAGTGGTCTGCCGCTGTTGCTGCCGACAAAAATCATTATTATCAATACTGTGATATACTGTCGGACGAAGAATATTCGGAAACAGCAAGCAAAAGGCGACTGTAAAAAGCGCAGGAAAAATCCGCAAAAGCAGCATGTGCCGGATTGTCATACGCCCGATTTGTCCCGTGAGACGGCAGCAATTTTATATTTTGCGGCTCGTTAATGTTTATCTGTTATGGACAAACTTAAAGCCTGCATATGTTAGGAGGAAATAATGGCACGCATAAAATCGGAGACCCTGTTTGAGCTTTTTAATAATATAAAAAAGAGACCGGGTATGTACTTAAATGAAAAAAGCATGAGCAATTTAGCGGCTCTTGGGCTTGGTTTTTTATAGGATACAGCAGATGCTGTGCTGAAAATAATGCAAGCATCAAGGCAGACGATCTGCTTTGGAATGCTTTCCTTGACCGTCTGTGTGAAAAATATGAGATCAACAGTCCGTGGTATAATGAGTTGACAGAAAAATGCGGTTCGGATGAAAATGCGTATAATGCTTTTATGGACGAACTGGAGCAGTTTATTATCGAAAATGATCTGCAAAAAGCATTCATTAAGAATTCTTTTAATTTGTAAAATAATTCAAATTCAAAACGGCAAAGGCTTATCAACATAAAATACATTTATAAGGCTCAAAAGAAAAATGTTCAAATAATTAAATCGGGTAAAATACGATCTGCAAAATTTAAAAAGGGTATTGTAAAAAATTTCCGGTTATGTTATAATTAATATATAAATTTTATTTGGGAGGAATAATCATGGAAATGTTAAAAGGCAAGGTAGCTGTTGTTACGGGCGGCACGAGAGGAATCGGCTTTGCGGTGGTAAAGAAGTTTCTGGAGAACGGCGCTAAGGTAATGCTTTTCGGCTCAAGGGCGGAAACGGTGGACAAGGCTTTGAGCGAGCTGCGTGCGGAAAATTCCGCTTGGGAGGTTGAGGGAGATCACCCCGATCTCAACGACCCTGCTGCGGTCGAGGCTGCAATTAATGCTGCTAAGGAAAAATTCGGCAGGCTGGATATTCTGGTGAACAATGCGGGAATTTCCGACAGCACTAAGGTGGAAAACTACACTGCGGAGCTGTTCGGCAAGGTAATGGATCTGAATGTTACCGCTATATTCAATGCTGTTATGCCTGCGGTGAAGATAATGAGAGAGCAGGGTGACGGCGGCGTTATCATCAACACCAGCTCAATGGTAAGCATCAGCGGTCAGCCGGGCGGTGTGGCGTATCCTACAAGCAAATATGCCGTAAACGGGCTTACATGGAGCCTTGCAAGGGAGCTTGGTCCTTCGGGAATAAGGGTGAATGCTGTTGCTCCGGGTATCACAAGGACCGACATGGTAGCGTCGCTGCCCGAGCAGATGATACAGCCCCTTATCAATGCTATCCCCTTGCGGCGTGTGGGCGAACCCGATGATGTGGCTAACGCTTTCCTGTTCCTTGCCAGCGACATGGCAAGCTATGTGACGGGCGAAATACTCAGCGTTGACGGTGCTATGAGGTCTTAAAGGCTTTAATGTTTGAATGCGGTTTTACAGTTGCTGTGAGACCGTTAGTCAGAGTTTTTTACATATATACTTAAAGCAGGCAGCAGGATATTGCAGCAATATCGGTTTTATGTCGGAAAACCTTGCGTAAATGCCTCTAAAAAGGTTTTCGGTTTGAGATCGGTATATGGTGAGCTTCTGCTGCCTGTTATTTTGGATTTTTAAGGAAAACAGCTACATTTTCCCGAAAATTAAGAAAATATCGTTAATATGTTATCATTTTGTACATAGTTATTCATTATTATATATAGAATTTACATAGGCAGATGTGGTATAATATAATTTGATTGAAATTTCGGTTCGGAATTTGACGTTAAAAAGGGAAAATTTTCTTTGAGGCAGCTTTGATGTTTCCTGCTTCCTGCCTCTTATTTTCCTGCTTCCATAAGGGGATGATTTATATTTTGATCAGCGGCAAAATGTTAAAAGAGGCTATAATTTCCGCCTCGCTGGCTTTAACGGATATGAAAAAACAGGTGGACGAGCTTAATGTTTACCCTGTGCCTGACGGGGACACGGGGACTAATATGTCTCTGACCCTTACAAATGCCATGAATGAACTGAAAAGTATGGACGACAATGCGGGGGTGGGGGAAGTGGCTGCAAGGGCTGCTTCTGCCATGCTGCGGGGAGCGAGAGGCAATTCGGGCGTTATCACTTCCCTGCTGTTCAGAGGCTTCTCGAAAGGGCTTAAGGACAAGGACAAGGCTGGCTGCGAGGATATGGCGGCGGCGCTGGAGATAGGCGTTGAGGCGGCTTACAAGGCGGTCATGAAGCCTGCGGAGGGCACTATTCTGACGGTGGCGAGGGTAAGTGCGGAAAGGGCGAGGGAATCCTCATTTATCACCAATGATCCTGTAGCCCAGTGGTCGGACGTTTGCGCTGCGGCAAAGGCGGCTCTTGCCAAGACCCCCGAGCAGCTGCCGATACTTAAAAAAGCGGGAGTTGTGGACGCCGGAGGCAAGGGGCTTGTGATAATTTTCGAGGAAATGCTCCATGCATTCAGGGGCGAGCCGAGGACTGTACCAAACGCTCCTAAGGTTATTTCCGACGGGGCTGTGTTCACGGTGGAGGACGATGAGAATGCAGAGATAACATTCGGCTACTGCACGGAGTTTATTGTGAATATTCCCGAAAATGCTGCGGAAAAAGACCCCGTCGAGCTTCGCAAGTATCTGGAGAGCATTGGTGACTGCGTGGTCGTGGTAGATGATGAGGACATTATAAAGGTACACGTGCACACGGACAACCCGGGGCTTGCTATGGAAAAGGGACTGACCTACGGTGCGCTTTCAAATATGAAGGTGGACAATATGCGCTTGCAGCGGGAAAAGAAGGCGGCGGAGGCGAAAAAGCTCAGTGAAAAACCTGTTCCCGTAAGCCCGGAAAAGAGGTTCGGCTTTGTGAGCGTGGCAAGCGGTGCGGGAATTGAAGCGATGTTCAAGGACTTAGGGGTCGACTGCATTGTAAAGGGCGGGCAGACCATGAATCCTTCGGCTGACGATATTCTGCGGGCGGCTTATTCGGTGGCAGCGGAGATAGTTTTTGTGCTGCCGAACAACAAGAACATTATTATGGCGGCGGAAACGGCTATGAAGCTGTCGGAGAGGACTATCTGCGTGCTGCGGACGACTTCTATCCCACAGGGGATGTCCGCAATGCTGAGCTTTGACCCTGACAGTGATTTCGACTCCAACAGGATGAATATGACGCTGGCTGCGGAGAGGGTGCAGTCGGGACTTGTTACATTTGCTGCCCGTGACAGCAGCTTTTCGGGGCATGAGATAAGAACGGGGGATATTCTTGCTCTGGAAAACGGCAGGCTGTCGTTTATTGACAGGGACATTACACGGGCTGCCTACAAGCTTACAAGAAAGCTTGTGAAAAATCAAAAGGGTGCGTCCTCCTACATTACGGTGCTTTACGGCGAGGATATTTCCGAGGAAAAGGCAATGGAGCTGGAGCGGATAATGAAAAGCAAGCTTGGGGGCATTGATGTGAACTTCATAAACGGCGGACAGAAGGTCTACTATTATATTATTTCGGTTGAAGCTGAGGGCTGATATATGGGGACGGAAAATTTCAGGAAAATCACGGTAATTACGGGACATTACGGCAGCGGCAAAAGTACGCTGGCGGCAAACATTGCATTGAAGATCGCCGAAACAACGGCAGATGATACAACAGCTTCTGACACCTCGGCGCTTGTTTCTGTGGTGGATATGGACATTGTAAACCCATACTACCGCACCTCCGATCTGAAAGGGATATTTGAGGAAAAGGGTGTAAGGCTGCTTTCCCCTATGTATGCGGGGACAAATTTAGACACGCCCATTCTGGATTACGATATTTCGGGTATCTATGAGGACGGCGGCTATATGATGATAGATATGGGGGGCGACGACGCAGGGGCTTACGCTTTGGGGAAGTTTGCGGAATTTATAAGTGAGCATTCGGATGAAACGGATATTCTTTGCACGGTGAATTTTTGCAGGGGTTTGACGGACAGTCCCGAAGAGGCTTTGGAAAATCTGCGGGAGATAGAGGCTGCCTGCCGCCTTAAAATCACGGGACTTGCAAACACCACAAATTTAGCCTATGAGACCGACGAGAATGTTATTTTAAAGGGAGTGGAGAAAACAAGAGAGTTATCCCGTATTTCAAATATCCCCGTAAAGCTTACGGCTGTGACAAGGCTGGATGCTTGCGAGAGGCTTATAAAAAGCGGTATTGACGGTGAAAATATTTTCCCGGTGGATATACTTATTAAAAATATCTGGGAATGAGAAGCTTTCCCCATTATAAATGAAAGGATGTGCAATATAAATGGCAAAAATGACTGTGGACAGGGAGCGGTGCAAGGGCTGCAAGCTTTGCGTGGAAGCCTGTCCCAAAAAGATCATTGTGATACGCAAGGATGTGCGCAGCTCAAAGGGCTACAGCACGGCGGAATGTTCCGATGAGGAAAAGTGCATTGGCTGCGGGATATGCTACACGGTATGCCCCGACTGCGCAATTACAGTAGAAAAATAAGCAGGCAGCATAACAGCGTGCCGCTGTGCCCATTCGTGGGTCATAAATCGGAATTCAAGTTTCGGGTAAGACTTAATTTTCTAACCTCTTACCTCTAATCTCTAACCTCTAAAAAAGGAGCGTGTACATAAAAAATGGCGGAAAAGAAATTGATGAAAGGCAATGAAGCCTTGGCGGAGGCTGCGGTGAGGGCAGGGTGCAAATGCTACTTCGGCTACCCTATCACCCCTCAGACGGAGATCGCCGCATATATGTCTAAGCGC
>CAZGAZ010000011.1:0-4782 GCA_964523835.1 uncultured Ruminococcus sp.
ATATTATAATCAAGCTTGCAGATTTCTACAATGTTAATATTGATTATCTTGTCGGGCGAAGCAGCATTTCAAAACGATTCAAATGAAACGTCAAAGGTGACCGGTATGTATAAAAGAATACGTGATTTACGGGAGAATAAAGATATGACGCAAACACAGATAGCCCAAATTCTGAATTGCAGTCAGCGTGTTTACAGCAATTACGAATGCGGGGATATTGATATTCCAACCGACATTCTGACAAAACTTGCGGATTTTCATAACGTATCTGTAGACTATATTCTTGAACGCACAAATAATAAAACCATTATGCGGTAAAAATGCACAAGCTTTACAAGGCGGGAAATTTTTCTGCCTTATTTTTCTGATATTTAAACTTGCCGAACCGCAGAATGTCTGTATCCCATAAAAAGCATTATTAATTCACTTGACAATCCCCCGAAAATATGCTATAATAAAACCACCGACCAAGCTATGCGGTTGAACACCTTTTTTGAGGCGTTAGGAAAGTCCGGGCATCACAGAGCAGGATAGCTGCTAACGGCAGCCGAGGGCGACCTTAGGGCAAGTGCAACAGAGATATACCGCCGCATTTTAAAAAGTGCGGTAAGGGTGGAAAGGCGAGGCAAGAGCTCACCGGAGCAATGGAGACATTGCTGCCATGTAAACCCTATCCGATGCAACGTCTATTGGTGCAGTGCGTCAATGTCTGCTCGGCAGGCGTACTGTAATGACGGCTAAAGCGTTTCGGCGACGATTCGCTCAGATAGATTTCCGCACACGACAGAACCCGGCTTATCGGCTTGATCGGTACCACGGGCAGGAATGCGTAAATGGGGTAAACCCCGTTCTGCGCTTAAAGGCAGGAGCTTTTCCTGCCATAAAATACGATCCCCTCATAGAGGATACACTTTTTGTTTTTTCCTGTGTCCTCTCTGAGGGGATTTATACCGCCCCGCCGGCCTCTTACTTTACTCATGCACATAATCCCACACATCCCGTGCCACCTGCAGATTCACCCCCGCCGCAGCGGCTATCTCCTCGGGAGAGGCATTTTTCAGATTTTCCATGGTCTTGAAAGTGCTGAGCAGCTTCACCGCCTTTTTTTCGCCTATCCCCTTAACGCTTGTAATACCCAGCTCAAAGGCGCTCTTGCGGTGCTTTTTCCGCTGATAGCCTATGGAGAACCTGTGCACCTCGTCCTGTATCCTCGTCACCAGCATAAAAGCGGACTTTGCCTCGGATATGCTTATCTCCCCACCGTCTGCGGTTATGGCACGGGTGCGGTGATTGTTATCCTTTACCATACCGAACACAGGCAGGTCAATATCCATTTCCCACAGCACCTCACGGACAGCGTTCAGCTGATTTTCCCCGCCGTCCAGCAGAATAAGATCGGGCAACCGCTTAAAGCCCTCATCGGTCTCGTTCTCATCAAGATAATGAGTGAACCGCCGCCTCAGGACTTCCTGCATACAGGCAAGGTCGTTCTGTATTTTATTCTCCTTAATGGAGAATTTTTTGTACATTTTTTTGCAAGGCCTGCCGTTTTCAAAAACGATCATTCCCGCCACCATATCCGCCGAACCTAAATTGGATATATCATAGCTTTCAATGTAAAGAGGCGTTTTTTTGAGACCCAGCAGGCGTGCCAGTTCTTCAAGAGCGGCAATTTCACGGGCTGTCCTCCCCACCTTTATGGAAAGGTATTCCTCCGCATTTGAGCGGGCAATTTCCGAAAGCCGCCTGTAACGCCCCCTCTGCGGACACATAACGTCCACCGCCCTCCCGCAGCGGCTGCGCAGAAGCGCCTCAATATCGGGCATATTCCCCGGGTCGCACCCGAGAACCACATTCCGTGGTATCTCCCTTTGTCCGCTGTAATACTGGGTAACGAAATCCTCCATCATCTCGCTTTCTCCCTCCTCCTCCCCGAGGAAATATTCCGCACGGTCAAAAAGCCTGCCTCCCCTGTACATTATCACCGCAGCGCACGCCTCTCCGCTGTTCCGTGCAATGGCGACAGCGTCCGTATCGGGCAAGGCTTCGCTTATTATATTCTGACTGTCCGCCGCCCTCTGTACCGCACTTATGCGGTCACGGAGTCCGGCTGCCGTTTCAAAATCAAGATTTTCCGCCGCCTCGTTCATCTTCTCTGTCATTTTTTTCACGGACATTTCCGAACCGTTTTTCATGTAATCCAAAGCCCCCGCAATGATCTCCTCATATTCCTTTTCGGAAACATTGCCCAGACAAACACCCATGCACCGCTTTATGTGATGATTAAGACAAGGCCTGCCCTTGCCGATATCCTTCGGGAAATTTTTCCTGCATGAGGGCAGCATAAAAACTCTGTTCACTTCATTTACCGTCTGCCTTGCCACGAATGAACTGGTGTAGGGACCGAGAAGCGTGCCCGAAGAGGGCTTTTGCAGCTCGGCGGTAATGCGGGAATAAGGGGGCGGTGAAATGCGGATATAGCTGTAGCCCTTGTCATCCTTCAGAAGAATGTTGTATTTCGGCGAATGCTGCTTTATCATGGAGCATTCCAATACCAGCGCCTCATACTCTGACCCCGTAACAATAAAATCGTAATCGTAAACATTCGCCACCATGCTTGCCACCTTGGGGGTGTGGTTGGGGGTCTTGGCGAAGTAGGAGGAAACCCTGTTCCGCAGGTTTTTTGCCTTGCCTATATAGATAATATGACCGCCCTCGTCTTTCATCTGATAGACCCCCGGGGCAGTGGTCAGCAGCATGGTTTTTTCACGTAAATAATCAAGCCGTGGGTTCATATTCATTTCCGCCTTTCCCCTATTTTTTTACATATAATTTTCTGTATTCTTTCGGTATTTCATTGCCATGCCGCACCAATATCTTATTAATATGCCTTATATATTCTGTGTATATCCCTTGTACGGTTCTTCTTTTTTGTGCCTCTGTATCATCTTTCCAATGCTTGGAAACTCTTGCATACATTTCACTTTTAAATCTTTCCTTGCCTTTTTCGGATATAATCTCCTCCGCAAAATGCTTCACTTCATCATAAACACGTTCGGATTTTATAAGATTTAAAGCGCTCAGCGTATGCATCATAACATCATAATCCCAATTATTCATTAAGCTTATCAACAGTTCAAACGCCTCCTGCCGCTTTGACCTGCCCAGCAGCCAGACGACCATTTGCCGTGATATACCGTACTCGGCATTCCCTGCTATCTCCATATAATCGTAAAAAAATTCATCCTTATATCCTATTATATACAAGCCGTCGCCTAAAGTCCACCTGTAAGTATTATCCTGTAAAGTATTATGAAACTGCTCCAGCAAAACAGGTATCAGGCTGTATTTTTTGGACTTCACAATACAATGCAGAATATGGGAATTAAGGCCCTCTCTTTCAAAGGTTCCCAAATATTCAAGTATAATATGATCGTATTCCTCGGGAAATATAAATCCTTTTGTACCCGCATAGCTTATGTCGGCATTACACCCTGCGTTTTTCAGTTTATTCTTGAGTTCCTGATACCTCATCTTATCCTCCAATGTATCGTTAGCAGCCATTGTCAATACCTCCTCATAAAATAAACTGATTTCACCCATTAAAAAAGGCAAGCCGGCAAGCTTACCTCTCTTGCCTCTTGCCTCTTAAACATCTTGCCTCTATTAGAGCATAACCGTCGGCTTTGTCGCCGCTCTTATTTCCATTATTCCCGTATCGGCATGGAAAAATACCGTCCTGCCGAAATTCGACCCTGTCTGCTCGGCAATAATGGGAATATTGTAAGAAGCCAGCACCTTTTTGACCGCATCCACATTCCTGTCGCCGATATTGAAAACCGCCGAATTCGTGGCGAACATCTGCGCCCCGCCTGCGATTTTTGCCGTAAGCTTTGGCTTTCGTGCACCGCAGGATATCATCTTCTGAATAAGCTCTGTTATCCCCGTGTCCGCATACCTGCGCATATTGTCGTTGGGAATGTTAGCGTCCTTGCTCCAGGGCAGCATTATATGCGCCAGCCCCGCTATTTTCAGATCCTTATCGTAAAGGCATATCCCCACACATGACCCGAGCGCATATGTGCAGACCGTGTCGGAATTTCTTGCCACATTAAGATCAGCTATACCTACCGTTACCATTTTCCATTAACACTTTCTTTCCTCAAAAGGCAAACCAAAGAAACCAAGCCGCTCACTGTGTTTCCCTGCACAACTGCCCTGCCTTTTTTAAAATTTCAATGTTTAAAGAATATCCCCTATTCACCAGTCCGCCAGCCGACCCAAAAGCCGGCCGACCCACAAGTGCCCCCGAAATCGGGCTCAAAGCAAACATTTCCTGCCTCTTGCTTCCGAGCGAACCTGCGGATTCGCATTCTTGCCTCTATTCCACACCCAGCCGTTCAAACAGGGTGTCCAGAGATTTAAGCTCGGGAACAAGTATCATATTGCTCTTGACCTCGTTGGAAACTTTTTCGCTTGCGAACATAAAGTTATCGTCAATGAACAGCACCTTGCTGCCGATGTGAGCGAACTCTACCGCAGGCACTGCAAGGATAGCCCCCGCCATATCAATGGAAATATTGGGCACGGAAATGTCAATCGTAAGCCCCGACAGCGACGACAGCGCATTTACATACGACCCCGCCAGAATATTCCCTATCTCCTGCACAAAGGAAAGATCCATTTCGTCAAGGTCTGTAAGCTCCTCAACATTCTTGCCGAAGATCGTGTTTATCATAGTTGTGGCGAAGCCCTTTTGCAGCACATACAGCATCATTCCCT
>CAZGAZ010000011.1:4882-47474 GCA_964523835.1 uncultured Ruminococcus sp.
GTGTTTATCATAGTTGTGGCGAAGCCCTTTTGCAGCACATACAGCATCATTCCCTGAATGTCGCCGCTGAGCCCCACCAGCATACCGAGAACAATATTCTCCGGGCCGCCCAGATACTGAACAGTCTCATCCATCTCCAGAAGCCGCACCGTAGGAACGGAAATATCAATGGACATTCCCAGCATTTCCGACAGAGAGCTTGCCGCATTCCCCTGCCCGATGTTGCCTATCTCCCGCAGCACATCAAAGTGCACCGCATTAAGATCGTGCATATTTTTAAGTGCCATACTATATCCCTTTCTTCAGCCTGCCATATTTTTCTCCGGCAGGAAATTTTTTTAAACTGCTCTAACGCCGGTATGCCGGTATGCCGTCAGTTACGCAGATTGTTCACCACATTTATCAGGTCGTCATGAAGCTTTACCATGTTGATATTCAGCTGGAAAGCACGCTGATACTCAATTACCTTGGACATCTCATTTGCAACGCTCGTGCCCGAAGCCTCCAGATATCCCTGCTTCTTCTTGACTTTCTCGTCCGCAAAAGCCTCGCCGCTGGAAGCCGTTGGAATAACATAGTTATCCCCGAACTGGTCAAGCCCGTAAGGGTTCTCGAAACGGTAAGTGCCTATGCTGTCCCTGAGAGCGTTTGTGTCCACCTTGCGGTTATCGTCAAAGGGAATCTCTATGCGGTTGCCCTCGTAATCCAGCACAAAGCTGCCCTTGGAATCGCAAAGCAGCCAGCCCGTGCCGTCGCCGTTTATATCGGTCATATAGAATGCGCCGTCCTTTGAGTAGGCAACGTTCCCCGAGGGAGTTTCCACAGCGAAAAAGCCCTCGTCCAAAGCCGCAAAGTCAAAGTCACGCCCCGTCGTCCGCAGAGACGACTGCTCGAACATATAATCTGTCTTGTCGACCTTAATGCCGTGACCTGTCTGGACCTCTTCAATGTCATTGTTCCGCTTGTCGTAAATAAGATCCGCAAAGGACGGTCTTGCCGCCTTAAAGCCGAAGGTGTTGACATTGGCAAGGTTATTTCCCGTAATGTCCATACCCATCTGGTAAGCTATAACAGCCGTTGAAGCCGTAAAAAAACCTATTCTGCCCATTTAGATAAACACTCCTTTATAGGGTAATATATTGGCTTTCAGAGGTTAGAGGCAAGAAGGGTTGCTTGCCGCCCTATACCTTTCCTCATAATTTTAAAGTTTAGTACATAATCATTTTAAAATCAGTTGCCTGTGATACCGAAAAGCTGATTGCAGGCCATCTGATTAATTGAGTTGGATATCTGCAGCGCCTGGGCGTTGGCTCTGAAAAGGGAATTTGCGTCCATAGCCTTGACCATTTCGTCCGCCACATCCACATTAGACCGCTCATACCACCCCTGTCTGACTCTGTAGACCATGCCCTCAGGAGCGTTTCCCCAGCCCAGATCTTCATAAGGACGGAAAAGATTTGTATCCAGCTTTTCCACATCCGATGTATCCTCCACAAAGGTAAGAGCAAGCTGTATCTCCCTGCCGTCAGGAGCGGTGATCACTCCCCGTTCGCTTACCTTGAAATCCGACGTGGCAAGGTAAATGGGGTCGCCGTTTTCGTCGATCACCCGCCCCGCAGAGCCGAGAGCAAGATAACCCTCGTTGTCTATATTGAACTGACCGCTTCTTGTAAGGACAATATCGCCGTTTCTCCGCTGAATGTTAAAGTACATCGAGCCCATTATGCCTATATCCAAAGGCGAGCCTGTCTGCTCGTAGCTGCCGTCCTCCAGAGATGTAAAGCTGTCAACAATGGTGCGGTAGCGGATAGTTCCCGTAGCGCTCCGCTGGCCGTTGTATAAAAGCAGCAGCTCATCCTCAAAGGTGGTGGGGATAGCAACGTCTGCCTTATATCCCGAGGTCTTTGCGTTGGAAAGGTTGTTGGTAATGATGTTCAGGATCCTTTCCTCGTTGATTATCCCGTTGGCGGAAGTGTAGTAGCCTCTGAGCATATGTATTCCTCCTTAGCTTCTGTATGTATATTCATTAAAACAAATATTCCTTTAAATGATCCCTCAGCTTGCTCACAGCCTTGGAATGTATCTGGCAGACTCTCGATTCGGAAACCTCCATGACCTGAGCAATTTCCGAATATTTGAGCTTTTCGTAATAGTAAAGGGTAATGACCGTCCGCTCCTTGTCTTTGAGGGACTTTATCGCCTCTATGAGCTGCTGCCGCCGTTCCCCCTCCAGAACAGTGCGCTCAGCCTCATAGCAGCTGTCGTCGCTGTCCGCCGCAGGGTCAAAGCCCCCCAGCAGCATTTCCTCAAAGCTTACCGTCTGAGCCGCAGCATTCCTTGCAGCAAAGCTGTCCAGCTTTTCCACGCTCATTCCCAGAAATTTCGCAATTTCCTCACGGGTAGGCTCTCTGTCCAGCTTCTCGAAAAGCTCTGAATAAGCCCTGTCGTATTCCTTGGCGAATTTCCGCACGCCTCTGGGCACTGCGTCGCTCCGCCTCACATAGTCAATTATAGCCCCCCGCACCTTTATGGAAGCGTACGTGTCGAACTTCACACCTCTTGCAGGGTCGAAGCTGTCCACAGCGCCCAGAAGCGCCAGCGCCGCCTCGTTGTACACATCATCCTCATCGGTATATTTCCTGAACATATTCCGTGTGGAAAGCACCGCATATTTCACAATGTGCATACTGCGCATAACGATCTCATTACGTACCGCACTGTCCTTGTCCCTGCCGTATTTCTCAAACAGCCCCGCAATCTCCCGTCCTGTCTGTCCGTCGGCAGCTTTCTGCCCGGCATTGCGGATCCTGACAGCATTGTCCGTATTTTCCGCCGCACTCATATACATCTTGCTTCCACCCCCAAATCAGATTAAAGTTCATTCAAAATACTTTGGGTAAATGCCTGTATTGCAAGTTTAATTCAAATACTTATATTTCCGACCGCCTGAATCTGCACGGAGTTGTCGATCTCATTGAAGGAAAGCACCGTGACCCCCTGAATAAACTGATCCACCAGCTTTTTAAAGTATATGCGCACAATTGGAGATGTGAGCACAATAGGGCTTGGCACAACGTCCTTTATCCTCTCCACCTGAGCGTTCAGGGAGGCGATAAGGTCCTGTATGGACTGAGGGTCCATTGCAAGATACGACCCCTGCTCGGACTTTTTAACGGAAGCAATTATCTTGTTCTCCGTCTCCGTGTCAAGAGTAATGACTCTTACCTGTCCGCCGTCGGAAAAACGTCTTGTAATGGTGCGCTTGAGCGCCTGACGGACATACTCGTTGGTAATATCCAGGTCCTTCATATTATGCTGATTGTCCGCCAGCGTCTCCAGAATGGTCTGCAGATCCCTTATGGGAATGTTCTCCTTCAAAAGCAGACAAAGCTCCTTTTGCAGATACGCCACAGGCACAATATTCGGCACAATATCCTCCACTATCGAAGGGTTTGTTTCCTTCAGCTTGTCGAGCATGGTCTTTACATCCTGCCTGCTCAGAAGCTCATGGGCATAATTCTTTATGACCTCCGAAAGGTGGGTTATCATAACGGAGGTGGGGTCGATAAGGGTGTACCCCGCTATCTCCGCTTTGAGCTTGTTTTCCTCGCTTATCCACTTTGCGGGAATGTTGAAGGCAGGCTCAATGGTGTCAATTCCGTCTACCTCTTTGGTTATCCCGCCGTTGTCAAGAGCAAGGTAATGATCCATAAGGATCTCGCCCTGAGCGACCTCCTCGCCCTTTATCTTTATGATATACTGATTGGGGTTGATGTGCTGATTGTCCCTCATTCTTATGGAGGGGAACACCATACCCATATCCATAGCAAACTGCTTCCTGAAAATTACCACACGCTCAATAAACGTGCCTCCCGAAGCCTCGTCCGCCAAGGGTATCAGCGAGTAGCCGAATTCCATTTCCACAGGCTCCACCGCCAACAGCTTGTATACATTGTCAATATCCTTGTAATATTCCATTTCGGAAATAGCGTCCTGATTTTCTGCCATTTCCCGCATGGCTTCTTCATCAACGCCCGTTTCCTCAACGGTTTTAAGTGTGCGCCTGAGCCCGAAGCCGAGACCTATCAAAGCCCCGCCCAGTACAAACAAAGTGAGCGTGGGGAAGCCGGGGATAATTCCCATTATGAACATTACCCCGCCTGCGATCACAGGCACGGTAGGCTGAGCGGTAAACTGCCCCAGAACGTCGCTGTTAAGGGATTCCTCCGAAGCCGCCCTTGTTACGATCATACCCATTGCCACGGAAATGAGCAGCGAGGGTATCTGCGAGCAAAGACCGTCGCCGACAGTGGCAATGGTGTAGGTGTTCAGCACTTCCGAGAACTCCATGCCCTCAAAGGCCATACCCATTACAGCGCCGCCCAGAAGGTTAACAATGGCAGCCACAATGGAAAACGTAGCGTCTCCCTTTACGAACTTTGCAGCACCGTCCATAGCGCCGAAGAAATCGGATTCACGCTGTATCTTGTCACGCCTTATCTTAGCCTGAGCGTCGTCAATAATGCCCTGATTAAGGTCGGCGTCAATGGCCATCTGCTTACCGGGCATAGCGTCCAGCGTAAATCTTGCGGTAACCTCCGCAACACGCTCTGCGCCCTTGGTAATGACCACCATCTGAACCACCGTAATGAGCACGAACACTATAAATCCCACTACAGCATTGCCCTGCATTACGAATGTGCCGAAAGCGTTTATTATCTCCCCCGCATAGCCCCTGTTCTGCAGAATGGAACGGGTGGAGGAAATGTTAAGACCCAGTCTGAAAACCGTAGTTATCAGCAGCAGGGAAGGGAATATGGAAAATTCCAGTGATTCCTTTATATACATTGTCGTGATAAGGATATACACCGACAGCGCAATGTTGACCGCAAACAGCAGGTCGAGGAGCGCCGTGGGCAGGGGAATGATTATTAAGAATATCGCAACGATGACGAATACCGTTACTACATTCTTTCCTACCACATTTTTAAGAAAATTCAGGGTATTCACCACCTAGAGGCTAGAAGTTAGAGGCAAGAGGCCAGAAGTTCCTGCTCTGCCGAATTTATATCTATCTGATGTCCGCACCTTAATAGTTGTAAGGAGCGTTTGTTCTGGGCTTTTTGGAAATGGGCACAGGCTTGTTTTTGAGGTTGTACACAAACCAGAGCACGTCTGCCACGCTTTCGTAGAATTCGGGGGAAATTTCCCGCCCTACCTCTACTTTTTCATAAAGGGAACGAGCCAGGGGCTTGTTTTCCACCGTGGCAACATCCGCTTCCTCGGCAATCTCCACCAGCCTTGCCGCACCCTTGTCCTTTGCCTTTGCCACCACCACAGGGGAGGGAGCTTTCTGAGGGTCGTACCGTATAGCAACCGCAATATGCGTAGGATTACGGATTACCACATCCGCACTTGGCACCTCCTGCATCATGCGCTGCTGCGCCATCTGCTGCTGAATAGCCCTGCGCTTGCCCTTGACCTTAGGGTCGCCCTCCATCATTTTGTATTCGTCCTTGACTTCCTGCTTGGTCATTTTCAGCTCATTTTCGAAATTCCACCGCTGAAAAAGGAAGTCCGCCGCCGCAATCGCCACAAACACCATTCCAATGGTCATCACCAGTGAAAACACCGTCTGCGCCGTATACATCAGCCCCGAAGAGGGTTCAAGCTTTATAAGGCGGATAATTTCATGCAGCCTTTTCCCCAGTTCATTGTAAACCACCGCCACAAGAATTATCATCTTGATAAGTGATTTTACCATTTCAAAAATTCTCTTTAAGGAGAACATATTTTTAATGCCCTTAATGGGGTTGAGCTTGTCGAGCTTGAATTTAAGCGCCTCAAAGGAAACCAGAAATTTTGTCTGCACACCCGTCGATATTATAGCAACCGCAAAGGACACCACCAAAAGTATTCCGCTGCAAATGAGGAATATCAGTACCGCCCTTGCGAAGAATTGTCTTACAAACGTAACATTGTCAATATACCTTATGTCCCCGATGCCGTCTCCAGCAGAAGAGAGGATGTCGCTCATATAATCAGTAATACTGCTGAAAATAAGGGGAGCAGTGACCCGCAGCACCAGAAAGGTAAGAAACAATGAGCAAACAATGGAAATATCCTGACTTTTCAGGACCTGCCCTTTTTTACGGGCGTCCCGCCGTTTTTTCTCGGTAGCTTGTTCGGTTTTTTCCTCGCCGTTTTCGTTTTCAGCCAAACATAACCACCACCTCTAGAAACTAGATGTCAGAGGGCTAGAGGCTAGATGCAAAAAGCCGTAAGCCATCCAACATGCGGATTTTCGTATATTATCCCAAGAATGCAGCTATATGTTAGCATATGTTAAAGGTC
Organism: uncultured Ruminococcus sp.; assembly: GCA_964523835.1. Classification (GTDB taxonomy): domain Bacteria; phylum Bacillota; class Clostridia; order Oscillospirales; family Ruminococcaceae; genus Huintestinicola. The sequence continues at coordinate 11,237 of CAZGAZ010000011.1, forward strand.
AAAGCCGACATCGGCATTTCACAATTTGTAAAAAGCGCCGACCTCTAGCCTCTAGCACCCTAACTTCTAGCCCACTAGCACCCAGCCCCCTAACCTCTAGCCTCCAGATCCCATATAATGGGCAGCGCATTCTTGCAGGTCTCCAGCATATTGTCCATATAAGAAGTGATAAACTCGGATAAAGCGGGGGTAATTGCAAAAAGCACCGCAAATCCCACCAGCACTTTGAGCTGGATATTTACCGCCATTATCTGAATCTGAGGAACAGCCTTCATCATTATCCCCACGGAAAATTCCACTATAAGCTCCGCCGCCATAATGGGCATAGCCAGCTGAACCATAAGGGTGACAATACCTGCGAACATCTCCACCGCCGTCCAGCCGAAGTTATAGCTTGCAAATCCCGTGCAAAGGGGGATAGTCTCAAAGGAATCTACAAAAATCTTTATAAGCGTCAGATGAGAGTCGCTCACAAAGAAATACAGGTAAAACATATACCCGATATACGACCCGTAAAGGGACATCTGCATATGAGAGGACGGGTCAAATATCTTAGCCATACCGAGACCCGCCTGTGAGTCCATTATCTCGCCCGCAAAAAAGATGAGATAAACGAACATATCGCAGATAAAGCCCAGTATAAGCCCAACGCTCAGCTCTCTTATAATGCACAGCACATATTCTCCCGCCGTGTCGCCTATCTGCAGTTCACCCACATTTATAGTCATCGCAATAACGTAGGTAATAAACAGCGCACCGCCCGCCCGCACTCTGCCCGGCACATTGCCTCTCGACAGAATAGGGTTAAAGGAAAATATCCCTAAGACCCGTGCAAAAATCATAAGGGTAGCGTCCATATTGTCCATAAGGACATTCCAGAATTCATCCATACCGCAGCCCCGCCGCCTTATCAGGTCACCGTATGAGTGCTGATCTGCTCTATTACTTCAAAGATCTCCGTAACAAAGCTGCTCATCTCGGACATTATAAACGAAGCCATAACAAACAATACCAGCAAAATAGTCAGCACCTTCGGAACAAAGGTCAGCGTCTGCTCATGCACCTGAGTCGCCGCCTGAATAATGGCTATAACAAGCCCCACCAGCATACTGATAATAAGCAAAGGCCCCGCCAGCTTGAAAGTAAGGGTCATAGCGTCCCTCAGTATTTGCAAAACAGAATCCTGAGTCATTTACACTAACCTCCGTATAGGTTGAAGCCGTTTACCAGCGAGCCTGCCAGCAGCTGCCAGCCGTCCACCAGTACAAACATCAGTATCTTAAAGGGCATAGCCACCGTTGCCGGGGGCATCATCATCATACCCATTGACATGAGCACCGTGGAAACCACCATGTCAATTATCAAAAATGGGATGTACAGTAAAAAACCTATCTGGAAGCCTATCTTTATCTCGCTTAAAATAAAGGCTGGGGCAACCAGGGTAAAGGGAATTTTTTCAATAAACTCCGCCTCGGTCTCGGAGGAAAAATCCTCCCCGGAAAGGTTTATGAAGAACGCCATCGTCTCATTGGAGGTATTGGCAAGCATCCACTTTTTCAGCGGCACACTCGCCTCCTTAACCGCCTCGATAGAGGTGTATTCCCCATTCTTGTAGGGGACATAAGCGACCTCGTTCATCTCGTCCACCACAGGGGACATAATAAACAGCGTAAGAAACAGCGCCAGCCCTATCATTACCTGATTGGGGGGAGTCTGCTGGATACCCATAGCATTCCGCAGCAGGGAAAAGGAAATGATGATCCTCGTAAAACAGGTCAGCATTACCAGCAGCGAGGGCGCTAAGGAAATAATGGTAATAAGAACGATAAGGTCAATAGTGCTTGAACTGTTGTTCACATCCAGCAGATCGAGAATGCTGTCCGCACCGTCGCCCGTTTCATCGGTCTCAGGCTCATTGTAGGGGAGCGTGCTCCGGGCCTCAGTCACCGCCTGAGGCGGGTTCGTGGTCTGAGCCGTTTCGGGAACAGTAGTTGTAACATTGGAAATTTCCGTCTCCATAGCCGTAGAGATCGTGGTAAGCTCCACGCTCTCCGAGGTGGAAACAGTGGTGAATACACCCTCCTGCGCATTCGGGTCGGGAGCAGCAAACGCCGTCGCAGCGCCAACGCCGCCCCATAAAACTCCCGCCGCACACAGTCCTGCCGCCGCAGAGATCTTAAGCCATTCCGGGATCGTGCTCCAAATTTTCTTTTTCATATTTTTGAGCTCCTTTACTTAATCTTGCACATCAAAAATACGTTGAAACCTATGGGATTGCCCGGTGACCTTCAAAGCTTCGAGCCTTTGGACTCCTTTCCCGTCAGCTTTTTGATTTATCGGATTTTTCCCTGTCCCCACTCTCATCACCGTCATTTTTCTGATAAGGGCGGATAAATTCTCCGCCCATTTTTTTCATATTCTGTCGCAGCACCTCGGAAAAGCTTTTCCCCTGCATACCCGCCGCATCGGGTACGTCTCCCTTTAAAAGAGCCATATCCTCCTCGGATAATTCGCAGATAAGGGATATACTTCCCCCCGAAGCGCCTATAAGTAATTTCCTGCTGCCTGCTTCCACCGCATAAAGGGTCCTGTCCTGTCCAAGGCTCAGAGCGGAGATGATCTTCATTCCCCCGCTTCCTTTAAAGGAGACCTTTCCTGTCAGCCATTTAAGTCCGAACATTGCCCCGAGCATCAGCGCAATAACGCCCAGCAGCGCCAGCGCAACAGGAAGGACCTCTTGCATCAGCCGAGAACCTTCTGAACGGTAGCAAGGATTCTGTCGGGCTTAAAGGGCTTTACAATAAAGTCCAGAGCGCCGAGCTTTATAGCCTCCACAACCATGGACTCCTGGCCCATTGCAGAGCACATAACGATCTTAGCTCCGGGGTCGGAAGCCTTGATATCCCGCAGCGCCTCAATGCCTGTCTTGTTGGGCATGGTGATATCCATTATAACAAGGTCGGGCTTCTCTGAGGCGTATGTATTGCAGGCGATCTCGCCGTCTCCTGCCTCAATAATGTTGGTGTAGCCGTTTTTAGTCAGCGTGTCCTTTATCATCATACGCATGAAAGCGGCGTCGTCAACGAGCATAATCTTCTTGTCCATAGTTAATTCTCCTTACCTAAGTTATCTAAAAATTTTGATTTGATGATCTCCGTTATTCTTACGGCAAAGTTATCATCAATAACCACAACATCGCCCCGGGCTATCAGATGACCGTTGACTATAACATCTACGGGTGCGCCCGCCTGTCGTTCAAGCTCAATTATGGTGCCCTGTGTAAAGTCCAGAATGTCCTTGACCTTCTTTGTGGCGGAGCCTATCTCGACCGTAACGTCCAGAGGAACGCCCATAAGAAGCTTAAGATTGTCATTCTGGTTGACATTAAGATCCTTGCTGTTATAATTCTCAAAGCCTTGAAGCTGAACAGCCTGAACATTTACTGCGCTGCCTCTTCCCACAGGAGGCATTCCGGGTGCACCGGACATTCCCATAGGTGCGCCGTAAGGATTGTAGGGAGGATATCCGCCGTAGCCTGCCCCCATAGGAACCTGCTGCATTGGCTGTGCAGACATACCCATAGGCTGCTGCATAGCCATCTGCGGCTGCATTGCCTGTTGGGGCATTGGCTGCTGCATCGGCTGCATGGGCTGCTGAGGCTGCATTGCCTGTTGAGGCATTGCCTGCTGCATTGGCTGAGGAGCAGTTCCCGCACCGCCGAGCATAGCGTTTATCTCGTCCTGGCTCATAGAACCGCCCGATGCAGCCGGAGCAGCCGCAGGTGTTGCTGCCGCAGGTGTTGCAGGTGCCGCAGGTGCAGGAGCGGGCTCCATACCTCCCGCATTGCCCAGAAGAGCAGCAATATCATCCTGGCTCAGATCTCCGCCGTCAGCGTCATTTGAAGGCGCTTCCTCAGAAAAACTCTTCATAAGACCGTTGGCCATCTCCTTTGCAAGATCTATTGAGTATACGGAAATAAACTCGGAGTTTATAACGTTATCAATAGTAAGCTTGAACTTAACAACGCACACATCCTGTTCGGGATCGTCCCCGTAAGGGCTTGCGCTTTCATCCCCCATGCTGACTATTGCCTCCGGAGTGGATATGTCAATGGGGATATTGATAAGCTCCGACAGCGCTGTTGCGGAAGCCCCCATCATCTGGTTCATGACCTCGCACACTGCCGAAATATTCATTTCGTCAAATTCAAAATCGTCCGTAACCTCCAGAGGGAGACCCATAAGCTGGTTCAAGATCATCTGCACGTCCGCCTGCTTCAGCACGAGCACATTATCACCGCTCACACCCAGGGTATAACGGATCTTCACGTGTATGGACGGTTCAAGCTCGGGATAGCTGAAATCCTTGAGCTTGGCAACCGAAACCGTCGGAGTAGTGATCCATACCTTAGCGCTCAGCATATTGGACACCGCTGTAGCGGCAGAGCCCATTGTAATATTCATGATCTCGCCTATGGCGTCCTTTTCCGCCTCGCCGAAGCCGTCAATATTAACGTTTTCGCTCATTTCCCTACCTCAATTCCTTATATATATTATCTATTTTGATAGCCTTCCTGTTATTCATAACTCCAAGCTTTCCGTCATACCAGACATTTCCGCCTATTTTAAGCTCCACATTCCGTGAGATAGGGGTATTAAGGGGTATCACGTCATCCACCTGCAGCGTCAGAATATCGTAAAGGTCGACCTTGGTGTCACAGAGAACAGCACGAACGCTTACGTCCGAAGTTTTCAGAGCATTCATAATGTTTTCCCTGCGTTCCAGTTCCCTCCTGGGGTCCTGCCGTTTGGTGGTCCTTGCCCACCTGTCGCCGAACTTGCTCATTATGGATTCCAGATTCATAGCAGGAATGCAAATGCTCATAATGTTCTTCACGTCTTTTATTTCAATCTCCAGATTGACAAGGATGACCACCTCGTCCGGAGGGATTGACTGCATAACACGGGAGTTTGTTTCAATTCCCGCAACCATGGGGTCAAGGTCAATATACTGTCCCCACGGGGATTTGAGGGACTGCGCCATTTTTTCCATAACTCCCGACATGATCGTCATCTCGATCTCGGTAAAGTCACGGTTTATCTCGGTAAACGATCCATGGCCGCCCATAAGCCTGTCTATCATGGTGAATGTGATCGGATTGGAAATCTGCATAATGCAGTTGGTCTCCAGCACATCGTCATCATGTATCCCCATATTTACCAAAGCCATCATAACATAATCGGGCAAAGCGTTGTTGAATTCGTAATATCTCTGCTCCTCTATCTGCATTACCTCCACCCTGCAGTAAAGCCTCATAAGCCCCGTCAGGTAACTGGAAAGCACACGGGTATAGTTCTCGAAAATGTTATCAATGACCTTCAGCTGCTCCTTGGTAAACTTCTTCGGTGTTTTGAAGTCATAGTTCTTGACATTTTTCTCGTTCTTTTCTTCGATCTCCTCGAAAGCATTAGAACCCTGCGTGTTAAAGCTGTTAAGCAGCTCGTCTATCTGCTTTTGCGACAGAACGTCAGCCAAAGTATTCACCTTCATTCATAAAGCGGGAATTTTTCAAAGGCAAAAGCCCTTTATACTAACCGCAATAGCAAAATAACTGTGAGCTTCCCCTAAAAATTTGCATATATGATTTTTGGGGGCAGCGAACGGTATATTTTGCAGCAGCGGTTTGTATATTATCATCTCACATAGGAGAAATCTGCATTTGCAAGCCTGCACAGCCGGACAAACCCGAACCGAAAGGTCAGCGAATATCCGTCTTGCCCGACATATAATCGTCCTTGTCAAGATATGTGGTCTCTTCGATAATCTCCTGATCGGAAACGCTGCCGCCTGTTTCGCCGTCAGCGCCCGAGGGTGCAACAAAGCTCTGTCCGAACTCCATTTCCATTATCTCCTGCATTACCGCAGGGTCGTTAAGGTCAATGTCTTTTCTTATAAAGACGATCTCCACACGCCTGTTCTGCCGCCTGCCCTCAGGGGTGTCATTGTCGGCAATAGGCTTGTATCCGCCGTAACCCGCCGCAGAGAACTTGTTGCTGTCGCAGCAGTCAAGACCCAGCATAAAGTTGATGACCGAGCTTGCTCTCCCCGAGGAAAGCTCCCACTCATTGGTGTCCGAGCCTGCAGCCTTGGCGGTGTGCCCGTTCACCTTAATGGCGAAAACATAATTGTCCACCGCTCTTATGCCGTCGCAGATGACCTCCAGAATATACCTTCCCTCGTCCACAAGAACGTAGGAATCCCCCTCAAAGAAAACATTGTCACGGAACTTCATATAAACTCCCGTGTTGGACATTTCCACCGAAACGCTTTCCTGCAGGCCCTCGGCCTTTACAGCCTCGTTGAGATAAAGATAGAATTCGTCAAAATCTATCTCGCTCTGCTGCTCCTGATTCTCGTCCACATATACAGCGCTGGGGTCGTTCTCTTCATTAGGTTCTCTGTCCACCACAACATTGATGATCTCGCCGTTTCCCGCAGAAAAGGCCTGGGCAATATACTGCCACTTGCTGGGGTCCATACTCGACATCGCATACAGCAAAACGAAGAAACAAAGCAAAAGCGTAACCAGGTCGCCGTAGGTATCCATCCAGTTAGCGCCCTCGCCGCCTCCGCCGCCCTTTCTTCTTGCCATCTGCATTCACCTCCACGATAAAGGCTTGTCTGCTTTGTGCGCTTTGCAAATACGCCGAGTATATCTTGCATACCGCATAACCGCACATTAACGGACACTTGCCCTATCCTATTAATTATATCATAGATTTTCAAAAATTTCTACTGTCTTTTGGAACATATTTTATTATTGGGAGTAAAATTTTTCTGCAAATCTTTGTCGATTTAGTGCAGTTAGCACAAAAAGACAAATTTTCAGTTGTTTTAAAAATACACTTTGTAAATTTTTTGAAAATTTTCTTAGAATTGTTGCATACTGTCCAATAATGAACAGGCAGCTATGCAGAAATGCACCTATGCCGCAATCCACCGCTTTTCAAAAACTCCCGCAGCCATGATCCCGTCCGACAGCCGAAACTGTCGGTAACATCAAGTTCACCGGGGCACCGAATCACCAAGGTCACCGGATCACCAAGGTCACCAAGGTCACTCATCCGAACCGCCTGCGGGCTTAGGCTTGCCCTTTTCGCTCATAGGCAGCATCATTCTCAGTCTTTCCTCAACATATCTGGGGTTAGCGCCCGAGATTATCGCAAGAGTACCCTCCTCGATTATCTGTAAGCACAGAACCTCCTTGTTGTGCAGATATGTAAGCTGGTTGCCGATAGGGGTAAAGATACAGTGCGCCAGCAGACAGCCGTAGAACGTGGTAACCAGCGCCGTTGCCATAGCACCGCCCAGGTTTGCCGCCGATTCGGGGTCTGTAGGGTCCATCTGCTTGAGCATTCCTATAAGTCCGCACAACGTACCGATCATACCGAACGCAGGGGCAACGCCCGAAGCACGGTTAAAAATACCGATATTAGCCTCATGGCGGTCGCAAAGGAAGTTAATGGAGTCGTCCAGCATACCCTTTACCTTGTCCGAGTCGTTGGCGTCAACTATCAGCATAAGAGCCGCCTTCATAAATTCATCGGGGCAGGCGTTGGCCTGTTCCTCAAGGGCAAGAATACCTTTCTGACGGGCGGTCTTGCAGTAATCCACCATTTGCTGAATGTATTCCTCCGGGTCGTATTTGGGGGACCTGAACGCCAGCCCCATAAGCTTTCCTATCTTTTTCAGCGTACTTCCGGGGAAGTTTGCGATAACCGCACCGATAGTACCGCCCACAACTATGGCGACCGAGGGTACGTCTATAAACCAGCTCAGCTCACCGCCCGAAAGGCATCCGAAAACCGTCATTCCGAAAGCGATTATCATACCTATGATCAATGCGAGATTCATAACTTTTAAAATCCTCCTCAAAAAAATTAATAATTAATAATTAATAATTAATAATTACAGCCTGCAAAGCAGTATTTTCCCTGAACCCTCTTAAATTCTGCACCGCTGCAATTAAGAATCAGAATTCAGTAATTAATAGTTAATATCAATAATCAATAAATTGCAGGAAACATCAAAGGAAGCTGTACATTCCCGCAGCAATTATTAATTATTAATTATTAATTATTAATTAAAATTTTTCGCTTTTTCTTTCTCAAAATCCATGATCTTGCCAAGTATCTCGTCGATTCCCTCTTTGATAAAGTACTTGTTGCCGTTTTGCAGAGTCATCACCGTATCGGGCGTTTCCTCGGCAATGGCAATAAAATTTTCATTTACCAGCAGCTCCGTGCCGCTTGTTCTTGTAAGTTTGATCATAAATTATGGTCAGCCCCTTTTAGAAATTAGAGGTTAGAGGTAAGAGGTTAGAGATATGTCTCTGTCCTCTTACTCTCCTCCCCTGACCCGATAAAACGGGTCAGATAAAACTTATATCCTGCTTAAAGCTTATCGCTTCATATTTACCAGCTCTTCGAGCATGGAGTCGGATGTGGTGATAATTCTGGCGTTAGCCTGGAAGCCTCTCTGAGTAACGATCATATCCGAGAACTCATCTGCAAGGCTTACGTTGGACATTTCCAGATACTGCGCCTTGATCCCGCCTGCTCCCGAGCTGCCGGGCTTCTTGATGTTGGGCACGCCCGAAGCGGATGTCTCCGAAAACTCTGTCGGCGATACCTCGTTAAGACCGTCCACATTCTCAAACGTAGCAACGTCGATTCTTGCCAGCACCTTGAGCTTTCCGCCGTACTCAGCCGTCAAAAGTCCGTCTGTAGTAACGTTAAATGCTTTCATATCCGAATACTTCAGGGAAATATCCGTCATATCCGCATAAAGGGTGTTGCCGTTGGGGTCGGGCTCTCTCGAAGCGAACACCTTGTTTACAGGGTCATAATCGTAAACATCATAAGCATTGGGGCTCTTGTAATACTGCTTGTTGCCGTCGGTGTCCTCAACATAATTCATCTTGGTGTAAGTATGAGTCTTGGTCAGAGTGCCGTCATTGTTGATAGAGGTAACGCAGTCATACTCATAGTAGTTGCCCTCTTTATCCTTGTAAAGGCCCACATCCTCATCGTACTGAACGCCCTGATTGTTCATATACTTGCCGTCCTTGGTGTAAAGGATATAGTCAGTAGCGATCTGATACTGATTGTTTCTCATAGTGGTCTTTTGCGCAGCCGCAGCGCTGTCATACTCCGAGATCAGCTTTGCGTCCGTGGAGTAAACATTAGCCTTGTATCCTGCCTCGTTCACGCCCGCAGCCGCCGCATTGCCGTAGGTCTTTATGTATCTGTTAGCAGCCGTGTGAACAACGTTCACCGAGTAATCCGCAGGAACGGTAGCAGTGCCCGTTGCCGCAGCGGCAGTGTCCTGCATATGGTAGTCGTAAGCAATGGAACGGGTGTCATCATAAGGGTCTGTGCCCTCGAAAATGGTCATCATCTTTCTGCCGCCCGTAGTAACGCCGTCTGCAGTAGTGGGCGCTGCAACCTGCACAACGCCGCTGCCTTCGGGGATAGTTACTCCGTCTGTGGAGAAGGAATAGTAATTGGCTGCCTCATCCTTCCAGTACTTACGGGTAACATTATCGATATCCATCTCCGCTTCGGGCTTGAAAGCGTCCCAGATACGGTCAAATATGTTGATAGCCTCCATCTCGTTGGCATTATCCGCAGCCAGCTGGCCTGCCATTTCCGCCTTGCTGTAAGAACCGCCTCTTATCCTTGCAATGTTGTTTCTTCCCAGTACAAACTGGTTGTGAGCGTTTACAAGGTTACCCTCGGAGTCGATACCGAAGTTGCCCATTCTTGTGTAGGTCACGCTGTCCAGATTGCCGTTGGCGTCCATAGTACCCACGCAGAAGAAGCCGTCGCCCGAAATAGCCATATCGAACAGCCTGTTTGACTGCTGTAAGTTACCCGACGACATATCCTTGTCGATCGCTGCTATCTGTGCACCGTAACCTACCTGAGCGGAGTTATTACCCGCAAATGTAGCATTACCGCCGGCTTCCGTTCTTGCTGCCTGATAGTAGATGTCCGCAAAGGAAACACGGGAAGCCTTGAAGCCCGCACTGTTTACGTTAGCGATATTGTTACCGATAACGTCCATTCTTGTCTGATGAACCTTCAGACCCGAAACGCCCGAATAAAGTGATCTAACCATTCTAAAACAATCTCCTTTGTTGATATATTTTTCTCATCAAAGGGTCATTCTCCGTCAATCGGTCGGGAGAAAAGCTTTCCGTAAACGGTCCAAGCAATATTCACCCTTTTTCTGAGATTTGATCAAATTGTTTGCCTTTAAATTTTTGCCAAGGTTTTAGCTGTCAGCCATATCTAGCCTCTAGCCCTCTTACCTCTAGCCTCTACATAATTACCGCAGTGTCAATGTTAGTGAAAACATTACCCTGTACATCCCCCGCCTCGACCGCCGTAATGACCTTGTTTCCGGGAACATTCACCACAAAAGCGGTTGTGTCCACGATCACCAGCGCATCATCCGAGCCCTTGCTCTCCGCCAGCTCCATGCCTCTGGAAAGCCGCTCCAGACGGTTATCGCTCATAACGTCGATCTGCCTGCTGTTAATTCTCTCCACAGCGTGCCGTGAAAAGTTTATACCCGACATGATCTCCAGCTGTTCTGCCGTGGTCGTCTGCCGCACAGCCTCGGTGAATCCGCTTTGCGCCGCAATTTTCTGCCGCAATTCTTCCGCAAAGGTGTTGCCGTTTGCAGCGGTCTGCGCCTGCTGCTGTGATTGACGGACCTGCAGGTCTTGCCCCGAGGGTATTTCGGGAGTGCCTCTTATGCGTAAAAAGTCGCTTGTAAGCATATCCATCCTTCCTTATTTCTGATCTGCTGTTTTCAGCTGCTGAAAACCCTGCTTCCTCTGACCCGAAGCCTGTAAACCGCTGCCGTTAATAGCGCATAGAAGCCGCATGCCTTACGCAGTACTGCTCAAAAGCTTCCATCTCGGACTTTTCCGCAGGAGTGTATTCCTCCGCATAGTGCATAAGCGCTCTTTCCTGTGGAGTAGTCTTGTCTGCCCAGTAACCCGCAGGAACATTCTTGTTGAACAGTTCATTTAGAGTATAATTTCCCGAAGTGTAGAAATAGGAAATATCATCTCCCAGAATGACCTCTACCCTCTGCTTGCCGTCAGGGAATGTGAGGACCTCGCCCAGTCTCCCTTTTCCGCACCAGCCGATGTCGGTCACCGCTCTGCCCTTCTGGGTGTAAGCAATTACCTCCGAGGTGTCTATCCTGTTCATGATATCGGTGTTGCCGATGTAGCGGATATCGCCCATTCTTGTGCCCACGCTGTCCGCAAAAGCCGCCTCAAGCACATATTCCGGTGCATACGACCTTGTGCCCGCATAGCTGCCGGGAACAGTATTGCCGCTGTTAGTGTAGGTCTCCAGATTCTGTGCCGCTGCGTCCATATCCGAAACGGAAATGCTGCCGTACTGCGCACCCGTGTCATAAGTGGACTTTGCATTGCTGGAAGAAACCCTGTTTCCGCCGCTCAGCATATTCCTGCTTGTAACGCCGCCTGCATTGCCTGCATTGCTTGCATTGCTGATATCGCTTGTATTACTTGCAGTGCTCCGAGTGTTCGTGCTTCCTCCGCTTATATAGCTGTTGTACGCCGACGGTGCAGGCATTCTGTCGCTGCTTACTCCCGATCTTGCGCTGAGCTTGTTAGCAGAAGTGCTTACTCTCATAGAATTATTACTCTCGGTATTATTATCAACCGAATTTCCTGCAATATACTGATTGTATACCGACGGAGCAGGAACTCTGTCGCTGTCGCTCCCTACTCCCGAAGCCGCCACAGGCTCTTCAACCTGAGCAACTCTCCTTGTGGCAATAGCCTCCAGATTGGATCTTACCGCTGCACTTGCATAGGACATAAGCCCGCTGCCGTCCGCAGATTTTGTGCTGTCCACCATACCCAGCAGGGTATCGAAGCCCACATTGCCGCTGTTGCTGCTGTCGCCTTTGCTAATGGCAGCGTTCCTCGAATTTTTTGAAGTAACGCCCGCAACGCCTCTGTAAACAGCCCCCGAAGCAGAAGCCGCCTCGGATTCATTAACAGCCGAAGAATTAAGCTGCGCTTCCAGTTCGCTTTGCACTGCCGCCGCAGCGCCCGCAGCACCCGAATCGCCTGCATTACCCGAATCGCCCGTATTTTCTCCCGAATTATCTCCGGAATTTTCCGTGCCTTCGGCACCCTCGGCGCCCTCAGCGCCTTCCGTACCGTTGTTTTCGCTGCCCTCATTGCCTGCGTCAACGATCCTGACAACAGAATTAAGAGAATAGGACTTTTTCTTGTCCAGAACCACAAAGCCGCTGCCGCTGCTGATATAAACGCTTGTAACAACGCCCTTGATGATATTTCCCTCGTCGTCCTCGACCTCAACCTTGTGCCCTGTGAACATATTGAGCTTGGTGTAAATATCCCCGTCCACCACATCGGTTATCTTGGAAGAAGAATACTGGTTGCCGTTTACCAGCAGATTGCAGCCGTCCTTAGTCATAGTTACGGCCTCAACAATACCCGTATCGGGCGAGCCGTTGGCGTCGGTCACCGTTACCGCCTTGCCTATAAGTGAAGCAGAGTAGGTAAGCTGTGACTGCTTGTTCATCTGGCTTATGGCCTCCAGCATGGAATAAGAAGCCATCTGCTGAATAAACTCCGAGTCGCTCATAGAATTGTTGAAGTCCTGGTTGGACATCTGTGCCGCAAGAAGCTTCAGATAGCCGTCAAAATCCAGATAGCTGCTGCTTGTGTCATTGGGGTCAACATCGGTCTTGACATTGTTGTTATTATACTTGGAATAGTCATTGCCGATAAGATCATCCGCCGAAACATTCAAATCGAGAGCCATAAATTCGCCTCCTTGTTATAATAGTAATTTTCGTCCGCCGTGGGAGTTTCCTCCGGCTCTTCAAAGTAATAGTGCCTGCTGTAGCCGTTTCCCGAAGAGTTGTTACCTGCGCCGCCGTCGGGGTCTGCCTGACGGTTGCCGCCGTAGAATTCGCCGCCGTTCTTTGCGTTGCCAGCATTGCTTCCGCCATTATTGCCGGCATTATTGCCACCGCTGTTCATATCGGTAACGGAAACTTCCCGCACCGCAATGCCCTTAGCCGCAAGAGCCTGGACAAGCGCCGCAACCCTGTCGCATATAAGCTGAGCGGATTCGCTCTTATGCGCTTCAAAGGCAACAATTGTCTCTCCCGCTTTTCTGATTACAGTGACCTTTATCTCACCCAGATCCTCGGGATCGAGCCGCAGAGTAATGCTCTCGTTTCTGCCCTTTGAAATATGCTCGGAAATGCGCCTTGCGATCTCCTCGGTGTCCATAGGACTTACAGGAACATCCTCGTCCGAAGCCGTTTCCTCCGCCTCAAAAGCCATTGCCTGCACCGCCGCATTCCGAACAGCGCCCTCAAAAGCATTTATGCCCGCATTTTTGTCATACTCCGGGCTTATCCTTCCGCTCGGATCATCGGAAATACCTTCCTCTTCAGCATTTACCGCCAAATCCTCCGACTCGCCCTTTTCCGACGCACGGGCACCCTCGGCATTATCAGCCGCATTCTGCCTTAAAGCCGCCTCAACGCCCGCAACATTCGTTTCATTCACAGGGGCGGAAACTCTTGCCATAAACGCCTGCCTGCCGATATCCTCGGGAGTGGCAGCCGCAATTCCGGCATTCTCCGTATCCTTGGCAGCTTCCGCTTTCAGTTCGGCAGCAAGCTCGCCGCAGAATTTTTCCAGTTCATCCGCATAATCGGGATCGGCTTCAAATATCCTCTCTGCGATCGCCTCATAAAAGCCGCTGATAGAGACTGTGCTGTTTGCGTTGTCTGCGCTGCCTGCATTGCCTGCAGCCTCTGCACTGTCCGTGCTTAAAGTGTCCGCCGTGCTTACCGCACCTGCATTTTGGCCGTCAAAAGCTTCAGGCACCTGAATATTCCCGTCTCCTGACTGTACTGCCCCGACCGTTTCGCTTGCCGCAAGGGACATATCTCCCGAAACAGCTCTTGCAGAAGAGTCCGCAGCAGCACTGTCCTTATCCGTTTCCACATTCACCGAAAAACTCGGCGCAATAAATACAGACATTATGTAAGACGCAGCCTCCTGCTCATCCTTGTCGGACTTCTTTGAAGCAACAGGCCTTAAACTCAGCTTTCCTGCCTCTCTGACAACAAACCCAAGCACATCCTCGGAGCTTACCTCTACAGCCTCGGCATTCTCATCGGGCAGCACCACGCTTCCCAGCGCAATAGCTCCCAGAATATCCGCATAAGCGTCCTTCTCATCTGCCGAAACGCCTTTCCAGAGCTCCTCAATATCCTTCCCCGAAGGAACATTCCCCTGGGAAATGTACCGCTCCAGCACCGACATAAACGCCTTTGCGCCCTCTGCCGTAAACATAACACCGGGCAGTTCCCCGTCCGTATCTTCAAGGCTCTTCAAAGCGCCGTACAGCTCAGCCAGAGCCTTAGCAGCATTGTCCGCCTCCATAGCCGCAGCAGCCGTTCCCTCGGAAACAACGCCTCCGTCAACCTTAACATTGCCGGCACCGTCAGCACCGTCAGCACCGTCCGCCCGTGAAACACCGGCGCCCGTACCAACGGAAATCTCCGCAGCCTTAAAGCCGCCCATTGAATCCGCCATAACAGCCCCGAGCACAGCGCCGAATCCTCCGTCCGACGGAAAGCTGCCCATGTCCCGTGCACTCGCACCGCCAAGCCCCGACAGAACGGATGTCTGCCCCAAAGCCGCCTGCAAATTCAAAAAATCGCTCATCTTCTTACGCCTCCTTTCCTCACAGCCGATACCGCATTAAAGCAAGGCTGCCTGATATTTATGTCAACCGCCCTTTCCGCAGCTCACACCGCAGAAAAAGCGTTTTGACCGAAAATTATCCCCCGCCCGACAGACCGACAGACTGACAGCCCCTTACCCGTTAATAGAAGCAAGGCTTGCCCTGACCGCCGCCCCGTTGACATATTCCTCAATGAAGCTTTCCTCGGACTTCTGCACCTTGAAGCGGTAATCCTCCAGCTGCTTTTCCTCCAGCTTTTCCAGGCTCTTTACCTCCTTGGAAGCCTCGGTCACCACATTCAGCTGCTTTGCTATCTTATCCTCCAGCGCCTCTATTTCCTTCTGAGTGTCCTCAATGCGGGTGCGCAGAACATTGTGGTAATTGGTAAACACCAGCATATCCATAGGCGAAATGCCCTCGGCAGCCTTGCGGTTGAACTCATTCTGATTCCGCCGCAGCTCCGCCTCCAGCCCCGCTTTCAGTTCAAGAGCCTCCGCCCTCTCCACATTCAGCGCCGCCAGGTCGTTTTTCTCCCTGTCCAGTATCTGCCCCTTGTAGTCAAGCAGCTTGTCAAGGGTAAACTTGAATTTCTTCATTGTAACCACCCCTGGTAGAATTAATAATTAATAATTAATAATGATTTCATTTGCTGTTTTCTGTAAGAGAAAATCATAATATAAAAAATTCATAATGAAAATATTTTCACGAATGAAAGTTATTATCGCATTTTACAAACCTATAAAATCACACAGTCACACACATTAACACCTTTCGCAGCAAATAAACAAACGCCGGCTCATTATTAATTATTAATTAACTCACCGCTGCTTTCATCATCTTCACCGTGTCCTCAAAGGAGTAAGCCTCATCTGTTGCCTGCTGCAAAAATGCATTTATCTTGTCTATCTTCTTCAAAGCCTCGTCAAGAGCATGGTTCGTGCCCTTTTTGTAAGCTCCTATGGAAACAAGGTCGGCATTGGCATAATAAGTGGACAAAAGATTCCTCATTTTCGCCGCTGCGTCCTTCTGATCCTTGGGCGCAATTTCCGACATAAGACGGGAAACCGAATCAAGCACCTCAATAGCGGGATAATGATTTCTCGCCGCCACCTTTCGGGAAAGGATAATGTGCCCGTCAATGATACCTCTTACCGTATCGGAAATAGGCTCGTTTGTGTCGTCGCCCTCTACAAGGACTGTATAAACTCCAGTAATAGAGCCGTTCTCGAAATTCCCCGCCCGCTCCAAGAGCTTTGGCATAGCGGTGTATATGGAGGGCGTATAGCCTCTTGCAATGGGCGCTTCACCCGTCGCAAGCCCTATCTCACGCTGCGCCATAGCGTATCTCGTAAGAGAATCCATCATCAGCAGCACATTCTTGCCCTTGTCCTTGAAATATTCCGCAATGGCAGTAGCGGTCATGGGGCACTTGTTTCTCATCATAGATGGCTGATCTGAGGTCGCCACCACCAGAACCGACCTTGCCATACCCTTAGGCCCCAGATCCCTCTGAATGAATTCCAATACCTCTCTGCCACGCTCGCCCACCAGCGCAATGACGTTGATGTCCGCCTCCACCTCACGGGCGATCATGCCCAGAAGCGTGGACTTACCAACGCCCGAACCCGCAAAAATGCCCATACGCTGGCCCCTGCCAATGGTCAGCAAGCCGTCAATGGCCTTAACGCCAAAAGGGATAATATCATGAATAGCGGGACGTGTAAGGGGGTTCACAGGCTCGCCCGCTATGGAATAGCTTTCCGTCGTCCTTATGGGCGCACCGCCGTCAAGAGGCTCGCCCACAGCGTTGATGATACGCCCGATAAGGCATTCGCCCACGCCTACTTTAAGCTTGTCGCCCGTGTTGTCCACCACCGACCCCGGGCCAATGCCCTCAATGTCGGTGTAGGGCATAAGCATGACCGTCCCATGGCGGAAGCCCACAGCCTCGGCATAGATAAAATCGCCGCCTCTGCCCTCTTTATATATCCGGCATACGTCACCTATGTTGCACACAGGGCCGCTGGCCTCAATGGTCGTGCCGATAATTTTTTCAATCTTGCCCTGACTGCGGTATAGCTCCGCCGTCCTGACAGCGTTTCTTATAGCCGGAAAATCCATATAAAAACAATCCCCGATCAGAATTTAATTTTCTGAAAACCGTTTAAAACCGGCGCAGAGACAAGAGGCAGAAACCGTATAAACACTGCACCGCTCATTGTTTGCAAGCCGTTTTAAACAGAAACCGGTATCAAACCTTATCGTATCGCCATAGCTGCAATGTTGCACTGCTGCACTGCTGCACCGTTGCACTGTTACACTGTCACAAAGCCTCATTACAGCGCAACGCTCAATTCCCCTCAGGTAAACCCCCGACCTCTTCATCTCTGCCACCGCCGGAGCTTTTCATAATTTCCTTGAGAAATTCCAGCTGCGTGGGAATCGAAGCGTCAATGATCTCCGAGCCGTTGTCAAGAACGACAGTGCCCGGGGGAGTATCCTCCCTGTCCAGCTCCTCCACCTCGATCTCGGGAATAAAGGGAATAAGGGACTGCACAAACTCCCTGTCGGAAACAAACTCCTTTGAAGCCTCTCCCTTGCACAGGGAAATTTTAAGGTAATCGGAATTGCGGAAATTCCTGGCAGCATTTTTGCATATCCTGTCTATCACCGACGGGTCGCATTTGAGCTCCTCCATGGTGATCTTTTTCACCATGTCCATGACCGTCTCCTGCAATTCCACCTCATTGGCCACATAGTAAGCCTCTTTTTTGGCGTTTATCTCATTTAAAAGCTGAGCCGCAGCGTCCAGAAATTTCTGGCATTCTCTCACAGCCTCCGCCTTGCCTACCTCAAACCCCGCCTCAAAGCCCTCCATACGGGCTTTTTCCTTTAAATGAACGCACTCCTCGTCGGTAGCCTCAAAAATCGCCCGTGACGTGGCCTTTGCGTCCTCAATAAGCCTCTCCGCATTGGACGTGCCCGATTCCACCAAACGGTTGTACTCTGCGTCCATCTGTGCCTTGCGGCTTTTGATTATCTCGTTGCACCGATTTGCAACAGCCTCGTTGAACCGCTTTGCGTCCTCCTCGGCTTTTTTCCGCCGCTCCTCCTCAAGAAGCCTCTCCAGCTCCTCCTGGGATAGCTTTGGCTCTGCCTCTTCCACGGACTCCTTTTTTTTCGGCTTGGGAGCAGGCTTTGGCTCGCCCAGTGCAACAGGCTTTGTATTGTCAAAGTTGTAAACCTTGGATTTAACAATTTTAAGCAATTATTTCATCCTCTCCGCCCTTGCCGATAACAAGCTCGCCCTCTTCCTCCAGGTGACGGATAATGCCTACGATACGCTGCTGAGCCTCTTCAACATCACGCATACGGATATTATGCAGGTATTCGATCTCCTGCTGAATGGTGTCCTGCATTCTCTTGGGCATATTTGCATAAAGCACAGCCGCCACATCTTCGTTGGAGCCTTTGATAGCCACCGACAGATCCTTGGTGTCGCACTCTCTGATGAATCTCTGAATGGACATGGAATCGAGGCCGAGAATATCCTCGAAAACGAACATCTTTTTCTTGATCTCATCAACCAGCGCAGGGTCACGCACAGTGAGTTCATCAAAGATGTATTTCTCCGTGGCACGGTCGACCTTGTTGAGGATATCCGCAACAGTGTTGATACCGCCCACCTCCGTGGTGTCCATGGAAACAACCGAAGCGAACTTCCTTTCGAGGGTAGCCTCCACCGTCTTTACCGTATCAGGCGAAGCGGAATCCATTTTGGCGATCCTCTCGATGACCTCTACCCGCTTTTCCTTAGGCAGCTCGCTGAGCACAGCCGAAGCCTGCTCCGAGTTTGCATAGGAAAGTATAAGGGCAATGGTCTGAGGGTACTCGTTCTGCACAATAGCCAGCAGATTTTTGTAGTCGGATTTTCTGACGAACTCGAAAGCTTTGGACTGCATGGAGCGGTTGATCTTCTCCATAAGTCTTGCCGCAGCCTCCTCGCCGAAAGCCTTGGTAAGAACGTCCTTGGCGTATTCCACGCCGCCGTCGGTAATTACCTTCTGCGTCAGACAAAGCTCGTAAAATTCACCCAATATCCCGTCCACCGTCTGAACGTCAAGATAGGGCAGACTGGAAACGTCAAAGGTCAGCCCCTCCACCTCGTCATTGGTGAAATACTTGTAAACATAAGCTGCATTATCCGCCCCGAGAGCGGCAATTACCACCGCTGCTTTCTGCTTTGAAGAAAGCTCCAGTAAATCACTCATAATTCAAAAACCGATCCTCCGCTGTTAGAGGCAAGAGGTTAGAAGCAAGAGGCAAGAAAATATTTGCCGTGCTTGCCTGAAGATAACCTGCAAGACCTCATTATAATTTTTATTGATTCACAGGGCATTTGCGGAAAATGAGAAGCATTTCCCGCCGACGTCCTTATTCTTTTACCGTTTAAAACCTTAAGACCGCAAGATAAGAAGATCACGTATGCTGTGCGCTCTTTTCGGGAATGTGAACAGCGTCCTCATCGCCCTTTATCCAGTTACGCAGCAGCTGCGCCACGATCTCGGGACTGTTCTTTGCAAAGTCCGCCAGCTCTCTTCTGATGACCTGCTCCTTTGTCTCCACTTCGTTTTCCGCCAGCAGGCTGGGCATCTCCGCAGGGGTAAAGCCCTGATCGCCGATAATGTAGAAATCTTCCACCAAAGCCTCGCCCTCGGGGGGAGCATGCTGTTCGAGCAGAGTTTTCTCGAAGCTTCTCCTGCGCTTCTTGTTTCTCGAGCTGATAGAAGCCAGCACAATGATAAGTATGATAAGTATGGCCAGCAGTATAGCGCCCAGCAGAATAAGCTGACTGAGAGTAAGCCCGAAGAGAATAGCCTCGGAATCCGCCGCAACATCGGGTTTATAGGGATTAAGGCTGATGACCGAAACCACCTCGTTGAAAAGGTCGGGGTTTACGGTAGCCGCATTTCCCACTGCCGCCACCAGGTCCTGCCTTGTAACGTCGGGAAGGTAATCCGTGTAAATAACCACCGAAATGGAAAGCCCGTCAATAACATATCCTTCCTTTTCAACCTGCTCCTTGTAGGTGTTTACAAGATATGTGTTGGATACGGAGTTTTCCGTCCACTGACCGTTGCCGTTGGTATCTCCAGTAGGATATGTATCGTCCGCATTTACCTCAACGCCCACAATGCCGCCCTGAGCCGTAGCATAGCCCGAGGCCTGGGTAGCGTCGGTATGCTGGAGCATTCCACGTTCATCATTGGTGGAGGGAGTGTAGCGTGTGTCCTCATAAACCTTTGAATCAAAGTTCAGCACCAGGTTTACAGCCGATGAGAAGCCGTCCTCGCCGTAAGCCCTCACCAGCAGGTCTCTTATCTTGGCATTCAGCTGATTTTCCAGTTCATTTTTAAAGCGCAGCCTGCGGATCTCCTCTGCGATATCATCAACAGGGATATCCTTGGGCACCAAAGGAACGCCGTTTCCGTCGGCAAGGGAAACATTCTCCGCAGCCACACCCGAGGAATTCGCAATAAGATATGTAATACCCTCGATCTGCTCATTTGTAAGCTCCACCCCGTCACGGAGATATATCGTAGCCGACGCCGAGGGAAGCCTCTTGTTCACTTCAATGACCGTGTTCTTCAGGGGAGGGTTGAACAGCGTTACCACAGCGTCCCTGACATCCGTAAAGGAGGCGATCTGAGCGCTGAGCCGCTCCTCCAGAGCGATCTGCTCATATTTGGTATTCTCCGACTCGGTGGTGAACATTCCCGTATTTTCCGTGTAAGCGGGATAGTTCAGTCTGGAACGGGGATATTTCTGCATTGCGAGCGTCATGGCAAGCGTGTCCTCCGTTCCCTTCGGAACGGTGATCGTACCGCCCTTCAGGGTGCATTCATAGCCTGCCTCTTCTATCAAAGCCACTATCTCCGCAGCCTCGGTATTTTCGAGGTTTTCGTAAAGCACCACATAATCCTTGCGGTTAAGCAAGATCACCGCCGCAACGGCAACAATAAGCACCGCTGCCAGGCCGCCTATCAGCAGCCCTTTAGTTTTCTTATCTTTTGAAGACCAGAACTCTTTGACCACAGTTACAGTCTTCTGCACTCTTTCATTCATTCCGTGTATTAGACCTTTCCTATCAGAGGCAAGAGGTTAGAGGCAAGAGGCAAGAGAGGTTGGTTTTTTGGGATTGGGTCACCGAAAAACCTGCCCTTACTGCCTTGCTCCGACCGCTGCTCCGAATATTCGCTAAATATACAATACCGCCTGTGTACGGCTTGTGCGCAGAGACGCTCAAACGCACACAGCACGCATTTACCTTACATAGAAATTTGAAGAATCTGATCGTAGCTTTGCTGGCAGGCGTTTTTCACTGCCACAAAGGTCTCCACAGCGACCTGCGCCTTGGTGATGTGATTGTAAATAGTGTGAAGATCGTCAATGCCGCCCATAATAAGCTGTGCTGCGTCCTCATTGAGCACCTGCTGCGTGTCCTCCATGTCGCCCATGATCTCTCTGAAAACATCCGCAAAGGTAGGGCCCTTTATCCCCTTGTCATCGCCCGCTGCAGCCATTTCATTCTGGGAAAGAATGTTAAGAGGCTGAATTGACGAGCTGATAGGAACTATGTACATTTAAACCGAACTCCTTTATTTCAAATTAATTTACCGGACATCCCGGGCAGCCCGCTTACGAGCCTTTAAGCTCCATAGCCTTGCTCATCATAGCCTTGACCGCATTTATAGCGGAAACATTGGCCTCATAAGCACGCTGGGTCGCCATAAGGTCGATCTGCTCCTTGGTGTTGTCCACATTTGAATGATATACATAACCGTCCTCATCCGCCAGCGGATTATCCGGGTCGTAAACCGGGATAAAGGGAGCGTCGTCGTCAATGACCGCCGCCACAGTAACGCCCGCATTCCGCCACTTGTCAAGGTTCGCCCGATAATAAACGCCCCTGTGATGAGTGGATTCATACTTTGTGGTGTACTTGTTGAGTATCCCCGCAAAATCCTTCTGCTCCGTAAACACCGTAAGCTGGCGGCAGTAAGGCTGCCCTGTGGAGGTGTTGTAGGAATACTGATTGGCAATGTTCTGATCAATGATATCCTGCCTGAGCCTCTGAGCCGAAAGCCCCGAGTAGCCTATTTCAAGAGAGGGAAGAAATGCCATGCCTCATAGCCTCCTTATTTGTTTATCGCCATTCGTATCATGGCGTACTGACTGTTCAGATAATCTATCATGGTGCTGTACTGATACTGGGTGTCCGACAGCTCCTTGGCTTCCTTTTCAATGTCAACGTTGTTGCCGTTGAGTATCTGCCTTGTGTTGGTCTCATAAGTAGTCCTCACCCATACAGGATCGGTCTTTTGCTTTTCCCTTGTGCTGTCGTCGGGGCAGGCGGTGTGGTCGTGATACTTGCACTTTGCCCGCTCTTTGAGCACTAACCCGAAATTCACCGTCTTGGCCTTGAAATCGGGGTTGCTCACGTTCGCAATATTATGACTTATCACCTGCTGCTTGTACCAGGCAGCGTCAAGCCCCTGTTCTGTCAGCGTAAAGGCGGCGGAATCAAATAAACTCATATGTAATTCTCCTTTCGGGTCATACCCCCACAGCAAATCGGCACAACACTTGTCTGCCGAAGCCGTAAAGCAGCCCATTGGAATATTCAGGTATTGATACGAACATTTTAACACACTTATACCTATATTAATTATAACACCAAACTCAAAAAAAAACAATGGCTTAAAAAAAATAATTCTAAAATATTTGCCGAATTTTTTCGTTAGAAAATGTTTATTTTCCCCAAATTTCATATTTCCCAAAATATTGATTAATAACTTATACAAATTTCAATGTATTATTTGGTAATAAATAACATTAAATACTTTAAGTATAATTCATTTTATCTTAACAAACCGTATATTCCAAAAATTACCGCCGCAAAACCCCCTGGGCGAAATCCTATTTTTATACATCAAGTATATTTTATTAATATATGCCCGTTTGTAATTTTACAGATTTTCCCCGAAAAGGAAGCCCATATCCAATACTAACAGTAATTTATCTCAAAAATCAACTATTTGTAAATCCCACATTCCCCGCAAACAAATCCCCATAAACGCCAAAAACCAAAGCGTCTCATTTAACACAAAGAGTATAATTCCAAAAATATAAACTGTAAGTAAATAACTTAAAACATCAAAAAACGACCGACAGTCCTTAAAACTCAAAGACCGTCGGTCAGAACAGTTATTCAAATCTCAAAACGCTTCTAACCTCTTACTTCTAACCTCTAACCTCTCACAGAACGTATATGGTTACATTTCTGCGCCCCCACTGAACGCAGTCGTCGTGGCTTGCCATAAACAGGTCAACGATAATGTGACCCTCGCCCACGGAGTATCCCGTGTCCGCAGCCACGGCATAACCGTAAACAGCGCCGTCATCTGCAATTATGTAAAGCTTCGAGCCATAGGGGATAATGTCGGGGTCAACCGCCACATATCCTTGGAAAACCTCTTTGCCCGTGGACATCAGCGCACCCTCCTCCGCAGTGTATGCGCAGGATTCGCCCCTGTGAATTTCCTTGTAATTCACGGGAATGCCGTTCTCGTCCAGCTTGACGCCCTCGGGAGCAAATCTCGATACAGGCTTGCTGCCGTCCAGGCAAATGCCCTCGCTGCCCTCAATGACCGCCATACCGTCCACCGTTTCCCTTGCGGGAGCTTCGGTCACTATCGGCTCGGGCTCGTCATATATATCCTCGGGAACCTCGGGTTCCTCGTGCTTTGTCCATACGGAATATACGGGCTCCAGAACCTTATCCGGGTCGGGCTCATTAATGAGCACTGTTTCCGTGTCCTCTTCTTCGGGAGCAGCGGTAACGGTGATATCCTCTTCATCAAGCTTCTTCTCATAGGAATCCGTGTCATATTTATCCGAATCGGAATTATCCTTGGCGTAAATGCGCTCCTCTTCGGGCTCACGCTCCTCGGGGTCGGCAGCCGCATAGCTGTATTCGTCCACTTCAAGCGTACCCATGGCAACCACGGGGCGCACCGCCTTAACGGTGATTTCCTTGCTTATTATCTCGCTGTCAACCTTTTCTCCGTTCACTATTTTGGAGCGCACCTTAACAATGATCTCGCCCTTTTCCCCGTCGGTAACGACCTTGCTGTCGCCTCTGGGAAGGCTGTCATCCTCACGGTACTCGGTGTCCAGCTCATATTCACGTCTGTAGGTCTTTTCAACATATTCGACACGGCTCAGACTAATAACCCTGTTGCCGCTCAGCACCTCACCCGGTTCGACATCCATAACATCGTCCTCGCCCAGGCTCAGTCCCGCTTTTTCGAGGACTTCCTCAACAGTGCTGCCGGGGGCTGCCGCCACCACAATGCTCCTGCCGTCCGCCTCGACGGTTATCTCCATATAGTCGCCCGCAGCCCTTGCAAAGGTCCTGCTGACGATCTCCACAGTCGCTTCCGTTTCCTCGGGAATCTCTGCGTCGGTCATCTCCACGGGGATATCCGCATCCATAGCCTCTTCGGCGATCCCGTCGGAGGAGCTTATGCAGAAAACCACCGCTCCCGTAAATACCCCTACCCCCGCAAGCACCGCTGCCGCACGGGATATGTATTTCTTTATTCTGTTTGCCGGACGGTTCGCCCTTATTCCGGTACTCATAAATTCAGCCATATTCTTCCGTGCTCCTATCCGAAACGCCTTTTACACAGGGCATTTAAAGCCCCCGCCGCATTTCTTCGGCATCGCTTTTTACGGAAAGTTTAATTTTCCTTTCCGCACAGCGGACAGCGTTAATTGGAATTCAAATTATTACAAATTATTACAAATTGGTTACAAACACAATCCATATCAAATCACTTTTGTAATTATACCGTAATTTTTTCGCTCTGTCAAAAAAATTTTTCTGTCCGTTTTTGTGCACTTTGACGAACTTTAAAATATTTTACCCCTTTAAAGGGGCTTCTTTCCAAACAATTTTGGGCATTTGTTTACACTTTCTTGATTTTTTTTGTAACATCTTACAAAATCAAATAAATTTCCCAAATTTTACAAAAAGTATAAAGCTAGAGGCTAGAAGTTAGAAACTAGAAGCTAGATGTCAGATACTAGAGGCTAGAATAAAAAATGGGACTGTAAAAAACTATCGCAAATAAAAAATATCCCGGCAAAGCAGCTTTAGAATGCCGATTTGTCGGGATTTATTTTTTGAAAAAAAGACTTTTTGAGTTTTTTACAGCCCCATTTTTATACCCCGGCTGCTCTAGCCTCCAGCCTCTAACTTCTAGCCTCTATCTCATACACCAGCGTGCAGAACGCCGAATTTTCGAGATCATCGGGCAGCGATAACAGCCCCTTATATTTAATGATCTGGAAAAACTCCCTGAGCTTTACATTGCTGTACTTGTAGTAAAAACGCATATCCTCGTCAAGGTAAGCGGGAATATCCGATTCGGTCAGCTTTCCCGAGCCCTTGATATATTCCAGCAGGAAATCCCTGCCAAGTTCTTCGCAGATATCCTCGATAATGTCACGGTATTTCCTGTATTCCTCAGCGGTCATATATGGGAGATTCAGGCGCATTTTGCCGCCGCTTACCGTCACATAGCCATTCTTTGACATATTGGCGATTATGAATTTGTCATGCTCCGTAGGCTCTGCGCCCGAGAGGATAAGCTCCTTTATCCTGCCCAGCGCCGACAGCTCCTCACCGTTAAAGTCACGCCAGCCCGTGCCGAAATCGAATTGCAGGGAGAATATTTTGTCGTCTGCAGAACGGGTCTTTACGCCGTTAAAGGACAGGCAGGATTTTGCATATTCCTCAAAGCCCTCCGCTGTGGGAACGGGATCTTTGGGATCGCCGTTTATTGCCGCCCATACCCAGTGAGCGCTGCCGTCCGCCCGCAGGGGATTTGGCATATCGTGGTATTTTCTGCCCTTATCCAAAGGATAGGTATATGCCGAACTTATCAGGGTTTTTATAAGGTCGCCGTAAAACATCCATGTAAGGCTGTCCCTGTCAAGGTCGCTGCCCATAAAGCCTATGGCAAGAATATCGTCCATGCGGGTTTGCAATGCGTCAAGAGCGGTAACAGCAGGGTCTGCCGCATTTACATAGCTGTAATTCTCAGCCTTTACCATACTTTCCGGGGTGCGCAGGTAGAAGTTGGTAACATACTTATTGCCGACTTTTTTCATATAGTCCATGCCCGTAAGGTCGTCAAGATAATATTCCAGATAAGCAGCCCCTACGCCTATGGCACGGGAAATTTCCTCTACCGTCAGAGGCTTTTCGCTGCACGCCGCAACGATACCCGCAACCAGCGGATTGTCCGCCAGACCGTTCATTTTCATATCGGTAACATTGCCGTCGTGTCCTGCGGCTATTTTAATAACATCAAACTTTAAATTCTCATTCATATCAATGCCCTCCCTGAGCTTTTTCCGTGACTCGCCGAGATAATACCTTACCGTGGAATGGGGGATTCCCAGCCGCCTTGCAATTTCCTCTCCGGGGATATTGTCAAAGTAAAACATGACCGTGACCTGCCTGTGGTTTCTGGAAAGACGGGTGAGCTCACGCATAAGCCTTTCCGTCAGCAGCTTTCGTTCGGTGGTTTCCTCGATGTTTTCGCCGGAGGGGATAGAGTTATCCCCGATCATGTGATCGCCTGCGGAAATTTCCCTGCTGCGGTATTTTTTCCGCAGGCTTTTTGCAAAGGCATAGCGGCAGACGGTGTAAACATAGCCGTCGGGGTTGTCCACCTCCTGCCCTCTTGCTGCGGATCTGAGCAGCTCCAGAATAATTTCCCGGGACAGTTCCTCCGCCCTGTCCGGGTCACGGAGCTTGTCAAAGGCAAAGCCGTATATCTTCTGCGAGTAACGGGTTATTATTTCTCCTGTTAGTTTCATTTGAAGGACTCCCTCGCTTTATCGAACGTTCTGTATATATAGTGTCGGTTTTTATGCGGAATGTTGGAGGGAATATGTTAAATTAAACTGCGGTTAATATTGATAAATAATGAACAAGCAGCTCTGTCCCTTATTTTTCGATCATGCTTTATTAAAAAAGGGCTGTTGCAAAATTTCCCGGAAAATGGTATAATAAAGTCAAACAAAAATTCGGAGTGAAAATTTCAATGGGAAGCCATATGCAAAATATGCAAACGGATATGATAAACAAGCCTATCATAAAATCGCTGCTGCGGTTCACGCTGCCTATGGTTATTGGCAACCTGCTGCAGCAGTGCTACAACATTGCGGACACGCTCATTGTGGGGCGTGTGCTTGGGGCAGACCCTTTGGCGGCGGTGGGTTCTGCGTTTACGCTTATGACCTTTCTCACCTCTATTCTGCTGGGGCTTTGCATGGGCAGCGGGGCATTTTTTTCCATTCGCTTCGGGAATAACGACATCAAGGGGCTGCAAAAGGGTATCATTGCTTCCTTTGTCCTGATTTTTCTGCTGACTGTGCTTATTAACGGTGCGGCTTTTCTGCTGCTTGACAGGATAGGGGGATTTATGAATGTGCCCGAAGAAATATGGGTTTTTATGAGGGATTATCTGGAAATAATTTTCTGCGGTATATTCGCCGTGTTCATTTACAATTTTTTCGCCTGCCTCTTGCGGTCGGTGGGAAATTCGGCAGTGCCGCTGATATTTCTGGCGGTTTCCGCACTGCTTAATATAGGACTGGATATTTTATTTGTGATCGTTATTCCCTACGGAGTCCGGGGTGCTGCTGCAGCTACGGTCATTGCCCAGTACATTTCGGCAGCGGGGATAACGGTGTATACATTTATAAAAGTACCCTATCTTAAACCGGGCAAAAGCGGGTTTAAAACAGGGGAGGCTTTGAATATAAATTTTGTAAGGGAAATTGCGGGATTTTCCCTGCTTACCTGCGTGCAGCAGTCGGTGATGAATCTGGGGATATTAATGGTGCAGGGAGTGGTGAACAGCTTTGGGGGAGTGGTTATGACAGCCTTTGCGGCGGCGGTTAAGATAGACGCCTTTGCCTACAGTCCCGCCCAGGATTTCGGCAACGCATTTTCCACCTTTACCGCACAGAATTTCGGGGCGAAAAAAGGGGAACGTATAAGAGAGGGCTTTAAGGCTGCCCTTATGATATCGGTGATCTTCTGCCTGATAATTTCGGCTGCTGTGTGGATATTCTCACGGCAGCTTATGGAAATATTTGTCAGCAGTGAAGAAACAGCGATAATTGCGGAGGGAGTAAGATACCTGCATATCGAGGGGGCGTTTTACTGCGGCATAGGCTGTCTGTTTTTGCTGTACGGGCTGTACAGGGGAGTGGGGATGCCTATGATGTCGGTGATACTCACGGTAATTTCCCTTGGCACGAGAGTGGCGCTGGCTTATATATTATCGGCAATTCCTGCTGTGGGCGTTGTTGGGATATGGTGGGCTGTGCCCATTGGCTGGGCGCTGGCGGATATGGCGGGGTTGGGGGTTTATTCGGTTGCTAAAAACAGAATACCGGGGGACAGGAATTAAAAAATGCTTTTTTTGACAGTCAGTTCTCTGTTAATTTTAAGGTGTTTGTAACCTCTTTGCCGGTTTCGTCGGTGTAGGTATAAGTTATGTTTAACGGAAGCTTGTTTGCCAAAATGAAGTCTTCATATCCATTTATATAAATTCTCGGCAGCTGCATTATAGACCACTTGTTCATATGAAATGTCTGTGTTTTGCTGTTCGTTTTCCACTTTCCTTTTGAATCCTGATATTCAAAACTGCATTTTACAAGAACCTCCACACTATCAGGTGCGCCGCTGCATTTTATGTGTACATAAACGGCATCACCCGATTCAAAAACATTTGTATCAGTTACAGTGTCTTTATTGCTGTTATTTGCTATAACCTCTACAGAAATCTTGTAAGTATCGGTAAAAATTTTTGCGGAATCGGCATAGCTTTCTGCTGCCAATTCTTTTAAAAAATTGTATTTGGTAATATCCGTTTCGGGTAATTTTTCAGAATTTAAAGCATACTGATACATACTTTCAAGACGCATTTGTGCCGAATCCTCATAGTCCTCGCTGCTTTTAAAAGCGTAAACAGCACTTTTATAATTCTTATTTTCAAAAAGATATTTTCCTTTATAATAATAAGCTGATAGCTTTTTTTCCTCTGCGTCACTAAAATAATAAGTAAGGCTGTCAAAAATTGAAATAGCCTCATCATAGTCTCCGCTTTCTATTAATGCCGAGCCTTTATTGTACATAGCCACCAGTTTCATTTCTTTCGAGTTACTGTAATCTCCCAATTCCCCAAACACCCGGGCAGCCTCGTCATAAGAGCCGCTGTTAAACAAAGATATGCCCTTATTATATTCAGACGCCGATATCATTTCTTTTGAATTACTGTAATTACCCAATTTCTCAAATACTAAGACAGCCTCGTCATATTGATGGTTGTTGAACAAAATTACGCCATTATTATACTGAGCCAATAATGACAGGTCATAGGAATCTTTATAACCACCCAATTCCGCAAACATCTGCGCAGCCTCGTCATATGAACCGCTTTCCATTAAAGCTGCTGCTTTTTTATAATTGGAAGCAGGCGCAATTACGGTAGTATTGACTGTTGCAAAAACAATACAAAGCGCCGCCGCCCCGCAAACTGCGGCAATGATCCCTTTCTTTTTTTTCTCGGCTTTTATTTGCCGGGCTGCGGCGGCAGCCTGATTATTTATTAACTCATTTTTCCTGCTTTCGCATTGGCTGAGCATTTCGGCGGAATCCTTCCAATCGGAAATACTTTTAAAAGACTCCGCTGCCTCTTCCAAGGACTTGACGGTATTATTTTTCATAAGCTTTACAGCAGAAGCATACATATTGTCTTTCCGTACGCATTCCGCTTTTTCTCTGCACTCTGCCGCTAAGTCTGCGGAATCAAGATAATCCTTTATTGGAGAGAATTTCCCCTCTGCCTCTTTAAAATCGCTCTCGGATATTGCTTTTGCCATTAAGTCTTTGGCATAATTATAGCAATCGGCGGTAAGCCCGTCCACATCAAGACTTTGCGTAAGTGCGGCAAAGCTTTGCTTGCAGGAATAGCACTCGCCCTCTTCGGAATGATTGATCTTTCCGCAGGCGCATATCCAGATATCGCTTATTTTTTGGGGAACATATTGAGCCTTATCGCCATGCTGCCTGCGGTACTGCTCTGCCAGACAGTCATTGCCCACAAATTCGGTCAGGTTCTTTGGCTTTGGAATAATTATTTTTTCATAACCGTTATTTTCCCAAACCGACTCATCACCGAAAACGACCTTTCGTATGACCACATCAAAAGAGCGTGACGTTTTGTTGTTAAGTGTGACAGTAGACTTCGTACCGAAGCTTTCATCCCGCTTTACAGACAGGTCAAGATATGTATGGGAAACTTTTTCGGCAATCTCTCTTGACGGGTCATAGGCGGTTATATCCGCAAAAACCGCTGTTATGTTTTTTGATGAAATATTAACGAACTTTACCTGTGCTATATTCTTATCCGTTTCATTATCGTAAAGCAGAGCTTTTGCCTTGATAATAACCGGAGACGATTCAAAATATTCCGTTTCATCGGTATGAAACAGTCTGTTGTATCTATCCATGATTTTCACCCCCGCAAATTAAAGATCGGGAAGATTGTCGTTAGAATATTTGGGCTTAACAGGTGCGCTGTCTGTATTGGTAATGTGGATTTCTTTAATCGTTTTGATAATTTCCTCATTCTGCTCCCTGAGTTTAAGGTCGGGAAGCGCCGCCACATAAAAATATGAGGCAGGTCCCAAAAGAAAACACAGTGCAGTCACGCTGTCGTGTCCTTTCATTTGAGCAGCCTCGCTCATTTTCGCTGCCAACACAGCATCAATGATTATGTACACAACAGCCATGATCATAGTTAATTCGCCCATAGTAACACTACTCCTTTTTATTGGTCAACGGCATTCCCCGTAAATTCATTTTCGGAAAATACATTTGACAAAATTTTACTTCTTTTTCATTATATCATCAATTAATATCTCATTCTTTATTTTCCTGTGCCTTTTTCGAGAAATTTTTATTCCCAAAATATTAACAGCACAGACTATTGCTTAAAAAATTACTCTAAAATTCTTCCTTGACAAGCACAGCAATATGAAGTAAAATATAATAAAAATCGTCGGGCAAAATACCGACATATCATAATTAAAGGATGAATGAAGAATATGAACAACAAATATTACACCGTCTGCGGAATTGTTGAGATAGAGGAAAAGGTGCTGCTGGTGCGGCACACCTACGGCACGGCAAAGGACAGGATTTTGCTGCCGGGAGGATATGTCCGTGAAAACGAACTGCCTACGGCTGCGGCGGAGAGGGAAATATTTGAAGAAACAAAGGTGACGGCAAAGGCGAAGTCTGTAGCGGCAGTGCAGTTCAAGCCCTGTCAGTGGTGCGTGGTTTTTAAAATGGAATATATTTCGGGAACGCCCGAATCTGACGGGTACGAAAACAGCGAGGTACTGCTGATTGATCCCCTTGAGGCTGTAGGACGGGCGGACATAACCAACATGAGCAGGGAAATTTTAAAGGCTTATATAAACGGCTCGCCTGTGCTTGATAAAAGCGGTTATACCCCTGTGTCGGCTGATGAAAACTGTTATGCGATCTTTGGGGTATAGGCTGTTTCTTTCACTTTTTGCCGAAGCCATTTTTATACGGCAAAGGGATAATGTTTTTGAACGGGAAAAATTTAACACATCTGCTTTACAGTATTCTATATGTATGTTATAATAAGTACAGCAGTACAGGCATTTTTTCCGAAAGAGGTGTTATTATGAGCAGAAAATATGTAAGACTATGTACAAATAATGAGAAAAGCAATCTGTCTTATCCGGAAAGATTTGATATATGCTATCTGTTTCATGAAGAAATGCAGAGGGACTGCGGTACTTACGGGATGGATTATTTTGATTTTGCACTGACAGACAAAAATACCGAATGGATAAAAAAATATTACCGCTTGTACAGCCTTACGGAAAAGTTTCATGACAGAGAACCGCACATGGATATGGATATCAATGACCCTGATTTTGACAGGGTTTTTAATAAGCTGTACCGTGAAAATTGGTATGAAAGAATGACTGTCTGCAATTGGTTTGAGCTTTATACTGCGGGCGTCTGGAATTATACGGATGAGTATGTGGAGGGGTACGGCTATCATTGTATTGATAAGGTCAGAGAACTTGTTTCAAAAAGATCGGTTGATGTGCCTTACAATAAATATGAGAAAAACGGCGATACATACAGAATCAAGCTGTCCTACAGGAACAGAATGTTTACCGATCTGAACAGAAAGAAAAACGACGGGTATTTTGCCGTTTACTGGTTCGGCAGAGATATTGAAGATGTAGACTATGTATGGCAATTTGAAAAGATTTGCTGAGGTAAAGCTTGAAGGTCAGCGGTAAACCCCTAAGCTTCAGCGTACCTTCGGTGTAAAAGTCTGATTAAAGGAGCGGAAAAATATAAAAATGCTTATTGATGTAAACAGATTCAAGGAAAATGCAGATGAAGGCTTCGGGAAAATACGGGGTGGATTGCTTTGGGGTGTGGAAATATGATTTAAAGGGATCGGCATATAAAATGATCCCACAGGACTATGATAGCAGTGACTCACGGAATTAACCTTGCCCGGGGTGCGGCGGACAAGGTCATATTCATGGCGGACGGCGTTATTGAGGAAACGGGCACGCCCGACGAGGTTTTCGGAAATCCAAAAAGCGAAAAGACAAAGGGGTTTTCCGGAAAAATCCTTGGGCGGTCAGAGGCAGGAGACCGGAAGCAAGAGGCAGGATTTGAACCGTTAAAGTTATGTTGATTTTGGGAAAAGGCTTGTTTGACAGGCAGGCTTTTTCTTTTTTGTTGTATAGTGCAAAAATATTTGAATGACGTTAGGAAAATATGTGCAAAAGGGAGAAATTTCTAAACGGCGCAATAAAATTGCGCAGAGCTATTGACAAACGGTAAAATATGTGGTATACTATATATAAAGGAACAGGAGACGGTAAATGCTTTTCCGAATAGCGCAAGGGCGCAATGTCTCAAACAGTGAAACATTGTAATAACACAGCCCGTCGCTTTTGAGAAAGCTTAAATCCCGTCAGCAATTAAAAAGATACCGTTTTTCTGCCTCCTGCTTCCGAAGCTCTTGCCTCCAATAGGTTAAAATTCGGTAACAATAGGTTACAAATGGTTACAAAACGGTAAAAGGTTTTTACCCTTTTTTTGATTTTTCAGGTTTTCATTACCACTTTTCACCACCGTTTTTTTATGCCCAATATTTACCAAAATAATATACTAAGCGCAAATTTTGAACGATTTATACATTTTGATAATATTTTTTGTGCAAAATGTATAAGAAACGGGCTGAAATTTCTGGATTTATTTTAGGGTTTATTGTCCGGAAAAGGTTGCAATTTGGTTACAAATGAGGTATAATTATAACAGAGTGGTAAATATACCCCATTCGGTGGTGAAAAGTGGTAAATTTTCAACAGGCTGTTGAAAAGTGTGTTGAAAACCGAGGCCAGAAACTAGTCGTTAGAGACCAGAGGCTTGCAGTCAGAAAGCAAGCTGCGCTGCTTTTCGGGAATGCCGGAAATCTCAAGGAAAGGACTGATAGATATGAGCGCTCCTCTTATGGGTACGTATAACCATGTTATGGACCCTAAGGGCAGAATGTCCTTTCCCACGAAGCTTCGTGAACTGTTGGGGCCCGGCTTTGTGATTACTATCAGCCTGGAGGGGTGTCTGGTGGCATACTCCGCCGACGAGTGGGAGAAGTTTACCGAGAAGCTGGCTATGCTGTCGGGGGCTAAGGCAAGGCAGGCTATAAGAAAGTTTTCCTCAAATGCGTTCATTCCCGAGGCGGACAAGCAGGGGAGAATACTCATTCCCCAGAATCTGCGGGAGCATGCGGGGCTTTCCCATGATGTTACGGTCATCGGTAACCTTAACCATGCGGAGATATGGGACACCGAGCGGTATGAGGAGGCTAACGCCAAGTTCAGTGATGATGAGCTTACAGAGGCTCTGGATGAGCTGGCCTTCTAGAGGCTGGAGATTCAGAGGCTAGAGGCTAGAATAAAGATTTTCGCCTATGGGGGGAGCTTAAATGGAATTTGAGCACGTATCCGTGCTGCTGGGTGAGTGCCTGGAGGGGCTTGATATTGATCCCGAGGGGGTTTATATTGACGGCACCTGCGGCGGCGGGGGACATTCCTTTGAAATTGCAAGGAGGCTGACGGCGGGCAGGCTTATAGGCATTGACCGTGACCCGGACGCTGTAAGGGCGGCGGAGAAACGGTTGGCGGGGCTGCCTGCGGCGGTTGTAAAAGGGAATTACGACTGTATGGGCGATATTGCAAGGGGAATGGGGATAGATAAGGCGGACGGCATACTGCTTGATCTGGGAGTTTCCTCCTATCAGCTGGACAATGCCGAGAGGGGGTTCAGCTACCATAACGAGGGTATGCTGGATATGAGAATGTCCAAGGAGGGCGTAAGCGCCCGTGACATTGTGAATGAGAGCTCCAAGGGGGAAATTACCCGCATATTATATGAATACGGCGAGGAAAAATTTGCCCCGAGGATCGCCGAAAATATAGTTCGGCACAGGGCGGAAAAGCCCATTGAGACCACCACGGAGCTGGCGGAAATAGTAAAAGAGGCTATTCCGGCAAAGTTCAGGCGGGAGAAAAATCCCTGCAAGAAAACCTTTCAGGCGCTGCGGATAGCGGTGAACGGGGAGCTCCTGCATTTAGACAGGGCGCTGGACGAGGCGTTTGAGCTGCTTAAAACCGGCGGCAGGCTTTGCGTGATAACATTCCACTCGCTGGAGGACAGAATGGTAAAGCAAAGGTTTGCGGGATGGTGCAAGGGCTGCACGTGTCCGCCCGATTTTCCGGTATGCGTTTGCGGCAACACCCCCAGGGGAAAGCTGATAAGCCGCAAGCCCATTGAAGCGGGCGAGGATGAGCTTGCAAGGAATAACCGCAGCAGAAGCGCAAAGCTGCGTATCATTGAGAAGCTCAGATAGATCACAGGGCTGTGCGGCTGTGCGGCTGTGCAGTAATGCGGCGGTGCAACAGTGCGGCAATGTATAAATAAAGGTCACAATTAAATTTAATTATAAAGTTTCAAAGTTCCGCCGAAAATCGGCGGAGGAAGTGCAGAGAAGCAAGCAGTTCTGAGGATGAGCGCTTTACATACTCTAGCCTCTAGCCCCCTAACTTCCAGCTTCTAAAAAGGACGGTGTTTGATTCATGGCTGAAAGAAATACAAATCTTGCTTATGATATTTCCAGATATGAAAAATACGAAAGGATCGAAGCAGTGAAAAAGGCTCCTGCCATAAAGACAGAGCGGGCGGCAAAGGCTTCGCTGACACCCATTACCATGGCGTCCCTGACGATGATCGTGGGGATAGGGCTTATGCTGACCTTGTTTGTAACGTCAAAGGCGGATATTGCGGCGGTCCATGCGGACATTGTGGCGGCTCAGGCAGAGGTCCAGGAGCTTCAGCAGGAAAATAACCGCATGAAAACCGAGCTGGAGCAGAAAAGCTCTCAGAAAGCCGTTGAGACCTATGCGGAGGAGATACTGGGAATGCAGAAGCTGGAAAAATCCCAGATAGAATATGTAAGCCTCGAAAGCGGCAATATGGTGGAGATCTCCGAAAAGAAAGAGACTGTTGCCGCAAAGGTCAAAAATTTCTTTGACAAGGTTTTGGAATACATAGGCATTTAAGATAATAAAAATATAGAAAGAGAAAATGTGAAAACAAGCGGAAGAATTTGGAGAATGTAAGCAGGAAAAAGCCTAAAGATGAAGATGGGCAAGGAGCAGGAAAAAACTCACAATTCTTGCTTCTTGCCCTTTTAGAAGCAAGATAATTAGAGGCAAGAGGCAAGAAATAGAAACCGTTTGCGCTATGCCAAACAGTCAAGGTTTATGTGAAATGTACTGTGTTATGCTTATAGCGTTTTGGAAATTTACTCTTCTTGCTTCTTGCTTCTAAATATATTGCTTCTAAAAGGGCAAGAAGCAAGAAGTAGAAACCGTGTGCGCTGTACCGAACAGTCAAGGTTTATGTGAAATGTACTGTATTATGCTTATAGCGTTTCGGAATTTTACTCTTCTTGCTTCTTGCTTCTAAATATCTTGCTTCTAAAAGGACAAGAAATAGAAACCGTGTGCGCTATGCTGAGCAGTCAAGGTTTATGTGAAATGCACTGTATTATGCTTATAGCGTTTCGGAATTTTACTCTTCTTGCTTCTTGCTTCTA
>CAZGAZ010000011.1:47574-58808 GCA_964523835.1 uncultured Ruminococcus sp.
AATATCTTGCTTCTAAAAGGACAAGAAGCAGGGAAAAGAGTTAAAAATTCTTGCTTCTTGCCTCTAAATATCTTGCTTCTAAGAGGAGTTGAACAGATTATGCCTTCATATCAGCCTACAAAGCTTATGAAAAACAGGCTGAGCATTTATGTTGCTTTTGCGCTGTTTGCTTTTACGGTTTATGTTATTGTGAATTTATTCAGGACGAGCGTCAAGGAACATGACAAGTATGCTGCCATGGCCAATGACAATCAGTTTACAAGCACCACTGTGGAGGCTGCGAGGGGGACTATTTACGATTCAAACGGCGTTACCCTTGCACAGTCCGCCACGGTGTACAATATTATTATATCCCCTGCCGCCATTACAAAGCTGGACAGCGATGAGATGGACGACGACGAAAAGGAGCGGCAGATAAAAACCTGCGCCCGCATTATCAGCGAGGAAACGGGCTGCGATGCAAACAAGATACTGGGTGCCTTTGAAAACAAGGAAACGAGAAGCAAGCAGTGGTTCAAGTGCGCTTCACGGGTAGACAAGCAGATACTGACCAATATTACCACAAGAGCCTCGGATGAGGGGCTTGTGGGGAATCTCATTTTCAGCAATGAGGACACCAAGAGGGTTTATCCCAACAACGACCTGGCAGCGGCGGTGATAGGGTTCACCAATTACGACGGCGACGGCGTTTACGGGGTGGAGGCTTATTATAACGATTATCTGGCGGGTGTGGACGGAAAGATAATTTCCGCTACGGACGGTCTGGGCAATGAAATGCCCTACAAGAACGACAAGAATTTTGCGGCGCAGAACGGCAATTCCCTTTATCTGACCATTGATTCCACGCTTCAGTATTACATGGAGAGGGAGCTGCAGAAGTGCGTTGAGGAAAATAATGTGGACAACCGTGCCTGCGGGATAATCCTTAATGCAAAGACGGGGGCTGTGCTGGCAATGGCCACATACCCGGGCTTTGACCTTAATGACAGGAACAGCATTTACGCTCCTAAGGACAGGAATGCGCTGGCAAGGTTTGCGGAGGAATACGGCGACGGCGAGGAATACGAGGAGGAATACGCCAAGTACCGTGAGCAGCAATGGAAAAACAAGGCGATAACGGAGATATATGAGCCGGGCTCGGTATTCAAGGTAATAACAGGGTCGGCGGCGCTGGAGGAAAAGGTGGTCTCGCTTCAGAGCACCTTTGCCTGCAATCACTCCATAACGGTTGCGGACAGGACGATAAACTGCTGGACGGCGGGAGACCATGGAACTCAGGATTTTACGGTTGCCATGACCAACTCCTGCAACCCTGCATTTATTCAGATAGGACAGCGGCTGGGGATCGACAAGTTCAGCGAATATGTAAGGGGCTACGGCTTTTACGAGATCACGGGAATAGACCTGCCGGGCGAAACGGCGGGAATAGTTTACAGGGCGGACGATATGGGCATAGTTGAGCTGGCTGCCTGCTCCTTCGGGCAGTCAAACACAATTACTCCCATTCAGATGATAACCGCTTATGCGGCTGTTATCAACGGCGGATATCTTTTAAAGCCCTATGTTGTGGAAAAGATAGTTGACCCTAACGGCAATGTGGTAAAGACCAATGAGCGGATGGTGCGCAGGCAGGTCATCTCCGACGAGACCTCGGCGCAGATGAGGCAGGTATTGGAGACGGTGGTAAACAACAAGGGCGGCTCAAACGCTTACATTAAGGGCTACAGGATAGGCGGCAAATCGGGAACTTCGGAGAAGATTGCCAAAAACAATGCGGCGGGGGAGTCGATATACTATGTATCCTCATATGTGGGCTTTGCGCCTGCGGACGATCCCGAAATCATAATGCTGGTTATGGTCGACGAGCCTCAGGGCCGTGACAAGAACGGTTCTCATGTTTACTACGGCAGCATGGTGGCTGCGCCTGTGGTATCTGCGGTTTTGAAGGACGCTCTGCCCTATCTGGGGTATTATCCGGAATATACGGATGAGGAGCTGCGTGCGCTTGATGTGAATGTGCCCAATGTGGAGGGGCAGGACGTGGATGTGGCTGTGGAGACTATAGAGAGTCTGGAGCTTCAGACCCATATAGTAGGCTCGGGAGGTCAGGTGGTAAAGCAAGTGCCCTCGGGTACGGCTTCCATTCCACGGAACGGAAAGATCATTCTTTACACGGAGGATAATTACACTCCGGAAACCGCTGTCGTGCCGGACGTTTTAGGGTACAGTCTGTCGGATGTGAATTACTTGCTGACTTCTGCCAATATTAACTTTAAGGCGGGGGACGGTGCTACCGACCGTGCGGGGGCTGTGGCTGCTTCTCAGAATTACGAGCCGGGAAGCATTGTCGAAGTGGGCACGGTGGTCGAGGTCACGTTTATGGTGCGTGACGAGGGTTAATTAATAATTAATAATGAATCGGCGGTGCTGTGAATTTTGGGCGCTGTCGGTGAAATTGCAAAAGATATGCCGGAGAATAGATAGTCAGCGGCTTCCAGCCTCTAGCCCCCTTACATCTAGCCTCTAGCAGGGAGGAGCTATAATTTATGGATCGTGTTAAGGATTTAAGTGCGCTGCTGGGTGATGTGACTGCGACGGACAAGGGCGAGAGCTTTATTTACAAAGGGAAAAATGTGAAGATCACGGGGATAACCGATGACACAAGAGAGGTAAAGCCCGGGAACATTTTCATTTGCGTTAAGGGAAATTCCTTTGACGGGCATGAGGCTGCCGGGGATATGATAAAGGCGGGGGCGGCTGTTGTTGTGGCGAGCCGTGACCTTGGTCTGAAAGACAGGCAGATAATTGTCAAAGACACCCGCAAATTCTACGGTCTGCTGACGGCGGCATGGTTCGATCACCCCGAAAGAAAGCTCATTTTAGTGGGTATCACGGGTA
This sequence comes from uncultured Ruminococcus sp., assembly GCA_964523835.1. Taxonomy (GTDB): domain Bacteria; phylum Bacillota; class Clostridia; order Oscillospirales; family Ruminococcaceae; genus Huintestinicola. The sequence continues at coordinate 50,473 of CAZGAZ010000011.1, forward strand.
CTAACGGCAAGACCACAATGGCGACCATGATTCACCATGTGCTGACCTATGCGGGGGCTATGGCGGGGCTGATAGGCACGGCGCAGACTCTTATAGGAAAAGAACCTGTTGCACGTGATGAGAACACCCCCACCACGCCGAAAGTTTTTGAGCTGTATGAGCTGTTTGACAATATGGTGAAAAAAGGGTGCAGATACTGCGTTATGGAGGTATCCTCCTTTGCTCTCGACCAGTACAGGACGGGGCCTGCAATATTTACCTGCGGCGTTTTCACCAACCTTACCCAGGATCATCTCGATTACCATGGGACTATGGAAAATTACTACAATGCCAAAAAAAGGCTGTTTGAGGGGTACTGCAAATTAGCGTTCATAAACACGGACGATCCTTTCGGGCAGCGGCTTTTCTCGGAGATAAAGTGCCAGAAATTTTCCTACGGCATTACGGGAAACAGCAGCATTTACGCAAGCTTTATAAGATATGCGGACGGGGTACAGAAGTTCTATTTCTGCTACCCCGGAAAGAGCATTGAACTGAGCCTTAAAATGATGGGCAGCTACAATGTTTCCAACGCTGTGGCGGCGGTGGGTGTGCTCACTCAGCTGAAGGTGCCCATGCAGAAGATATTTGACGCTGTGTCAGGCTTTGAGGGCGTAAGGGGACGGTGCGAAGTTATCCCCACTCACAGGAATTTCTTTATTGTATGCGATTATGCTCACTCGCCCGACGCACTGGAGAATATGCTTTCCTCCATTAAGGAAAACACCGAGGGGCGGCTTATCACCCTTTTCGGCTGCGGAGGAAACAGGGACAGGACTAAGCGTCCTCTTATGGCTAAGGCGGCGGCGAAATATTCCGATTACCTTATTGTGACCTCGGACAATCCGAGGAATGAGGACCCGGATGCGATAATTGACGATATAGAGGCTGGGCTTGAGGGTGTGAGCATTCCTCATGACAGGATCGCAGACAGGCGCTCGGCTATTTTCCACGGAGTTAAAATTGCCCGTAAGGGCGATGTGCTTGTGCTGGCGGGCAAGGGGCATGAGGATTATCAGATACTCAAGGACAATGTGCACATTCACTTTGACGAGAGGGAGATTGTGGCGGACGCTTTGAAGGCGTTGGAGGACAGCATACCTGCCATTGACAGGGAGCTTTTCTCGGGAATGGGGCTGGAAGAGATACGCTCGGCGGTGGGGGGAACATTCTCCGCTGTTCACGGTGTGAAAACGGTTATCAATGCGGGGGCGGTAAGCAGCGATTCAAGAAGCCTTACTCCGGGAAGCTTGTTTATAGCCTTCAAGGGCGACAAGTTCGACGGGCATAATTATGTGGAGGCGGCGATAAAAAAGGGTGCTGTGGCTGCGGTCACGAACCGCCCTGTGGGAGGCTGTCCCTGCATTGTGGTAAAGGACACAAGGGAAGCTATCCTCAAAATTGCCGCTCATTACCGCAATAAATTCACTCCAAAGCTCATAGGCATAACGGGCAGCGTGGGAAAAACCACCACAAAGGAAATGACCGCTCTGGCGGTATCCTCCCATTACAACACTCTTAAAACAGACGGGAACAAGAATAACGAGATAGGTATGTCCTTTTCCCTGCTGGGGCTTACGCCCGCTCACAAGGCGGCGGTCATTGAAATGGGTATGAACCATTTCGGGGAGATAGAAAGGCTTTCCAAAGCGGCAAGGCCGGGCGTTTGCGTGATAACAAATATAGGGTGGTCTCATGCGGAGAATTTAGGCAGCAGGGAGAACATTCTCAAAGCAAAGCTTGAGATACTGGCGGGGGCGGAGGATAATGCGCCGCTGATAATATGCGGTGACGACGATATGCTGCTGCCACTCAAAAAGACTGTCACGGACAGACCTGTTATAACCTGCGGAATGCTCAATAAGCAGTGCGATTACACTGCGGAGGACATTGTGCAGGACGGGGAGATACTGAAATTTACGGTAATAAAGAACGGGCAGCCTTTGGGTAAGGTACAGATACCTTGTGTGGGAATACATTATGTAAACGACGCTCTTATTGCGCTGGCGGCGGCTGAGGCTGTTCACTGCGACTTTGCCGAGGCGGCTGCGGCGCTGGCGGGATATGAGCCCTGCGGCCTCAGACAGCACACGGAAGAGGCGGACGGCAAGAAGCTGATAATTGACTGCTACAATGCTGCTCCCATTTCCATGAAGGCGGCTATAGATGTGCTTTGCGACACTCCTGTGGGGGCGGGGGGGAAGAGGATAGCTGTTCTTGGGGATATGCTGGAGCTGGGCACACGTTCGCCTGAGCTGCATGAGGAGATAGGGGAGTATGCGGCGGTAAAGGGCGTGGACATTGTGGTAGCTTTCGGGCAGTATGCGCAGTTTATTGCAAAGAGAGCCGAAGAAATGGGCATTGTCTGCTGCAAGGCCAAAACAAAGGAGGATGCGGTGAACTACCTTAATTTTAAGGCGGCAAGCGGAGACGTTCTGCTGTTCAAGGCAAGCAGGGGAGTGCATCTGGAGGATGTTATCAAGGAATGCTTTGGGCTTTGAGAGGTTAGATGTCAGAGGTAAGAGGTTAGAGATTCTATAGCGAAAATTTGTTTTGTATACTTCGCCTCTTTGTTTTGACAATTTATTTGGTTTTGAGATCGTATAATATTAATCAGAAAAACGAAAGGGGAGAACGGTGAGATTTTTGAGAGACGGGACATTCTTGCTTCTTGTCTCTTAAATATCTTGCCTCTTGCATGGTTTACTGGCTTAATTTGCTGGCGGCGGCTATTGCATTTGCTCTGGCGGCGGCTATAGGAAAGGTGCTTATACCGATGATGCACCGCCTGCACTTCGGGGCTACCATTTACGAGAAAGGCCCTAAATGGCAGGAGAAGAAAAACGGCACGCCTTTAATGGGCGGGTTTATGTTCATTATTGCTGCGCCCTTGTCCATTGCCATATGCTATGCGGTATGGCAGGGTATGATACGGGACGTTACCCTTGCCCCTGACAGACGTGGGCTGTATAAACTTATTGCGGGAGTTATGTTTGCGATACTGAATGCTGTGATAGGGTTTATTGACGATTTTATCAAGGGCGTGAAGCATCAGAATCTTGGGCTCAGGGCAAAGCAGAAAATGGTAATGCAGCTTTGTCTTACGGCGGCGTTCATGTATGTGCTTTTTATGCTGGGAGACACGTCGACGGCTATTTCGTTCCCTTTTATAGGGAAGCTGGAGCTGGGGATACTTTATTATCCGCTGATGATACTGTATCTTATTTTCCTGACAAATGCGGTAAACCTTACCGACGGCGTGGACGGGCTTTGCGGCACGGTGACGGTGGTGTTCTGCGTTTCCTATCTGATGATATTTTCCTCTATGGGTCTGCATGAATATTCACTTTTTGCTTCCGCTCTGGCGGGAGGGTGCATGGGATTTTTAGTGTGGAACCTCAATCCTGCGAAAATTTTCATGGGGGACACGGGGTCCATGTTCCTGGGCGGAGCGGTCTGCGCTATGGGGTTTATTACTCATGAGCATTTACTGCTGGCGCTGGTGGGGATCATATACGTTTGCGAGGCGTTGTCGGTGGTATTGCAGGTGATAAGCTTCAAGACCACGGGGAAGAGGATATTTAAAATGTCTCCCATACATCATCATTTTGAAATGTGCGGGTTTTCGGAATACAAGATAGTGATCGTGTTTTCGACCGTAGGGCTTATCTGCGGAATACTTGCAAATGTAATATATAACGTGTACCTTAAATAATTCATCGGCAAGCATTTATATTTTTTAAGCGGAAAGGAGCAGGAGAATATGCCCGACAGGAAAGCGGCGGCTGCAAAACAGCCCCCCTCAAAGAGAAAAAAGGCTAAAAAGGAAAATCCAAAGTGGCTGCCCAACAACAAAAGTCCGTTAAAGTTTTTTATTCCGAAAAGCTCAAAGACCATGTATCTCAATGATGTGCGTATCGGGGAAATGGATCTGCCCTTTCTCTTTCTGATAATTGTACTGCTGGTGTTCGGACTGGTCATTATGTACTCCGCCTCCTACGCCTGGGGAATACATGACGGCGCAGGGCCTTATTACTATTTTATCCGCCAGTCGCAGATGGCGGGGATAGGGCTTGTTATTATGATGTTTCTGGCAAGTCCGCTGTTTGATTATCATATTATGAAAAATCCGCTGATAACCTACGGGGCGTTTCTGGGAAGTCTGGTGCTGATGGTGCTGGTGTTCACTTCTTTGGGCACCTCCAGTTCGGATGCTTACAGGTGGATAACCATTGGCTCGATACAGTTTCAGCCCTCTGAGCTTGTCAAGCTTACTATGGTAATGGTATTCGCCTACATGATGAGCGCCAATTACAAGAATATGCAGACGGTAAAATACGGGATAATGCCCTATCTTATGGTAATGGGCGTTATACTGGCGCTGACTATGGCGCAGAGGCACTTATCCGCCACGATAATCATTGCCTGCATAGGGCTTTCGCTGATATTTGTGGGCGGTGCGAGGCTTGACCATTTTGTAATGCTGATACTGATAATGCTGGTAATAGGCGGTGCGGGATTCTATCTGCTTTATTCCATAGGCAAATTTGACTATGTAATGACAAGGATCACATGCTGGCTTGACCCGTTTGCAAAGGAAAACAGAGACGACGCATGGCAGACGAGAAACTCCCTTATAGCCATTGGTTCGGGAGGGGTTTTCGGGCTGGGGCTGGGAAATTCCAGGCAAAAATTTTTGTACCTTCCGGAGTCGAAAAATGACTTTGTATTTGCAATAGTCTGCGAGGAACTGGGGTTCGTGGGGGCTTCCCTTGTGATAATTTTATTCCTGGTGCTTATTTTCAGGGGCTTTGCGATAGCCCAGAATGCCCCCGACAAATACGGAATGCTGCTGGCAACGGGGATAATGGTTCAGGTGGGCTTGCAGGCGCTGCTGAATATTGCGGTGGTAACAAATGCAATTCCGAACACGGGAATTTCCCTGCCGTTTTTCAGCTACGGCGGCACGGCGCTTATTTTGCAGCTGGCGGAAATGGGTGTGGTTTTGAACATTTCACGGCAGTCTATCCCCCATAAGGGCAAGGACGACACGCCCATGGACGACAGGGAACTGGCGGAGATCCACAAGGCGAAGCAGCAGCTGCGCAAGGGGGACTAAAAGCCGGAAAATCAGATCGCTAGAGGCTGGATGCTTGAATGGCTTTATATTATAAAAATCTAGCCTCTAGCATTCTTACCTCTAGCCTCTAGGAGCGGAGGAAAAGCAAATGAAATATCTTTTAACAGGCGGCGGTACAGCCGGGCACATAAACCCTGCTCTTGCCATTATTTCCATTATAAAGGACAAAGAGCCGGATGCGGAATTTCTGTATGCGGGCACGCCCAACGGAATGGAATCAAAGCTTGTCCCCATGGAGGGGATAGAATTTGCACCCATAAGGGTCAGCGGATTTCAGAGGAAGATAACCCCGAAAAATATTGCACGGAACATAAGGGCGGCGGCATATCTGACCACGGCGGGACACACGGCAAAGAAAATCCTGAAGAATTTCGGGCCCGATGTTGTCATTGGCACGGGGGGATATGTGAGCGGCCCTGTTGTGCTTGAAGCGGAGAGAATGGGCATTCCTGCGGTAATACATGAGCAGAATGCTTATCCGGGCGTTACCACGCGTATACTTGCGAAAAAGGCAACTGCTGTGATGCTTACCATGGACGAGGCGAGGGAATACCTTGACCCCTCGGTCAATGCGGTAAAGACGGGTTTGCCTGTAAGGCGTGGCTTTGACGGTAAGCTTACGAGGGCGGAGGCTAAGCGGCAGCTGGGGTTATCGGAGGACAAGCTTTGCATATTCTCCTGGGGTGGAAGTCTGGGTGCGGGGGCGATAAATGACAGTGCTGTCGCTTTGATGAAATGGGAAAGCGAGAACGATTTCCCTGTGACCCACATTCATTCCTACGGAAAAATGGGGCGTGACAGCTTTGAGCAGCGTATTGCGGATGTGGGCATTGATCTTGATGTGAGCAAAGACCTTATGGTAAGGGAATACATACACAACATGGACATCTGCACGGCGGCGGCTGATCTTATCATTTGCCGCAGCGGGGCTTCGGCTATCAGTGAACTGGAGGCTATGGGCAGGGCTTCTATTCTTATCCCGTCCCCTGTGGTGGCGGGGAATCATCAGTATCACAACGCCATGGTGCTCGGAAAGGCGGGGGCGGCTGTGGTCATTGAGCAGAAGGATCTGACGGATGAGGTTATCATTGAGAAAGTGAAGGAGCTGGTGGGAAGTCCCAAGCAGCTCAACGAGCTTTCAAGACGTGCTCATGCTCAGTGCATTGCGGACACGGGGGAGAGGATATACGGGGTTATTAAGGGGGCTATGAAATAGCTCGGAAACCTTTAGTTTATCTGCGGCTGTTAGTGACTTCGCCCTTACGGGCGGCAGCATGAACACACGGCATTCGCCGTGTGTTCTATGCTGCACCGCCGCCCGACGTGGGTTGCTCGGTTATTGTAACTTTATTTGTATGACGTTCTTTTGTTTGAACTCGTTTTTGAACGTCGGGCGGCGGTTTGCGTGGGTGCTCTTGAAGTGCTTTTATTTGCTATGCTTTGTTAGTGCCAAAGGGGGCGCTGCCCCCCGTCCCCCGCAAGGGCGCTGCCCTTGACCCGCCAAAGGGCAAAGCCCTTTGGAAACCCGAGTGGAGTGACTGCTCTTTGTTTGCTTAACCTCTTGTTATATCTGCGCCCAGTTTTCTGAAGTTTCCGTCTATATCCTCATAGCCTCGGTCTATGTACTCGGTACGGTATATTTCCGATGTGCCGTTCGCTCCCAATGCGGCGCAGACTATGGCTGCTCCCCCCCGCAGGTCGGGTGCGTCGGCGGTCGTGCCGTAAAGCTCCTTGACCCCCGTCACTACGGCGACTTTTCCCTCCGCCCGTATATCCGCTCCCATTCTGCACAGGGCGTCGGTATGGCGGTAACGGTTTTCAAAGATGTTTTCCACGAAAACCGTCGTTCCGCTTGCGGTACACAGGGGAGACATCACCACTGCCTGTGTATCGGTGGGAAATCCCGGATACACCATAGTCCGTATAGTCTCTGCGGGCTTTACCCGTTCCCGTCTGTGGATATATATGCTGCTGCCGAAACAGCGGACATAGCAGCCCATTTGCTCAAACACGGGGATAACTGCTTCCAGGTGCACGGGGTTGCAGTCTGTCAGAAGAAGCTCTCCGCCTGTGCATGCCACGGCGGAAAGATATGTTGCGGCGGCTATTCTGTCGGGGATTATGGAAAATTCCTCCTCCTCGGGAAATGTGAGCTTTTCCACTCCCGAAATGACTATCCGTCCGCCGCCGTCTCCCGAAATTTTACCTCCGCAGAGGCGGAGAAAATCGGCGAGGCAGCATATTTCCGGTTCACGTGCGGCATTGGATATTATGGTTTCCCCTTGTGCGGTAGCGGCGGCAAGCATGATATTTTCCGTTGCTCCCACGGAGGGAAAGGACAGGGAGATTCGGCAGCCGCAGAGTCCCTTGGGGGCGGTGCATTCTATTTTGCCGTGTTCGTCCTCGATAACAGCGCCCATTTTCCGCAGGGAGGAAAGGTGCATATCTATGGGACGGGGTCCCAGGTCGCAGCCTCCGGGGTAACAGAGGGTACAATGTCCCGTTCTCCCCAGCAGCGCTCCCATAAAGATAACCGATGACCGCATGGAGCGCATAAGGGAACTTTCGATCACCGAATTGTCGATATATGTAGGATCTATAAGGCAGGTATTCCCGCTGCCCGTAACTCTTGCCCCCAGTGAGGAGAGTATTCTCCCTGCGCAGAAGCGGTCGGAGATGACGGGGCAGTTGGTGAGGGTTATTTTGCCGGTTCTATTTGCAGAACCGGTGCTGCTTGCAGAACCATTGCTGCTTGCAGAACCATTGCTGCCTGTACAGAGGGCTGCTGCTGCCATAACGGGAAGTACGGCATTTTTTGAGCCTTGCAATGACAGTTCACCTTGCAGACGTTTCCCTCCATTTATTATCAGCTTTCCCATTGCCCAGCGCTCCTTTGCAGATTTTTTTCATAACTTATACTATGCAAAAGACGGTAAAGTGCTACTGGAGGCAGGAGGTCAGAGGCAAGAAGCAGGAAACGGCTTTACCCTAATCTGTGAATAATTTAAAAGAAAGTGGGTTTATGAATTGTCCGTACTGTGAAAAGGAGCGTTAACCCCCTAAGTTTCAGCGTATCTTTGGTGCAGCAACAAATCAGCGGAGAGGAGACCAGCTATGAAAAGTCAATAGGGAAAAGCAAAAATTAACAAAAAATTCA
>CAZGAZ010000012.1:0-56323 GCA_964523835.1 uncultured Ruminococcus sp.
TTACCATATTTTCTTTGCTTATGTCAAGTGTAAATGGGTTAGTGCATATGGGGCGCTGCCCCAAACCCCGAGGTTTATCCGCTTTGGAGATACCCAATGAAGAGAAAAACAGCGGCTTTTTCCGCTGCTCTTCATCGTAATATCTCGCAGTTTGCGTTGGATCGCTCCTCAGAGCTCAGCTTACTGAGGTATTGCCTCCTTTTTTACTGCATTTTAGTGTTGACATTTTTTTCTTAGAAAATGCATTTACACAGTTTAAAGTCAAAACCCCAATATATAGCCTCTTAAACACAAATGTGTAGGAATAGCCAACGAATAGTCGACTATTCCTACATACGCTTTTCACCCTACAGCACTTTAATAAATGCTCCAGGGTAGTCTTTTTTAACGGTTGCTAAATACGACTCTGCGTTAGTCTTCGATGAAAATGCCCCGACCTGTACAAAATATTTTGCGGCAGGTTTTTCCTCGTCAGTCATCAGCTTTTTTACCTTCTCCTTAAACTCCTTGAACCGCCCGTTTGCTACCTCTGCACTCTGATACTTTGTCGGTGACCAGTACAGCGGACACTGCTTCCCTGTCACGTCATAATGCCGTATAATATCATCTGATGTAAGCCTGAACTTCTTCAGCAAATAAGCGCACAGCTCTGCAAGGCTTTCTTCGGTTTTCTCATTGAACTTTCCTGTACTGTCGGGATGACAGCATTCTATCGAAATACTGTATCCATTCGCCTGATTGGTACAGTAAGACCATTCGTCAAGCGGAATGCACTGAATAATTTCGCCTTCCAGACCAACAATAAAATGGGAAGAAACATACGTCCCACCGTTCTTCTGATTCTCAAAATAGTTTCTGTTTGCAATAGCCGAACTGCCGGGGTTGCCCACATAATGCACCGCAATTTTTGTCACCTTTTCCAGCTTGATTTGCGGACGGCTAAATTTGTTCGGCGTTAAAAAGTTCTCTGTAATTTTCATTTATTTATCCTCCTTTTCGGGCAGTTCAATTTTATGAACTTCCACGCTATCGTTTTTATCCCGAATCTGCTTGAGCACCTCTACAAGCTTCTTCGGCAGTTCCACTCCTAAGCTTTCGATGTTTTCAAGCAGCGAAAGCCCCTCGTTTCCTATGTAATAAAGTGCAACAGCCGCTCTAAAAATATCTCCCGACTGCATCACATAGAAATCAATAAAATGTGCAACACCGACTAAGGCAATAATACACACCTTTCTCACTATCCCCCAAAAGCCCACTTCCGAGGAAAGCTCTTTCTTTTTTGCTGCCGCAGCAACACCTGTGACATAGTCAATGGATATAAACGCCAGCAGCGCATACATTATCCCGTCCATACCCCCTAAGAAACCCGATAAAGCTGTGATAATGCTGCCTAAAATGAGCTTGGCTGTTTCTGTAAATCTATCCATATCTCAGTACCTCCCGTAAATAAAATTAAGAACTGCATACAACCGTGCATGTCATAGGGTCTGCAACAAGCTGATTGCCAATTTCTATAAGGCATTTATGTTCGGTTATAGCACTTGTATCATTATCAAGCCAGGAAAATACCAGTCGTACTGAGCCTGCGGCTCGCAAATTTATGGGGAATCTCTTGACTGTGATGTAATACGCCATGACATATGCCTTCATTACAAATCCAAATTCCTCAACATCGGGATTCATGAAAACGCTGTTTGAATATGTACTGCTCGTGATCGCCATATGCCGCAAGTCAGCAATATGCTTTACAATTTGATATATACTTGAGGTAATTGATGCTTGAACATCGGCATTGCTGCTCATAATATCCAGTCCCTTGTTCAATATTAATTGTCCGCCCGAAATAACAGCTTTATCTACGGTAGTATTTCCAACATTGTCTACGCTCAATGCGTTTTGGCGCACTTCCGAATAACTACCGCTCGGGAAACTGTAGCTTCCGTAGCCAACCTCGAACAAATCATAATCGTTGTTTTGGTTAAATTTACCGAATGCCGCCTGACTGTTGCTGCTTGCCTTTAATCCCTGACCTACGGCAATAGCATTATCACCAGAAGCCTTGGTGTAGAAATACCAATTGCCCATATACGAGGTATTACCGACAGCGATTGAACAGTTGCCCGAAGCCTCTGCGTGCGTTCCTGCGGCAATGGAATTGCTTCCCGATGCCGACGATGACGCACCCATAGCTATTGCACCCTCTCCTGTGGCGGAGGCGCTTTTTTCGTATGTGTTTACCACCTTACTCAGTTCTATTCCGCCGTTAGAGGGCTTTACCCTGGTTTTGCTCACCGCAGACGGGTTGTCCGAAATCGGGGTGATGTTCAGCGTGCTGTTTGCCTGGATATAATTATCGCTCAACACCATTTTATCGGAATCCCTGTATCGACCAAAGGTAAGAGGTTTACCGTTAAGTTTAATTCCTGTTTCCGAGTCAATTTCGACTGTCGATGAAACATCGGTAATGCTGGTCTCCTTTAAAGCGATACGGGAATTAGTCAAAGATAAAAAACCGCTGCTGCCGTTAGCGTTTATCTCCATTGTCCTTTTGCTTTTTGCGCTGTCGGAGTAAAGACCCTGAGACGACTCAGAGTAGTTTTTCAAGGTGTTTTCATAGTCGCCGTTTTCACCGCTGCCACCATAACCACCTCCTTTCGACGCTTTCTTAAAATGGCAAACAGCAGCATTATTTGAGGCGACCACCTGTACCTGACCCGTACCCGTAAGGTAAACTGTGTCAAGCATTTTCATATGGTCGTATGTAAGACTGCCGCCCCCCTTACAAAGCAGTGTACCGTCATCGCCTGCCGATTTTCCGCTTTCGAGAGCAACCAAGACATCGTTCTCACTCTCCACAGTGAAAACGTTGTACCTGCTGCTGAAAGTTACCTTGCACTCGCTGCCGTTGAGATTAACGGTAGCAGTATTTGCGCCGTTTGATACAATTTTGGGTTCGCTCATAATAATTTCCTCCTTAAAATTTATTGATGTGGGATTAAAATATCAGGTCCGACCTGCATAGCAGTCGGTCTGCCTATTGACGAAGAGGTGTACCCCTCTACCCAACACGCCTTGTTGACATGATGTTCATACCCCGTCCAGTCGACGGAACCTTTTATTGGGTGATATTCTGTTTGAGGAATATCTTTGGGATAATCTGCATTATATTTAATTTCGTATCCGTGCTGTCCCTTGGTTATTTCGTAAGGCTTTATTTGAAGATTTACGGTAGAGTACAATTGCGTGGTAGCGACTCTTTCTGTCGGGTCTTTTATACCCATTAATTCGCTTGGTGATACATCCAAATTAAAACGGCAAAAGTTACGGTTATAGTCTTGAAACACTCTGATTTTGCTGCCCATCGGCAACTCGCTGTTACCGTTATAAGTGCTTTTTTCGGAAATCGCCTCGTCTAAATAATTATCAAAAAGGGTCGGTTTTTGACAGTCCTTTTGCATTTTGGCTAAATCAGCAGGAAGAGAATTCAAATCGTACCCAACACCAATGCTTTCCCACGGCCAGAAGCAATTATATAAATAATCAACCTTATATGGTCCCTCGGTTGAATTTGAACCTGGATAGACATTAGAGCCGTTCCACCCCTCAATTACTGCATCTTCGTACCAATTATAAGTTTGCCTCATGGTGCATTGTAATACATCAAACGAATCCGTTACCGCAGTAGAAGACTTCCATGGACTCACTGTTGTAGACGTGGCTCCCGTCACCATTCGACTAAATCTATTAATATATGCTACACTGGCAAGATAACGGGAATAATACCAAATACTGGAAGGAGACTGTCGACCACTCACCTGCATAGCAGCATAGTCGAAGTTATCTGAAGGAGATACCCCGTCCCATCTTGTACAGTCCGGATATTTCCAATAGCCAATCTGTACGGTACTACCCGACACATAGTATGTTCCACCACCCCAAGATTCGTATGGTGACGAAAATTCATACTCACCAACTTTGGCACCTTGGTAGTATCTTTGGTCATTGGATAAAGTGCTGTTTGTATTTTGACCGGGTGCATCAGTCAATAGTTGGGAGGCAAAAAAGTTACTCGCAGTAATTCCTTTTCGATAGATCACTTTCTGTTTCAGCACGGCATAGTCGGGCGTAACCCTATTATTGCGGAATACGTTTACATCAGGAGCAAATTGCCGATTACCGTAATTACCGTCATCCGGGGAAGGATTATCCGGAAAATCGCTGTCTGTCGGAAGCTCAAAAGTGCATACGGGTACAAATTCAGGCTGTTCTTGCGTTACATCGTAAGCAAGATGATAGTACAATCGCTCCAAAAACACTGGAATTTGCACGAGAAGATTTCTTTGAGAATTTTTGTGACCGTAGCCGTTCTGATAAAAATAATCATATTGCCTCAAGTCGAGAACTTCAAACTCAACAGCAGTCACACTTCGGGGGTATAACGTTGACCCTGTAAATATCCATTGTACTCTATACTTCCCGGGAGGTAAATAACCAACGCTAATTGATGTTGACCCGCCTTTTACGACAAGCTTTCCTTCCGAATTATACGTTGCATTACAGAAAACGGAAAAAGGGTTATTAGGGTCGGTCGTATTAAGTACGCAGATTACCGGGTAGCAATGCCAATATCCTCTTTGTGCCTCGGCTTCAGTATGAGCATATCGCTCATCTGTGCCCCAACAAAATCTATAGTCCGGAGTGTATACGTTTGAAAACACTTGATAGGATTGAAAACGGTCATTGTAAGTTGTATACTGTAAATCTTGATCTATGTACTGAGGCACTACGAATTGAACAGTAACGTTATGCCCTACCGGACTTTGCTTGAAAGGCAGATAAATTCCGTAAATATCACATGAGTTTCTCATGGAGATATAGAATCTGACCAGCCTTCCCATCAAATCATTGCGAGAAAGAAGTTTTTCACCAATATTAGGCAGCGTAATCTCTTTACCGCTATCTAAATCAGTGATTTTAATGACTCTCTCCGTTGCTGTGTTTATGTCGTCTATTGTCAGTTTAAAGTGCGCATACCAATAGTCTGTGTGACTTGATTTTGTTTCAGGGTCGTCAATAACAGTTGTATAGTATTGCTCCACAATAGTATTCGCTTCGTGGGCGACATAGTTACCCTTAACGCTCTTGCTTTCTTCGTCCCAATAGCTTTCCCAGTGAGTGCTTTCGTATTCATAGTAAGACACGTTATTCGGAACGAGTTTAGTTGGGAGTTCTGACATAGTTCATCACCTCAATCTATGTAAAAACCATAAAACGTAATAGTATGGTCGGGGATATTGGAATCTACGTTATCATAAAAACTTAAAGCGGAAACGGATTCGCTGTAGCTATAGCCTGAATTTTGTCGGTTGGTATACAAGGCTACCCGTCTTTGATGATCCGAGTAAGTTTCCATAATTGTGTAGTTCTTATAAGCGGTTGAGGTTTCCTGCCCTATGACTTCAACCTTTTCGGGCAGCTCAAATTTCTGAACTTCTCCGTTTTCCTCCCCATCTCCGCTCATCATAATCATAGCCGCCTCGGCAAAAGTCATATAAATCACCTCAAAACTACGTTATTTCTTTTATCTCGGATTTAAAATTGTGACGCTCATTTCCTGCCCCGTCAGCCGTAATAACCTGAACATAGTTGCCGTAATAAGCACTCACCTTATTCGCACTATCTCTTTTTATCCTATCGGGCTTTTTAAAGACAATATCGGCTTCAACAATCCGTATCATCTCCAATCCTTTTATCGGTTGTTTTATCGGGAAGTCGACCTTTTCGTATTCGTCAGCCATTTTCGGTTCCCTCCTTTTTCATAGTCAGACTTAAACACGCATTTTCCTCGGACATCTTTACCACTCCGTATGACTGATTTACATTCAGCTTTCGATTAAGCCTCTTGTAAAAACCCGCTATTGTGCTGTACAAATGCTCGGTCATTGTTTCCGGGGACATTCGCTGCGGTTTGCGGAAGGTATAGCTTGAACAGTCAGGGTTCAAAATATCAATCTCCGTTTTATAGCAAACAAAGTCGCTGTTTACACCGTGCGGTTCGGATATTACCTGTATGCTCTGCCCGACATCAATAGCCTGGGTATCCACGTCAAGCAAATGCAAATCGACCGCATTTATAGTAAACTCGGATGATGACATTCCGCCTCCGGACATAAGCACAGTCTGTGCTGCATCCCAGAGTTCTTTAGGGTCGGTGATAGTGTCAAATTCAATAACCTTGTCTATCATGCCGTTTATATCCGCATCAAGCCCGCCGTGAACATAATAGGCCCTTTTGTCAAGCGGAACAGGACTGAACTCGTCCTCGCCGTTGTCACTAAATACAGAAATATTTCCCGAACCTACGGGGACAACAGTATTATACACTTCCGAAGCGTCTATAAATTCTTCAAAATCTATCAGATTTTTTCCGAATTCGATTGTCTGACTTCCATCGCACAAAGGCATTCGTGTCAGATTTATGCTTATTTGAGGAATACTGTCGTTCTCGGAGTAAAACTGGCACATCATAACGAAATCGTAATCCTCGATAATTTTATCTCGAATCTCTTTCATTACCGAAGTATACGCTGTTGTGCCATTGATTTCGGGGTATACATGCAGCTCGTCGAGTAAAGTGGTTGTGAAATTTATCTTCCTGTGTGGATGACACCTGCCGTTATATACTTTTAATATATACTCCAGGTGCTCCCATTTGGTTTTGTTTACTATTACATAATCGTTGAAATATCCGTCAATAGTTATGAGCTGCTTTTCACAGTAGTGATAAGGCGCAAGGCAAATGTCCTCAAGAAAAGTGAGCGCTCCTTCGCAGGTTATTGTTTTATTCATAAAGAAATCTCTGCGTATTCCGTAAACACGCCCGAACCATACGATCTTATTATCCTGCCTGACCTCGATCTGCGTGGCAATTTTCCTGAAATTGTTATATTGCGGGTGACTCTTTGCAATTGTAAAAGAACATTCGCCTGCTTTATCGACCTCGTTCACATACTTTGCAGCAGTAACTATAAGGTTTTCGTCGGTCTTTTCGGGGTCGTACACTGTGTGCTTTGTGCCGTCATTGTCATACATATAAATACGATACATTTCAAAGCTTCTCCTCCAGTCCGCTTGCGCTGTCAACGGGTTTTTTATAGGGGTAAAGCTCGTACTCAACAGTAATCGTTGAGTACGGCTTTTCGGATTTCCATTCGTTTATGTAAAACGTTCCCTCATAATAGTAATCGGGGTCGTCCTCAAGAACAGCACGCATTTTTTTACCGTGAAGGTAGTTCAGAAGCACCGAATATAAATCTGCCCACGGCATAAAATCATTTTCGGCAATGAACTCCAAAGTGCCTGTGCGATTTTCGTACACAGGTTTTCCCGATACTACCTCTGACAGGTCAAGACTGCCGTTGCTTCCGGGAATATCAATCAGTTTTTTCTTCTTCGGAGGGGGATTGAACACAGGGCGGGACGAAGGTATCAGATGCCAGTCATCCCAGGTGTTCTTATCTCCGAATGTTATAGAATGATACATTACACACCCCTTTTCTTCATAGATGCAACTGTTCCGAGATTGCGGTCAAGACCGCTGGAAATTTGGCCAACCAGTGCACCGCTGTCCATAACCATCTGCATATTGGACAGAGCTTCTGTAAATTTATCAAAGCGGGTCAGCATACTTTCCATTTTATCGGAAATGCTCTTGCTGCTGCTTTCAAGTTCGCTTATGTCAGTGCCTGTGGCATAACTGCCATTACGCTGTGACATAAAATTGTTTACGTCCTTAGCGGTTTCCTGCGCAATACTTTGGGCGGCATTGGACGTTAGTGTCATGCTGCCTTTTGCGGAGTATGTACCCGAAAACAAATCTGATGCAGCCTTAGCGCCGCTCTGAACGTTATCCATATCGACTACGGGACGTATAGTGGGCGAAAATACCGTTTCTTCTGAGAAAATATCCGAAACCTCACCTAACGCCCCCTGCATTGAGGAAACCGCCCTGTCACCAAGACTTTTGGCAGAATCCTCTACCGATGAAGCAGAACCGTCAATACCGATAGCTACACCCTTATCGAGATTTCCACCGATTTCTGCGCCGACTGTTGACGGGGAATGAATGCCAAGCAGGTCTTTTATCCCGTCTATAGCTTTGGTCCCAACTTCCTTAAGAGAATCAACAACCAAAGTTACTCCGCTGCCGATTCCCTTTACCAGTCCGTCTATGATAGCCTTTGCCAGACGGTCGACCGCAGGTATCAATTGGTCATTGCAGTCCTCTATACCCTCGGCAATACCGTCAACGAGTTTAACGACAAGATTAACACCTGCCGCAATAACGTCATCAATTTTTTCAGCAATTCCGTTGATGAAGTTGACAACAAGGTCTATTGCCGCCTCGACTACGTTTTGAATGTTATCGGAAATACCTTGAATAAGTCCCGAGATTATCCTCATACCGCAGTCGATTATCATATACATATCATCGGCTATTCTGTCAAGGATTTTCATGATGATGTTTGCAACACAGTCAATAAGAAGCGGTGCATCCTTGTCAATGAGCTCAATAAGCTTTACAATGATGATGTCAGCGGTGTCTATCAAGGTGACCGAAAGAGGACCGAGAGCTTTAATAATCTCATCCAGTATAACTACAACCGCTTGAACAATCGCAGGGGCACTTTCAATAAGAATATCACAAACCAGTTTTATCAAATCGTCCAGTGCCTTTACGACCGTTATAAGCAGCGTATCGGCCGAAACCACAAGAGCAGACAGTCCCGCCGACAATGCGAGTGTGCCCGCTCCGAGAAGAGCAACAGCAGCGTCCATAATGAGCATTGCTGCCCCGAGAGCCAGTATCACAGGCGTTAAAGGAGTAAGCAGAAGCCCCGCCACCGCCATAACTCCGAATACCCCGGCAATCATCAAAAGACTCTTACCTATCTGTTCAAGGGAAAGATTGCCTAAAATAATAAGTGCAGGAGTAAGAACCGAAATGGCGGCAGCTGCTGCAAGTATCGCCGCCGCTCCTGCAAGTCCCCCTGATGCGGCATTGAGAGCAATAACTATTGCCGCAAGAGATACTGTCATAGCAAGAAGTCCTTTACCTATTGACTCCAAGGACATATTGCCCAAACCTTGAAGTGCAGACGACAGTATAAGAATGGATGCGGATATAACGGCAAGTCCCGCTCCTGCCGAAAGGGTGTTCGGAGGCAGCAGATTTACAGCAGCAACAACTTCGGTCAGTACACCTGCCATAGCAAGCAATCCTTTTCCGATTTGTTCAAGGGACATACTGCCAAGGCGTTCAACCGCCTTTGCAAATATCAGCATAGCGGTGCCAAGGGCTATCATACCTATTGACGTCGAGATGACTTTATTAGCTCCGCCCGTATTGTTTACAAATAACCCCAGCTCAGTAAGCAGAAGTCCTATGCCAAGGACTCCTTTACCCAGTCCCTCCCAGTCAAGAGCAGCTATTTTTGTCACAGCTGTCGCCAGAATATTCAGTGCTTCGGCAAGAGCAAGCAGCCCGACCATATTGGCAAGGCCCGACTTGCTCGTTTCCTCCACATCGTCCATTTGGTCACCCATAAAGCCGGCGGGATTTCCTGTATCCTGTGACATTCCCATTATTTTTAAAAATGCGCCAAGCTCGGTCAGCAGTGCACCTATCCCTACAACGCCTTTTGCAACGCCGTCCCAGTCAAGTGACGCCAGTTTTTCAACGGCGCTCGAAAGTATGAGCATTGCCACGGAAATGCCTATCATCTGAAGCGGGAGAGATTTCATTTCGCTTGCATTCTGTCCGCCTGCCATTTTCGAGAATATAGCCATTGCGCCTATGACCTCGGTAAGCATAAGGGTTACCGCAGTCATAGAGCTGACAAGACTTTCGTTGTCTATAAGAGAAAGACCTATGAGCGAAACAGCGAGAATTGCTATTGCAACTGCAATCTGTTTTATTATGCCAACGTTGATAGAAGTCTGCCATGACTCAAGACAACCCTGCGCACCGTCAAGTATCCCTGTAAGTCCGCCAAGCAAGCCTTTGTCGCCAAGCACGTCGGTAATGCTGTCTATAAAAGACTTTATTCCGACGGCCATCCCTGCCAGTGTACCCGCACCGAAAATGTCAAGGACGTTGTCCAGGTTAAGATTACTTGCCGCATTTGCAGCAAAGTTCCTGAAGCATTCCAGTAAAACCTTAAACAGTTCTCCAATTTTGGAGAATATCGGAGAAATTGCTGTCACTGCGTCGCTTATTTTTGAAACAAAACCACCGAATACATCTCCATATGAGTTCTTGAATTCGGCAAATATACCCTTAATGTTTCCTATAACCGCTGCCGCCGTAGAAGCAAATCCCGACAGAAAACCTGCTATTTTGTCAAACACCTTGCCAAAGATATCGGAAGACCTTATCCCCTCATCAAGCATAACTATAAAGTCGCCGACCGAAGCTGCGGTTTCCATAATACCCCCGCCTACCGGGGCAACTCCGCTTATAAGTTTTCCAAGTGCAGCGGCAAGAGCAGTCACAATTGTCTTACCAATATCGAATGCAGCAAACACTCCCGAAAATATTCTCTGTAATCTGTCTGCTGCGGTTTCTGAGGTCAAAAATTCAGTTGTCATCTTCCTGATGTTTTCCACCAAGTCGTAAATCGGGTTTGCGTTTATGCCGGATGACGGGAAAATATTATTGAATGCTTGTCCAATAATCCCCGCCATCTTAAGAACGCTCTCAAATGAGCCACGCAAAGCGCTGATTATTGATGTGATCCCGTCCATTTTCACAAACTGCTGCACAAAGGACGAAACCCCTGCTGCGCATTTTGAAAGGATCGTTATTATTCCGGTAAAGAAATTGCTCTTGTAGCTTGTCAAGTTTTTAAAGGTGTCAAGCAGCCCTGAAAAACCCGCTGCAATTCCGTCCACATTCATGGAAAGTGATTTCGGAATAAGAGTATTGAGTATCTGCTTCAACACAGGAAGCACCGAAACCGCCATTTGCGAAACTGTTCCGGCAATTGATTTTATCACTCTTATACCGGAACTTACTGCGCCGAATACGGAAGCGAAGGTCTTTTTAAGAACGGCGGCAGCGGTATCTGAATTAAGAAACGCCGCAGTAAGCTGACGTATTTTCTCAATAATTCCAACGAGTATCGACACCCCCGACCCTGATGTCTTGAACACCTGTGAAAACGAACTGCTGATTATGCCAAGGATTTTCCTAAGAGACTCAAAGGCATTTCTAAGTGCGCCTGCTGCGGAGGTGAGTCCGCCAAGAGCAATAAATCTTCGTATAAAATCAGAAATCACTCTGACGGCTTTTCCGACAGCGCCGATAATCGCAGGCAGAATCTGCCCCGCAAGACTTATTCCTTGCCATGCAAAGGAAGAAACCGCTGTGACGGCCGTTCCAAAGATTGAAACCAGTACCGGTAATACAGCACCTGCCAGATTTACTGCAAGCTTTATGAACGAGCCAAGAATGTTAATGCCGGAAGTAAATGCTGATATGAGAACAGGTATTACGGAGCGAGCAAGATTCAGAATTATTTTTGCAGCCGTGCCGATTGTCCCAATTACAGTACGAATAAATCCAAATATGCTTGTGAACATTCTTTTAAAGTTATCCGCCGCATTTTCCGATGAAAGAAAAGAAACTGTAAGCTCCCGTATTTTCTCAACAAGATCGTATACCGAATCAGCGCTGATGTCCACAGAGGAAAATACTGATGAAAAAGCCTGAACTGCTGCAAGGGCAGCTATACCAACAAATTTAAACGCATTTCCCAAAATTTGGAGAATGGACTCAATGCCGCCAAGCTCGTAAAATCTTTTTACAAAATCGACGACTCCTGTCAGGGCATTTTTGAGTATTTCAATTGCCCCGGGGATTGCCTGTTTTATCCTATCAATTACCGATGTAAAAGCCGATGTGATTTTCGGCAAAACAGAATTGACTCTGCCAAACACAGAAGAAATAATAGAAGAAATCTGCGGTAAAAACGACTTTATCTTATCCAAAATGGACGTAACAGCCGACGATATCTGCGGTAAAAGTGACTTTACCATCGTTCCGGCACGTTTTATCAGATTGTTTACTCCACCCGATAGGTTTTGCACTCCTGATACGGATTGCAGCAGTTTCTTGACCGTATTTCCAATAAAGGGCAGCGAACTTTTTATTGTTGAAAGAAACTCTGTAAGAAACGTTAGCTTTACATCGGAAATTTTTTTTAATACCTCCGACAGTTTCTTTATTTTAGAGGTGATTTTAAAAAGCCCCTCTGCTGTAATAGGCGGAAAAATATCCGTAAAAGCCTTTTTTACATTGCCGGTAACAGTAGTTATAGCCTCCATGGAATTCTTTACAGCTTCAATCAGAGAATCTCTGCCGCCAAGGTCTTTCCAGCTTTGCAGAAGAGCGTTTCTGGTGTCGGACGACTTATTTATCATTTCACTCAGTGCGTCACTGATCTCAGTAAGGAAACTTTTGGCTTCCTCAAAGTCACCTATAAGTATTTCCCAGCTTTGCGTCCACCCCGACTGCAAGGATTCGTTCAACGTGTCCATAAGCTGAGTAAATGTCTTGACCTTTGTAGCAGCGTCATTTGCCGTCTGACCCATTTTGAGGATACTTTTGATTTGCTCGTCAGAGTATCCTTTTTTCTTAAGGTCTTCAGCTGTCAGGTCACCCGTGAACTTTGCAAGGGTTTCTGTAAGTATCTCCGAGGTTATCCAGCCGTCCTTAAGACTTTCTCTGAATGATCCCGCTTTCTTTATCATGTCGTCAACGGCTATTCCGTGAACTTTTGCGGTTTCTTTGAGAGCGTCCTGGAATACCTGGCCTCCCATTCCCGCATTAACTACCGAGTTCCAGTCCTGAAGCTTCAGCGAACCCGCAGCCAATGCCTGTGAAAGCTGATACATGGCGGTACTTGCCTGCTGCGCATTGGAACCCGAAACCGCAGCCAGATTTGCAATACCTTTTATAGCCTGAACAGAGGTGTCAAGATCAATTCCTGCTGCTGTGAAAGTACCTATGTTTTTGGTCATCTGAGTGAAGTTGTAAATAGTCATATCGGCGTACTTGTTAAGCTCGTCGAGTGCCTTGTTTACATCATCAAGAGTAGTTCCCTTGCTTTCGGTGTTGGCAAGAATGGTCTGAACGGCGTTTATTTGTGTTTCATATTCCTGAAAGCCTGATTTTACAGGAGTAATGATAAGAGCCTCGGAAATCTTTTTCCCCGCATCAATAGTGGCGTTAGTGATATTCTGAAGTGTTGTCATTCCAATAACGCCAACTGTGGAAAATCTTTCCGACAAGGCTTCAAGACTCTTTTCTATCCCGTCAAGAGAAAAGTTCGAGTTAATGTTTCTGAAATTAAGCTCATTTTTCAGATTTGCGATAGAAGCTATGCCGTTTTTTATTCCGCTGCCAAGATTTGAAAGTGACGATAACGCCCCTTTGACACCGTTCATAAACTGTTCGCCGTCAAATTTCATCCGCACAATGCTCTCATCAATAACCTGACTCACTGTTTTTCAACCTCCATTCTTATATTCTTGGCTATGTCTTCAAAAATTGGCTTCAAAGCAGGATTGATGTAATCTATCCCACTGACGTATCCGCCGTTTTTTGTGCCGTGTCCGTATTGGAGAAGTATCGCCACCGACACGCCATCTTGAGTATTTGAATTTTTGAATACCAGTGTTGCGCTTGTTTTATTGTCATCTATCACATAACTCCACGAGTCGGCTGTCTTTCCCGTGTCGACAGGAGTTGCGTCCCGCAGTGCTTCGACACCTTTTTTACCGTACTTATGGAGAATTTTTGCATAGTTAATTTTTGATAGTTCCTTCAAGTAAGTTTCCGCTTTACGGAAATCTCCTTTACTTGTAAGAGTAAACATAAGCGACATCCCCTCTATGTACCGAGAATTTTGTCTATAAGCCGTGTTATACGCTCGTAATCATATCCTGCCTCTGTAAGCTCCGTGCGCCTTTCTTCGCCCTCTCCCCATTCTCCCCGAATAACTTCACAAGCGACCTCTTCTTCACTTTTGCGCATTTCAAAGTCCATTCTTATCATCCTCTCGTTTGCAGTCTTTTTCTGCGTGCTGCATTAAGCTCTCTTGCCTGCCTCATAGTATCATTTTTGCTCATTTTCTTTGGAGGAGAGTTTTTAATACTGCACACTCTTATTAAAGTCATAAGCTTATTCAAATGCCAGTGCTCGCACTCCAAAGGAATGTTAAGAGCTGTCATCCAATAGTAGATTATTTCAGCGGTGATTATTTCACGGTTTGTCTTCTGATTGCCGTCATTACGAAATGTCGTGCCGGTCATTGGATTTTCGATATAATCATTTATGGCTTTAACGGTATCGGGTGCCAATGCTTCAACAATAAAAGACGGGGTGTCATCAAACAGCATACACCTTATGTAGTCAAGTGTTTCTTCATATGAAAGATTGCTTCCTAAAAAAGGCTTGTGCCACTTTGATTCCCATTTTGAAATTGAGGCAAGAGAATGCTCCAGCCGCAATGTCTGAGGCTCACTTGTTATGAACACCTCTGTTTCTTCATCGAAAAACTCCGTTCCCGGAACATTTACGGTTAGCATTTTTCTCGCCTCGCTTTCTTTTACATCAATTTTCTATAGGAACTACAGGTGTTTCCGCAGGGGGCGTTTTCTCGGGAGCAGCTATTGTAGGAATGATTCCTCTTACAAAAGCCGCTGCCTTATCAGCATTGAGAACCAGCTCCATAAACAGCTCGGAATAAGCCTCAGTCTGGGAAAAAGCCCGTGACAGTTCCTCGCTCTTTACAAACTGTCTTCCATCAACAGACTTTTCGCCGTAGGAGCTAAGAATAAGATTCCTGACGGTTTCCATTATCTGCTTGCCGTCCCGATTTTCCACCATACGCTGGAATGTCTTTTCAAGACCGCCCGTGCCTATGGCCGATATTTCCATATCTGCAAGTTCGGCCTTGCTGAGGTTGAAGTAAAAATCCTCCGTGCGGGGATTTCCGTTATAATCGGTGTATGTAATGGTTTTCTTGAGCATGAAAATTCTCCTTTCTATGATTTTTTACTTGCTTTTGACCGTGTCAACAGAAGTGGTTGACGTTGTGTTCGCCTGAATATTAGCGGGAGCAGTTGATGCCGTCGACACTGTACTTGTCTGGCTTTCGGCAGGAGAAGAATTCTTCAGAAGCTCTGCCATCTCCTTGGGCATCGGAAGTCTTGACTCTTTTGCGTCGCTGCCGTAAATAATCTCTTCCAAAGCTTTCAGCTGTTCCTTGTTGGCTTTCCTTGAGTCGATCTCAATGTGAGCTGTAGGTTTGAAGCCTTCTATCTCCGGGTCAATCGGAGTAGTTTCAAAGTCCCAGGAGAAAGTTATAGCATCGGGAGAGTCGTTGATAGTATTGTACTCCTTTGCCGAGGGAGACGCCGTCGCATTGTATACGAGGTGAAGCTTGTATTCCGAACAATCGGGGTCGGTATCGCTGCCTATTGCCGTGCGGTATGAAAAGGCAAAAGCCGTTCTCGGCTGCTGGGAAAGCTTCATTCCGGGAGCAGCCTCCTTGTAGCCGTTGCACTCATCAAACTCGGGAGGGTATGTGTACGCATCAATGCTGCCGTTAAATTCCTCATTAGAGCGGAAAGCAGCATACTCCACATTATCGGCCCACAGTTTTGTGACCTCAGCGCCCTCAGGATTTTCGTTTACCTTGATAAGTCCGCTCCAGGCTACGCCATCGCCATAGCCCGACTTTTCTTTTGAGTAGGGGAAAAGCACCGCCTTAGATGCACCCATCTCAAAAAATTTCTGACCTGTCTGGTCCCATTTGAGTTTAGCCATATTAAATTCCTCCTTAATAAATGATTGTAAAAACATCGTGATACAGATTATCCGAAACAAAATGCCGATCGAATCTGCACTTCGGAAGAAGGGAGATTTTTTCGGCAATTTTTCCTTCGGGGTCTGTGTCGATTACTGTAATTTCATAAGCCTTGTTGCTAAGATAAACCCCGTCATCAGCATATCCGTTTCTTATACGGGTTCTCTGATAAACCACAGCGGGGTATTTCATCTTGACCGATTCGGGCGGCTGAAAATACACATTACTGCTGCCCAGGACATTGCAAAGGCTCTCATGCAGCAAACGTCGTCTATCCATTGTACAGATCACCCACCGTCAGAATAAGTCTGGGATAAGATACTTCCACGTTTGAAACCTTCCACCTGCTGCCCATGAATT
This sequence comes from uncultured Ruminococcus sp., assembly GCA_964523835.1. Classification (GTDB taxonomy): domain Bacteria; phylum Bacillota; class Clostridia; order Oscillospirales; family Ruminococcaceae; genus Huintestinicola. The sequence goes on from CAZGAZ010000012.1 coordinate 16,296, forward strand.
CCACATATCTCATACCGTGGAAATTTTGCATAGCGTAAGGGTCGGCGACAATGCTTATTTCGTTGGACACATTAACATTGTCGTTGAGCTGCCCCGAGGTCTGAAGTCTGCGGTTATTGCGGGTTACATCTCCGTAATAACTGCGCTCGGTTATTTTCTCTTTCCAGACCCCGGGGCTTTCTTCAAACGTTTCGGCGTATCCTACCGCTCCGTAGAATTTCGCCATTTTGAATTTCCTCTCAGGTTTTACGCAGCGCTGTCTTCAGGAACAGCGGCAGCCTTCGCCTCAAGAGCAATAGCGGAGTAAGGCTTGATAAGTGCGCCGGAGCAGCGGGTTTCTATAAGGTACTTATATGTGTTGTAGTTAATGTCGAAGTCATCGAACATATTCACAGCACCGCCCTTGTCTGCGCCTACGTTGTAGTCCGCAAGATTGGTGATTATGCCCATAAGCGCTCCACCATTCTTACCCTTGGCGTTCTCCATGGGAGGAACAATAATAATCTCCTTGACTCTCAGCTTCTTGGCCAGCTTGCTCTCGTCCTCATAAAGAGCGTGACCTATCGTGTCCTCCAGCAGCAGACAGTCTGTAAGTACGTCCTCTGTGGTATAAAGCGTGGGCGAACCCGAACCCTTGTATTCCTTCCTTGCCTTGATAGCAGCGGTAATGAACTCCCTGGCAAGCTCGGCCCCGCTGGGTGCTGTGCCAGCGTCGACCACTGTCTTTACCGTGTAAAGGTCATCATCAAGAGCAATGGGACGGATGTGTGTTTCATTGATCTTGTCCTCGGAGGAGGCGAGTCTGCCGTCACCGATAAGAAACGCCCTTGCAAGCTCCTCGTCCAACATCGTACGCATTTCGGTCTTGGACCACGCAACTACGTCGAGATCGGTAATGTCGATCACATCATCACGGTCAAAACCCAGCAGCTTGTATACGGTTGTCGGATCGGTGGTCCTTTTAAGCAGGCTGAATACCTCTTCCTTTTTCTTTTTGCCCTTTATGTAACCTCTCGCCCTCGCTTCGTCCTCCGTAATATTGGCAAGCACGGACTTAATGCGGGAGAACGGTGTATGATGTACGGAGTTCATTACTCTCTGTACCCAACCCATATCCCGCTGGATAAATATGGGCGTGTTCGTGACAGTCTTATTGTCGGGGAACAGGTACTCAAGATTGGTAATACCATGAGCTATAAAGCTTTCCTTCAGGCTGCCGCAACGTTTAGCGTCAGCAAATATTGCTGCCTGCTCGGAATGGCTCAGAATGTTGCTCTCATTGTTCTCGTTCTTCTCTTCTGCATCAGAAAAAAGGTTGTGTTTCATAGAATCTTTTCCTCCCTTATTGGTTTTATCGTCGGTATCCTCTTCGCTCTTTCTGTCTTCAAGAGCCTGCCCGATAAGAGCATAAACAACAGTCTTCTGCTTTTCGCTGAGAGTGTTGAATATGTCGGCTACGGTTTCATCACCGTCGTCCTTTCCATCTTTTTCGGGCTTTTCATCTTTCTTGGCAGAGTCGTCTGCCGGCGCTTCCTTTCCTCCTTCTCCCTTTTCGGACTCGGCCGAGTGATAGATACAGATATTCTCGCCCGTGAAAATGTCCGCCTCGTCCTCCATTTCCTCGCCATGCCGCAGAACCGACTGAATACTCGCTCCGGGGTTTGCGCCGGCAAGAACCAGGCTCACTTCGCAAATTTTCCCGTGCATAACATTCATCGCTCGGTCCTGTTTTAAGCCGTTGGCATATATAGAAAGTGCAGAAACATCCCCGTGCTCCACAAGAGCTTTAGCGTTTCTGCCGGACTCGGTGTTGTTAAAAGTGCAGTAGGCATAAACTCCTTCGTCCCTGTTTTCCAGCAATGCGTGCCCAAGGATATTAAAAGGGTCGTCATGACGGTGATTCCATACCAGCGGAACTGTCTGACCGTCATTTGCCTCAAACGCATTCCGCATAATAGTGCGCCCGTCCGAACATCTGAGATTGTTACGGGTCGCCCAACCGCTGAAATCGTAATTTCTTTCATCAGTTGACGTTGATTTCTTCATTTTGATTTCCTCCTTTGACTGGACTGTTTTCCGTAAGAGCAAGACCTACGATCGCATAGACAACGGTCTTCTGCTTTTCTGTAAGAGTGTCGAACACCTTGGCAAACGTCTCCTTATCGAAATCGTCATCTGAACCTTCGGTAAGCGCACGCCCAATAATCTCATGTACAGCGTTCGTCTGCTCTTCCGTGAATGTTGCAAGCACGTCTTTGATTGTTTCCTCTCCGTTAGGAATCGGTGTCTGTTCCATCCCCATTGTTTTCACCCACCTTTCTTTCCGTTTGTTCATTCTGCTCAGGCTCGGGAACATCGCCCGATGCAGCTCCTCCGATATTCTTATTCTTCAGCTTGTCCGCATTCGGGTCGTCGGAGGGCTTCAGTCCGATACGTTGCCTTACCTCATTGGAGGAAAGGATTTCATTCCTCGTGAATTTATCGGAAGCCTCTGCAAGTTCGCCAAGCGGTACAAGTTTGAACGGATCACGGAATAACATTATCGACTGCCCTTGAGTTCGGGCGGTGCGGGTAAGAAATTTTCGCTTCATCTCGTCTACCACAGCAGCAAGAAGCGGCTCAATCGACCGATTATAGTAATTGAGCATAGTCTTTTCGTCTGCCGTGCCGTCCATAACACTTTGCGTTATCCCTAACTGGCTGTGAAGCAGGTTCGTAAGGTACTCTATCTGGGTCAACAGGTTGTTTTCTATTGGCCTGTTAAGCTGTGTTACCCGTTCTGTACTGTCGATATAGGCAATGCCGTACTTACTGCCGGCTAACTGGTTCTCTATGTCGACCCGACGTTCTTCTGCCTGTTTCTTCTTTGTTTCCGTCTTCACCATGTAAGGCAGCTGAATGAGCAGGTCGAGCTTACCGGAACTGCTCTGCTCATCTACATCATCTAACAGATTAAGCTTTCGTATAAGGCGCTGCATAGTAGAGTTGGGTTCGTTCGTAATAGCATAGAGCGGGTTCTCTACAATAGCTGCCATTGCTTTCGGGACATCTATGTCCTGCTTTTTACCCGTTTGGTCGTTATACACCCGAACCTTAATGCTTGACGGCTTCCATTCAATGATTTTGCCTGTTCTAAGACTGAGAATGTCATATGAGCCGCTGTTTCTCGGGTCGTAATCCGTATCCACGGGTATTATTGCTACACAACCCTCGTCAAGCATTGACATCACCACGTCCTGAATAAACGCACGGCCTGCCTGGTCAATATTTGCCTCTTCCGCAAGACAGCGGTTAAGCTTTGAATCTATTTCCGAAAGAAAACAACCCTCACTGTCTGTGCGGACATGGCGTATCTTCATTGAAGCAGCATCAATGGCTATTCGGTTATAGACCGAAGTCACTATAGACCGCTCATTGCCGCCTGAAAATCTCATTCGGTCGGGGCGGTAATAGTAACTTGTTTCGCCAAACCCGCCGGTGGGGTCTCTTGCAGTGAACGCATTCCAAGCGTGCTTTAATCTTGCTCCCAGCGAAATCGCCATTTTGAATTTTCATCTCCTTTACTCAAACGCTTCACGGTTCAGCTTGAACGCCACATAAGCGTCCATCATTGCCGCAACAGCGTCTATCTTTTGCTCATAGCGTTTCTTGAGCAGCTTTCGATTGCCGTTGGTATCTTCAAGGGTTATGCAGTTTCCCATGGCATAGCTCATGAGCTCTTCATCAAACAAAAGCTTTCTGTCCTCCGCCAGCTTTTTAAGCTCGCCAAGCGGAACAGACTCGGTTTTTGCTCCCTGTATGACCTTCTCCACTCCGAACGCACCGTTCTCCGTCTGCCACCTCTCTACAAATTCCCTTGCATTGTACGGGTCGTATCCGAAGCTGCATACATCATAGCCCCGCTCGCATATGTGAGCGTCAAGGTCGTCATATACGGCCATCATATCAAGAACCGTACCATCCATAACAATAAGACTGCCTTCCCGCATAAACTCCTCGTACTTTATGCGTTGAGCAGCCGGCAGCTTTGCCATTGTCCTGGATGTGATATAGTTACGGGTCTTGACGCCGAATGCCTCCCCGTGTATCGGAAAAAGGAACGTGAACGCACAAAAATCATCACCCTGGGACAGGTCAGCCCCAAGAGAGCAGGGCATTTGCCAGAAGTCCCGCTTTTTGTGAGGTATTATATCCTCATATGTGAAATAGTAGGTATACCCCTCCATAGGGATACCAAACCTTTTGGCGAGAATATCGTTCCGTGCGGCAGGAGCTTTTTCCGCTCTCTCGACATCAAGCTGATAAACTTCATAATCTACCGTTTTACCTATGTTCGGATTAGCCTTTGGCCACATCGCAGGGTCTGCGACCTCGTCTATAGAATCGAGCTTGTACCACCATATAGAAACATGGGGCGCAACATAATCGCCCTTAAGGATACTCATAAGCTCCATCTTTATCGTGTCGCCGCTCCCGTTGCGGATAGTTCCCTCCGAGCTTGTTGCTACGATAAGGTAGTCCTTTACCTTGGAAGCGCCCTGTTCTATAGCCCCTATAACATCCTCTCTGATGTCACAGGACAGCCATTCATCAACTGTGGCAACCTTACATCTCAAACCCTGAAGCTTTGCAATGGACATCGGGCGCACTTCAATGATAGAATTTGTAAGAAAGTTCTCTATCCCTTTCTTTGTCGGCGATAATTTAACACGATTGGCTTTTGAACCCGTGGTGTTCTGTAATGAACCCTCTGTCAAAAATTTGAAGTACGGACCTCTTGCTCTGGTAATAGCCGTCCGTATAGGCGACATCACCTCGTCAGCCTGCCTCATTGTGGGTGCGGTTGTGATCTGGTGGGTGGTGGACGTATCAACATTCTCAAAGTAGGAGTGGATACAGGAGTCGTAAAGGGACTTCGCCGCACCTCTTCCGACAATAAGATACTGTTTGTTGATAAGCCTTTTCTTTTTTCTTTTTCTGACATATCTTCCTCCCCGACCGTTTTCGTTCGGTTCATAAACACTTGTTTCCTCAAAGTAATACCAGCCAAGCAGCTGTTCCCCCCAAAGCTTGAAACTGTCCAGCATTGTAAGGTCTGAGCCGTCCGTCAGAGTCAACTCATTTTCGCAAAAGCTTATCCAGCCCTCTACAACGCTGTCGTCATAATATACTCCCGGGTTGTCAATGAGCTCGTCTATGCGGTTCATCTCCATGGCAACTTCCTTGCACACAGGTATTTCTCCCCGTATCACAGCGTCACGGAATTTACCGTAATACTTTGGAACAGCCGTATTGGACAGTGACATTGCTTTACTCCTTTACAAAAAAATTTCCCGGGTCTATAGACAAACCCGGGAATATGTGGTATAATGTATTTGTAATAATGAAATAACGGAGGTATGGAAAATGAACGAGATCGCTATTGATAAAAGCGAATTGCAGGAAAAACTTCATTTTGAAATTTCAGAGGAAAACAACATCGACCTTAACAGTGACCGCTATAAGCGGCTTGACTGCAACTCCGAACAGGCAATGCATATGTCTGCTTTTATGCAGCAGCTTCCAACCATTGTTGCCGCAGGTTCCCTTGCAAACTCCTATAAGGTTGTGTTCCCCGAGGGGATTGTAGGTACTCTTATGGAGTATAAGACAGGGGGACTCGGTACTCCGATAATAGGAGAGAACGGTAAAATAGCAGGCCATGCCGCTCTTTTCGATATGAAAACGGAGGCCGCTATTCTCGGAGCATTCACTGCTATGTCCGTAGTCACAGGTCAGTTTTTCCTAAGTGAGATAAACGCTAAGCTGGCGCAGCTCAATCTTAAGATTGACCAGATAATGGCCTTCCTTTACGGAGATAAGAAATCCGAGCTTATGGCAGAGATAAGCTTTGTTCAGCAAGCACAGCAGAACTACAGCTCCATTATGTCCCACGAAGCTCAAAGAAGCGCCGTCATTGTCGGTTTGCAGCAAGCACGCAAAACGGCTATGAAAGACATTGAATTCTATATGTCCGACCTCGACTATAAGTCGCAGGTGAACGAAAAGATTTTCTCGAAATTTCAAACCGTTGCGGATAAAGCGCTGCGTATCTGGGAGAGCCTTGAACTGGCAAAGCAGCTTTTTGTGATGGGCAGCATTATGGAAGCGTATTTTGCACAGAACTTTGACGAATCCTACATAAAATCCATCAGTGAAACAGTGGCTTATTACATAAACAAATGCGATAAGAAAATTTTAGGCTGTTTTCAAGTGCTGCGCTCCAAAGTCGACCCTTTCAAGGACAAAGACGGAACAAAAGAGCTTAAGGAAAAGTTCAGCAACATAATCGAATCTCTGGAAGGGGGAGAGGAAGCGCCTATTCTCCGCAGTATGTCAGAAGCTTTGCAAGCCGCCGCAGCCCCGAGAGAGTATTACCTGAACCGTAAAGGTGAAATTTACATAAAAGCAGTATAATCACCCGTTAAGTTTTTTAATTGTGGATACTATTCCTACAACAGAGGCAGTTATACCAACAGTGCTGCCGACGATACCGAGAGTGTCCTTCACATAAGACATCCCGGAGGAAACCCGTTCCTGTGAGAGTGAGTTATACTGCCTTTCCAGGTTCATTCGGTTGATAGCGCTGCGAAGCTCCTCATCAGTCATCTGACCGACTCCCGATTTTCGTCCCTTCTTTTCGGCTCTAATGTTGGAAATCGAGTTGGTGAGCTTAACGGAATTGTCTATTGCATTACTCGTATCCTTTAATATTTTTTCAGCGGGAGAGATAGCTTCTTTATCTTTCCCGTTCTTTATTGATTTCGTAAACGCCTTATCCACCATTGCCTGACGCTTTTCTCTTTTTGCCCCTGCAGCCGTAAGCGACCCATCGGGATTCTGATAACGGCGTACTCCCCATTTTTGACCTTTTATGCCGTGATGGCAAAGTGTATTGTTATATGTCCACATTTTGAATTTTCATCTCCTTGTTTTCATTCGCAACGATTATTCGCCACTCTAACTCTTCAGCAGTTCTGTTTAAGCTTTCCAAAACAGCAGAGCTTATCGGCGGGTCAAACATAAGACGAACCCTTATGTTCATGTAACTTTTTATAAACTCAAGACTCGGGTCGTCAGGTATAAAGTCACTCCATACCGCCGTCTTATCCTTTATGCTAAAACCATTTGCAGGTCCCGCACCAAGCTGCGTAAGGATAGAGAACACCGAGTTTATACACATAATGATGTCGGGATCGAAATGCTCGTATTCATCCGGCACTCCGCCTATGGCTTTTTTCACAGAGGTAAGTATACTGTCGATCATATTTTCACCCTTTCCGTCGGTTTATAAACCAAGCCTGTTCAGAACAATGTCTACAACGGTATTACCGAGAGCTATCGTTTCCGAAACAGCCATATCATGAGTTTTGCCCTCATCCATTTTATTGCTTACGGTGCGTATCTGCCTTGCGGATAAGCGGTTCTTGCCCCAGTCGGCAGCAAGGTCCTCAATGGTGTAGTTTTTATTCAAAGCGTATTTGTCCTTGGCAAGCTGTCTTGCGTATCGGTTCATTTCTGCATTTGAATTTGCTTGAAGTTTTTCTATACCCATATTTCCTTGCAAGAAGAAATCACGCATTGTTTTCTTCGGCATTGCACGGTTATATGCACTGAATATTTCCGAAGCGGAAAGGTCACGAGCCTTGACCGACCCTATAGACCTGCTCGTATCAAACATTATTATAGGCGCCTGTGCCTTAAATGTTCCTATACGGATGTCATTTTCATCAGGGATAGCGTCGTATCCCATATTTGACAAGCGGTCATAATACCTTTGGATAACATTACCGTGCTCCGAATTTGTACCCAGCGCCAATGCGTCATTGAACTTCTCGTACATAGTATTTGTCTGCTTCTTGTTTTTGGTATTGAACTCTCCGCTGTTGCTGCGGTTATAACGGCTCTTCTCATGCTCGGAGATAAGCGCTTTTACTCCCTCCGGGTCGTCATTATACAGCTTCTTGAATTCGTCTATACGGGTTTCCTTTGAGGGTAAGCGAATATCCTTTTTAGCTGTCATTGAAAGCTCCTTCAGCTTAACATCGCCCTCGTTCTTGAGCATATAGCTTACCCGCATTCGCCCGAGTACGCCTTTGTATAAATCCATGTCGGAGATTTTATATGAAGTATAAACTCCTGTTGTATAGTCCATATTAGCCCCCGTGGCTATTCGCTGAAATTTAGTGCCTTTCTTTAAGATTGTAACACCTTCTTTTTCACCGGGAAGTCCGTTTGAATCGGAGTATCTCTGTCTGCCCGCAGCTGTAAGCGACCCGTCGGGGTTCTGATACCGCCTTACACCCCATTTCTGACCTTTTATGCCGTGATGATAAAGCTCCGAGGGATAGGCATAATTATACTGCCACAATATTTCAGCCTCCTTTTATCTTTTTTAGCAAACCCAAAAGGCTATGTTCCCACAGCCTCACAGGTTATGAAATTATCTTCTCAAATTCATTTCCGTCAAAACTTCTTCCATACTTTGCTGTTCAAAAAATATGCGTCTTTCAATTTCGTCTATTTCCTCCTTGGTAAGCTCACGCTTGAGCCCTATTCTGCGATTTTCTCTTATAACTGTTTCCATACCCGCCATGAATTCTTTAAAAGGTTCATATGTGTTTACGATTTCAGCCGAAACCGTCTTTCCATAATCTTCCCTTGCTTTTTTCTCCATAACGCAGCATACCGCCATACAGCCAAGACTTACACCGCCGAGAGCAGCCTCCAGCTTGTGTCTTCCCAGAAATTTTATAACGTTCGATACGCATTTTGCAGCTCTTTCAGTCATAGTATTTAACTCCTTTCATTGTGAAGAATTGCTTCCATAAAAGGAGCTGTAAAAACTACGGAAAGAGTAAAAGAGCAGGCAGCCTTCCGGTCCGCATTTATGCCTCTCTCTTCATAAAAGTCTATGTTTTTCGTGCGGAAAGGCAAAAAGAAAAAGAGGCTGTATTTTTTGCAGCCTCTTCCCTTTAAAAGCCTTACTTCAGTACCTTTAAGTCACTTAAAATATCTGCCATTCTTTCACCGTTTCTTCTTCGGCTGTCAATCTTGACCCAGTCGGAGTTGTTAAGCTTTCTGCGAAGCTTCCAGTAATGCCCGAGCGACGGGTCATAACAGTAAAGTTCCTTCAGGTCACGCTCCTGTTTTACCTTAATGCCGCGGTTCAGCGCATTCACGCCCTTTGCCGCTGCGCCAAGTATAACAGGTGCGCATACCATAATAGTTTCCTTATTGTTATAGAACCACCACTTAAGCCTTGCCTTCTTCTCCTCGAATTCTTCTCTCCTCTGAGCCTTTTTTCTTGCCCTTTCAAGATCGCTTCTGTTAAATTCAAACATAATAAATTTCTCCTTTCAGATTAAGAATGTAATTCTTTCATAAAAGGATATGTTTATTCTGCGCAAAATTGAAAAGCCCTTGTTGGGGGCTTTTCTTATTGCTTTATTCTTCCGTGTTTTTCTCCGTTTTGTCGCTTGCAGCATGCTCTTCCGTCAGGGAACGCCAATATTCCATAATACCGCATATGAGCGCACTTATAACGGTTACCTTAATGCAGTCTGCCGCCATTGCTCTTCTGCCCGACTTAACTGCGTCCTCGGTATACCTCATAAATGCGTCCCCGTATCCGGACTTGAATATTTCGTCCACCATTTCTGTCATTTTTACATCTGTGCTCTTTTTCATAAGAAAACACCTTCCTTTCATAAAGGGCTATGTTTTTCGTGCGGTGAAAAAGCAAAAGAAAAAGCGCCCTATGCAGAGCGCCTCTTCCTTTCGTTTAAAAATTCTTCAATGTTGATTGGGGTAGCTTTGTCTTTAAATTCTAATAAATAAAAAAATTGTTCTCCAAAATATGTGACCTTTTCTGTTTTTTTGTCTACCATCCAAACTGTGGGACTGCCGCATATACGCTCATCATTATTGTGTGTTTTTATATAAATCGTATGTGGGTCTTTCAAAGACGTTACATAATAACAATCTCCGCATTCGGTCAACATATCTATACCGTCGTTAATGATTTCGTCTAAGGTCTCATATCTGGTATGCCCATTTTTATCAATAATCATACTGCTACACCTCCTTTCACAATAGAACTTGTAAATTTAGCGACTTTCCATATACTCGCTTAGTGCTTCCCATCGTGGTTCACAATTGTCCAGTCTGGCAAAAGCAAATGTTCCTTCCGGATGAACTATGCTCCAATAATGGTCAACAGTTTCTCCATAGCTGTCGGTTGAATGCGCCTGAAAGTCCAGAAAAGTTATTTTACCGTCCTTATACAGCCAGTTAAATGCGTGTCCGTTACCAATGCTGTCAGTTGATATATCGCAATACCCAAAAGCGCTGTCTGTACCTTGACAGCATCGTTTGATAATCATAGCTTTAGCTTCGGCAGCAGACCTGCAATAGCTGCCCCCTCGTCCCTCAAAAACCTTAACGTCTTTGAAGCAATTTTCCAATACACCTGGACCGTTCTGACCCAACCCCCTTGAGTCTTTAGCAATTACGTTATAACCTTTTCGTCTGATTGCTGCCGTAACAGAGCAATATGTGCAATTATTCTGGTAAGCAGGATTACCTCTATTCGGGTTCACATTTTGCAGTGACTCCCTAAGGCTCTCCGGCTTTACAAGCTTCTTAAACCCATGTTCCGTAACATCGGGTTGCGGCTTTGGAGGCGATTGAGGTTTAGGCGCATTATTCTTTGCCCATTCCTCCATTCCGGACATAACATTGACCGGATTATCTCCTATTGCGTCCATTGCGCTGCTTGCAGCCTGTCTGCCCATTGCAATAGTGTCTGCATTCAGCAATCCTGCCTTGTAAGCGCCGTATACCGCCAGTGTCCCTGCCACGGCTGCCGCACCTTTGGCTAAAGCCCTCTTCTGCTCGTCGGTAAGTTGTCCGCCGGGAGTTCCCCTGACTTTATTATACCCCTTATTTATGCCTTTGTCAAGAGAATTTTTCCATCCTGCTTTATTTTCGGCAGCCGAATGGTTGCCTGCGGCTAAGGGATAGGGAGGACCGTTTCTCTCACCCCACTTCTGTCCATTTATACCATGATGATAAAATTCATTTGAATATGTACATTTATATGCCAATTTTTATCTCCTCCACGGACAAGTATCGTTGGGCGAACGTTCAATAATATTCGGATGCGGCAGCAAATCGGGATTGCCGTAGTGCAATGCATTATGCGTTTCAAACGACACACATATCAGATACTTTGGGTTCATAAGAAATTCGCTTCTCCTGCGAATATCCTCAGCAGTTATAGGGTTTATATGATGAATGTAAATTCCACCGTAAATTTCGTAACCCTCAACGCCCAAATCACAGCCGTTATCCCGAAGAATAACCTTGTCCCGCAGCGCTCTCCATTCGACCGAATGATAAAATTGCTGATTAAGGTATCGACCCGAGCCAAAGCTTTCCTCTCCCACAACCCCGTCCAGCTTCAGATACGAAAAACGCTCCTCAAAACTTGTTAGCATTATCAGTTCATCATACGTCCGTATCATCACAATCACCGTTTCCGCTGTACTCCCGCATAGCTCTTAATGCGTCCGCATAAAGCTCGTCCACCCTTTGAGCCGCTCGTATCGACTCGGTCTTTGCTTCCATAAGCTCCTTTTGCTGCTTGAGTATCTCCTTTTCCAGCCGTTCCTTGGTAGAACCCATTTTAAGATAATGGGTTATCACCTGTGAAGAAGCCGTGCCTTCCATAAGCTGCTGTTCCGCAAGGTCTACTGCCAAAGCTATAAGCTGGTTTTCCCTTGCCTCCGGACTTGTAGCAGGGCGCCTCTTCCTTTTAACTGGCTTTTTTGTATCCTGTGCCGTGTTTTTCATAAAGATGTTTACTCCTTTTTCTGACATTTCGTCCTCTTTATCAGAACTTGAAGAGACTTGCAAGCCTAAATATAACAGCTATGCCGCAGAAAGGAGAACGGAGGAAAGACGAACATAGAATATGTATATATCTGTCTTGCAAGCCTCTTCAAATACTGATAAAAACCGACTTTGTTACCTAAAAAATCCCGCCGGAGAATTTTTTAGGACCGGTGCGATAAGGGGAGGGGGTGTGTTTTTTACACCCTCCCCCCCCTATATGCTTCTCATTATGCTGTCACCGGTACAGCTGTGTTTTTTCTTTTTACCTTTTTATAGATGTTTGCAGCGTCATACCTGATGATCTCATCAATCGCTCTTTCGATTTCGGCGCTGTTTTCTTCATCGGTAAGGCTGTCAGAGGTTCTTGCTATCCTGCCAAGGTATGCGCAAGTGTTGTAGCCTTTTTCGACGTCATACAAGAACCACAGCTCAAACTGTTCAAACGGATCATAAGGATTGTCAAATGTTGTTATAGAGCATTCTTCCGATTGCATACCGTTCCTCCTTTCAGATTTTTACAAATACTTTGTAACTGTAGCTGACGACACTCCGATTGCGTCAGCAATTTCGGCATTCGTGTAGCCGGAAGCTTTCATAGCATTTATTTTGTTTATCTTGGCAGTGCTGAGCTGACCGGCCGCACGAGGCGTTGCTCTTTGCCGCAGCGAGTCAATGTCTGCATTAGCCAGTATCTGAACAAGCTGGTTATCGCTTATTGCACCTGCTTGTATAGCTTCCCATTCACGGTCAGTTATCACAACAGGCTCACGCTTTGCTCCTACTCTTTGACGGGCTGCCACAAGCTCCTGCTGACTGATTTTTTTGATTTCCTTTTTGGTAAGGTCGGGGTAGTCCTTTTTCTTTGCGTCGACTGCCGATTTTGCAATGGTCTGCGCCAGTCTCTCACGGGGGGCGTTTTTCAGTGCGACATTCAGTTTTGCATTCAAAGAGTCGACCTCATACCGATAGGTTTCCTTTGCCGATTTGGAATACTTCAGCCTGCCGGTCGCCATCATCTCTTTTCTTGCGCCGTTGCCGAGGGCTTTCATTTTATTGGCATAATTTGCATATGCCTCCTCCTGCGGTGTGTGCATGGTGGAGATAAGCGTTCGAGCGTCTTTTGTTTCAGCCATACGGGTGCTGTTTTGAGTGCGGACCCTCGTTTTGCCGTTTTTGTCCACATACTCTTCGTAAACCTCTTTAAAGATGTTTTCACCAGTTTTTTCATCAGGCTTAGGACTGCCTTTCCTTTTAAGAACCTGTACAGGCGATTTGGCTCTTGAGATAAGCGTAGCTACACCTTCGTGGTACTTACCGTTTTCACCAATCTCACCTTGGTACTTCTTCTTCAAAGAGGAAATATTATTGTCCAGCTCCGACTGCTTGTAGTCCAGATGATGTTTTTCAGCGTCGATAACAACCATACTGTGACGAACCGCACGGGCAAGCTCGTCCTCGGTAGCGCCCTTTAATGTCATATCGGTAATGAGATTTGAAATTTTTCCCATTTCGTTCTGTGTGTTTCTCATCACTTTCATACCTTTTCGCTCGGGGTATTCCAGCTTCGGGTCAAAATCCTTAAGCCCTTTGAGCGGGTGAGTCGAAGTGATTTTTATTTTGTCGTTTACAGGTATGACCATAACAGTATCGCCGTCAAAGTCCGCACCCGAAAGTCGTTCTGCCACTTTGCTGTTGATACCGATAGCGTCCTTCGGATTTGTTCCGAGAACACGCTTGCCCTCAGCCAGTTTATTGTTGACTGTAAGGATAGGTATTTCAAACGTTCCTCCGTGAGGGTATCGGATAAGCGCCACCTTTTCGCCGTTGTTATAATTCGGCGCATACACTTCTGGGTCTTTGATAGTGGTAAGGGGAAGTATGACCTGATACTTTTGGCGGGGGAGTGCTGCTGCCTGCAAATGTACAGCGGCAGAGTCGCAGTCATCGGCAAAGGATTTAAGCAGCGTCCTTTTTACGGTCGGGTTGTTAAGCGAGCATATCTCATCAAATTCTGCCTGTTTGTCTGCCGCCGCAAGGTCAAGCTGCTTGTTTATAAGGTGCATACTTTGCTTTGACAGAAACTGCGAGGGGAGGTGGTCGCTCCATTCCCCCCAATCACCTTCTTCGGCTCTCTTGTTTATAAGCGAAAGGGATTGCTTCTTTCCTGTTACAGGGTCGATGTACTTTCCGTTGGGGTCGTCATAGTAGCTCTGCCCGCCGTGTTCCTTTATAAGCGAACCGAATGGATTTTTGGGGTCGTCTTTAATATCTTTAAGAACATCACCCATAGGCGTGCCTTGTTTTTTATTGGTGTTAAATATAACGTCAACACCGTCCGGCATATCATCGGAATATACAGCCATTCCTTTAATATACTTTTTGTTATCGACCATAATTCGCACCTGCGCATAGTGCGAATTACCAAGGCTAAGGTCCTCTACGCCTCGGCGTAGTTCTATAACGCCGTCCATATCCTTTCCGCCTTCTTCGGCATATCTGATTTTCAGACGGCTGCTGTCCATACTTGACGGATATACAAAGGACGGACGGAACGATTCACCGTTGTCATATGAAATATAATTGCCAACTGAATGGATATTCTCGAAATTATACATATCCTTGTGAGGCGTACCGGGCGGACAAATGACCCTGAGTGTTGTGTGCTTTCCGGGGTTTGTAGCCTGCGGGACTCTTCCTCCGTAAATCGGGTAACCCTCGTCCTCCAAAATATAAAGAGCCTGATTGAGCTTTTCCTTGGATATTCCAAGCTCACGTTCAACGCCTGTACCGACATCTATAATTCCTTTTTCCTCAATTTGCTTTTTTAGGAAATCTGCTGTTTTTTGAGCAGCGGTCATACGAACCTCTGATTTTTCATTGAGCAGGGAGCGTATAGACGATTCTCCTGGATAACCCATCTTTTCTGCTATCTCCGAGAGTGTATGCCCCTTTTCACGAAGTCCTTTGGCTGTTGCTACGTCAAGCTGACGGCGTTCCGATTTTGCAATAGATTTCATCGCACGGTATTGAGTTGTACTCATATCCAGTGTTTTCGCAATCTCCGTGTCTGACAAACCCTGTTTTTTCAGCTCGTCGATACGGCTCAGAAAATCACCGCTGTGCTGATACGGATTTTCGCCCGACCCCCACGGATAACGCCCCGAACGTCTCGGCATTCCATAGTGCGCCAGAATATCATCTGCTATCGGGTTCATCACAGTTCCTCCTTTTCCCTTATCTTGGAAATGATTTTATCAAAGGTCACTATCTTGTCCATAACAGGCATAATGTCCTGCGCATTCGGAGTAAAAATATCAACGTTGTCTGACTGATAAATACGCAGCTCTATCCCTATGTCGCACGGTTTAATATTATACTCCAGACAAAATAAAGCAGCATAAATTATAAGCTGCTCCATATGCGCCGGGGTAGTACCTGTTTTAAGGTCATGAATACGTAGCAAGTCATCTCTGAAGCAAACAGCGTCCGCTGTACCGAAGCAGTTCTCCGAATAAAACAATATCTGTTCGGGCGTCATTCTGAAACCCACAGCATCGTTCACATACATATTAAGTGTTTTTCTGCAAGTCTTAAGCTTCTGTCTGAGCCTAATACAGTTTGCAGCAAACTCGTGAAGCTCTGTTCCTCTCTGTACCGCAAGCGATTTCTTATACGCCTCCGCTATCTGCGTATCACTGTAATTTATCCAGTGATACTTCGAGGCGCTCATAAAAGCGTGCCTGCCCTCATAGTTCAAATGCTTGTTGAAGTTCATTTAAAACATCCTCCTTATTTTCGGGATTTATAAATCTGGAAAATGACATTTCATTCATTTTCTCCACATACCATTCTTGGTTCGGCTGCTTGGCGGCGGACTTGTTTCTTTTACATTCCAAAGCCGCCCACCGGTTTTTGTAAAGTATCAAAAGGTCGGGTATGCCTTGAATATATGACGAATCAAGCTTCATCACCATACACCCGGGAAATATAAGCTTAAGCTCCTTGATAAGTGCGCTTTGAAACTCTCTTTCGGCACGCATGAAGCTCGCACTCCTTTTTTGAAAATATAAAAAGAGAAAGCAAATGCTGTCCGCATTGAGGCTCTCTCTTCATAAAAGTCTATGTTTTTTATGCGATTTTTCACCTTTGGTCAAATGCCCACTTTTTACCCGCATATTACTATATTTTTATTACTTTTTTATCGCAATTAAATAGTAAAAATAAATGGAAAAGTGGCCAGAGAGTCCACAAAAGGCTATGTTTAGGCATTTTTCACTGGCCATTTTTATTTTAAAAAGTGGGCAGAAAGTGGGCAAATGGCCAACAAAAGCCGTCAATATATGAATATTATGTGAACAAAGTGGCCATAAAACCCACAAAACCAAATATAAAAGTGGGCAGAACCCATTTTTCCAAACCAAAAGCGGGCAAAATTTAAGAGCCCTTGTTGCCAAAGGCCCTTGGTTGAAATATCACATTTTCTTCAAGTATACCTCATCTCCTCTCTTCATTACCTTGATATTATAACCGTGAAGTTTTATACCGCCCCACAGGCACTGATAACAACTTTTGACGTGCTTGTAATCACGCTCGGTAAAATCGACTCTTACGGTCGAATTTTTTCCGTCTACAAATCCTTTCAAAAAATCCTTTAAATCGTGCCTTCCACAGCGTTTAACCTCCGGAATCTCATCTACAGGTACTGTTTTCATAAAATTACCTCCTTAAATATAATGTGGAATTTCTTCCGTAATAGTGACTGTTTTCTGTGCGAAATGCAAAAATAAGAGGACTTGTTGCCAAGCCCTCTGAACACTTATGTAACTACTTTATTCTTTTGTATGCCATTAACATCTGAACTTCACCGGTGCTGTCAATTTCCGGAAGCTGCTTCAATTTCTCACACAGCACCTCGGCCGCATCAACAGGAATATCGGGGGTTATAGCCATTATGTAATCACCTTTACTGCCTATCCACATACCAGTTACCAACTCTTTCAGTTCGTCTGGTACAGTTAATACCCGCCCTTCATCAGAGCGAACTTTTTTATACAGTACAACCAACGCTGCTCCTGTCAATACAACTGTTCCCGCTGTAATAATCTCGGTTTTATGCTCCTTGATAAATCCCAGCACCTTGTTTTTCTTGTCCATAATAACAGACCTCGTTTCATTAAGTAGTAACCTTTCGGTTCCATAATACTCTATGTTTTCTGTGCGCCCTCATCTCTTTCCCAATCCCATTGCTCCACATCAACGCCTATTTCTTTGAGCTTATGGGTGCATATCCACGACTGGTCGGACGTATCCATCTCATACCATTCCAGCAGTTCGTCAACTGCCCCTGCGAACTCGTCAAAGAATTTCTTGAGGCGTGTTTTCCCGAAGCCGAATTTGTCGTGCAGCACCCACAAAACCATAGCGTCAATCTCCAAAGCGTGCGCCCGGTCATATTCTGCAAGCTGACGTTTTATCTCTCTGTCCATAGCCGCCTTGCTGACAACGGGCAAACTTACCCGTGCTTTCATGATACCTGCTCGCTGTCGTCAGATTTCTTTTTCTTGTTGAACGACTCGTCGGGAATACCAAAATATAAAACGCTGTTGCACGGAATATATGTATCCCTGCCGTCTTTGTTATAAACGTAAACCGGTTGGCTGTTACTGTTGCTGCATTCGAGAAGCCCATAGCGGCTAACGTCTTTTACGATTTTGACCCTGCCTGCATGTCTGCACAGTTCACCTGTTAATATTATCATAAGGTCACAGGTTTTTGTTGTTTCGTTCATATAAAATATCCTTCCTTTAAATTTTTCTTAAATCGCTGCACCACTCGTAATCACCAAAGAAAACAACATTTTCACACGGTATATATGACCTGCTGCCATATTTCTCATAATAAAATATATTGTTCCCATTCGCTTCGGGCAAAACCCCATATTTTGTGACACCTTCAACGGTGACAGAACGGGTCGATTGCGGAATTGCTGTCCCGATTTTAAGTATTATCAACAATTTTATCATTTAAAATTTCTCCTTTCAGAATATAAAATTAAAAGGCCGAGATTTCTCTCAGCCCTTAGCCCTTAAGTGTTAGAAATCGCATTAATAACGCTTGCCCGCCATTACAGCGGCGAATATAAGCATTGCCGATATCGCAACGGTCGCATTGACAATAAGCTTCTTTGTTTCCTGCTTGTTGCGTTCGCATTCTTTGCAGCATTCAATTGCTTTGCTGCGGATTTCATCGGAAACATTTGTATTTTCGATAATCTCTTTGTAATTATCAAGAGAATGGTCGCTTGATTTAAGTATTTGGGAATATAAATTAAATAGTTTTCCCGTTCCGATGTCGCCGTTATGTATCAGTTCATTTTCTCCGTCCATGGACAAACCTCCTTTCACAGTTACGTTATAACCGTGAAAGTTGATTTTGTCAAGAGAAAACAGGAATTTTCTTGGTAAGAATTTTAAAATAGTATTCATACACAATAAATCCTTTCAAAAAATAAAATTAAAAGGCCAAGATTTCTCTCAGCCTTGATAAAGTTCACGCTCTTGAACCGGGTTTCCAACTGTTGCACCATTCCTTGCATTCGGGGTATGCCGTAAAACCGCAGCAGGTACACATATCGCAATCCCGCACTTGGTCGTCTGTGAATTCCTCGTCATACTCAAAATCCTCAAGCTCCCATTTGCCATTAATCTTAACGGGTTTACAGCCTTGGTGATGAACGGTATACATAAATATCAACCTCCTTTTTATCATTATAACATATTGTTCCCAAAAAGTAAAGAGCCTTTGTGAAAAAGACTCTTTACCTGCCAGGGGGGAACAATTATCAGGATATCATAATGCTATAACGTTCGCTGAGCTTGTTATAAGTAGCATCGTCAATGTTGACACCGATACGGTAATATATCTTGCCTTTACCGTTTCTTAAAGTTTTAACGGCAGGCTCAATACCTTCGGCGAAAAGCATTTTCAGACACAGGTCT
Source organism: uncultured Ruminococcus sp. (assembly GCA_964523835.1). Taxonomy (GTDB): domain Bacteria; phylum Bacillota; class Clostridia; order Oscillospirales; family Ruminococcaceae; genus Huintestinicola. Next base: position 35,231 of record CAZGAZ010000012.1, read on the forward strand.
AACTGCTTAGCGTTCATAGCTATGAAATCCTTCATCGAAATCACCTCCTTTCACAATAGAGCTTGTAAATCATGCGAACACACCTATTCTTTACAAATTATGCTTGACCCTGTCGTGCTCCTCAGCACGCTTAGCGTCATTAAACCGGTCGAGTGTCCCCACCAAATATCCGGTAATACGCCTAATACGCTCAAACGGCATTTCGCTAAAGTCGACCGACAATTCAACGTAGTTCTTGTCGTTCTCGTCGACCTTAATATCAATCGCCTCGACATGCTTGTCCTTGTACTTGTCAAGGCAGTATTTGGTGTAATGGTCTATCTCCTGCTGAGACATTTCACCTGTAACATTAATTTTCATTTCATTTACACTCCTCTCCTGGCGGCATAGCTCCTCATCCACGATACCGGCTCCCCGTCACAATATTCCGTACATCCCTTATCCGGAGGACAACGCCTTATTTTATCGGTAGCAAACACATAACCGCAGCCTATGTAGCCGTCGAAAATTTCCCTGTAAATACAGGACGGGCAGTTCACCAGACTGTTGTTGTGTCTGATTATAGCGGAGTCATATCTCCCAGCAGCCTTATTATGGTCGTTCACTTGTATCGACCTCCTCCTTCAAAGTAATTATCTCACTGTACGGGAGAGTTTCTATCCACTTGCAGAAATCCCGCCATTCGTCCAGCTTATGATCCTTTCGGTAAATATAAATACCAGCCAGCACCTCGTAATTCATCATAACTGTACGTTTCTGATTGTACGAGGACGGCAGCAGCTGTATCATCTGATACCAGTAGGATTTATTGTTAGTGCGGAGAAAAGCATCTCTTAAGGCATTAAGGCAGTCGAGTATTCTGCCAACAAGCTTATTCGCATTAATATCAGTAGAGGAACCGCCCGCATAAATATCCTCGTCCTTTATGCCTTCAAAAGAAAAGTCGTCAAAAACAAACTCTTTCTCCTGTATCTTGTGCATAGTGGAGCAGGAGTTTGCGACTGTGCCCACCTTGTATGTATCGAATTCTTTCCACCAGTACAGCGGAGCGGTAATATCGGCATAAACCGATATCATACGGCGGTACTTGGCGTGAACCGAGTCGTTCTTAGCCAGCTCCATCATAAGTTTGTAGTCGTTTGGGCCGAGGTGGCAAGGCATTTCAAGACCACGTCTGAATTCCTGCTCCATACAAACATCACCTGCATATGAGGGGCACTCACTGTAATGGTCGCAAATTATCTTATCAAAGAACCCGCTATCAGACTTGTCCCAGCTGTTCATAGGATTGCGCATACCTCTGACAGCGTGCTTCCAACCTGTGGTTTCTGTTCTTTCAATTTTTATCATAAATATCAACCTCCTGTTCTTCTATTCCAGACTTCTATCGCCTTATTCAAAAGTTCTGACCGTTCCCCTAACAACAGAGCTGCACTGTCAAACATATTATCAAAGTAGCCCTGTTCTCGTCCATACCTCAGATTAATCGAGCACGAACACTCACTACAGCTGACACGAATGCCAAGCATGTATGGGTTTAGCCTCTTTATACGCGGCTCAATTTCGTTGCCTCCACAAAACGGACACGGTTTCGGTTTAGCTTTATTGAGGACATCAATACTGTTAAAAGATTTTATATTTGCGTTATTGATCGTCATTTTTCGCTACCTCCACAGCAGGATTTTTTGCGATTGCCCCAATAGCAGCATCAACAGCACTCTTCCACTCTTGTGCAAAATTCTCTTGGAGTATTTCGGGTGAGTGCTTAATTTCTTCAAGACCCGGTTTGAGTTGCCACAGATAAAGATAACACGGCAAGTCATTAAGATCAGTCATACCCAGTTCCTCGAAATGAATAATACAAAGAAGGTTCCAGACAGCCGCTGAAAGATGATCTTCGTCCTTCATACCCATTATGTACTTGTCAATATGCCGCTTGGCAGAGTCAATACACCTTGAAAACGGCATTCCTTTTTCCCAGTTACGGTCAGAATACTTCTGTGCACCAAGTTCATACCATTTTGCAAGACGAGCAAGCCCAAAAGGAGTTATAAGGTCGTAACGCCCTTTCCCTTCAGACGGCTCTCTCATCGCCCTACCCTCACCGTATGACATACGCTCTCCGCCGTCGTCAATACCGTTAATGGACTGTTTACCAACAGGAGTTTTTGAAATAGCTATTACCTCCTCGATGGCAGTGTTAATAGCGCTGTCCCATCCATCGGCAAAACTCCCGCTCTCGGCATCACATCCGCCTATACTGTGGAGCATTGCACACACTTCTTCCACTTTTATGCTTTCGTTCATTGTAGTTATAATTCTCCTTTCAAAATATAAAATTATTCGCTCTTGAGCTTCTCAATGTAGTTCACAAGCTCAGAATACCCTTTTATAGGATCGGGTGACGCAACTTTCTGAAAAATGCTGATGTTATAAGACGGGTCAATGACCACAAATATCGTATCGGTCATATACCAGCACATGATACATCGAACCATACCCTCAGGAGTAGATTTTTCGTGACCTTCATACTCTGTCATTTTTCCTTGGACTATGATCTTGTAGATGTACTTTTTCTCCAATGCCGTGCCTCCTTTCTGAAAATATAAATCAGCCGTTCTTTAAAATGGAGTTTCCATACCTATTTTCATTGAACTGCTTTTTACCGTGAAGTGCCTTAGCAATTGCAAGGTCTATGTTTGACCTTGACTTGAAATGGTAATAATACAGCACCGAATACGGCGTCGTAAGCCGGTCAATACGCCCGCTTGCCTGAACCATTACCTTATAGGAATAATTTTCGGAGTAGAATATAATCGTATCGGTCGAGATACAGTTCCACCCCTCACAGCCAGCGGTATACTGAACAAGATACACCCATTTGTCGCCTTTGGGAACAGGCTGATGTTTATGCCCGTTCCACTGAGCGACCTCTGTTCCATCGGCAAAGCCGAGATTTTTCAAAATCTCCAGCTCGTAGTCGAAATTGTAAAATATAATTGATTTGGGGTGCTTCTCAAGAAACTCAAGAAGCAATACCTGCCTTGACTCATCGGAATTTACCAATCTCCGCAGTTCGTAGCATAACTCGCCTGCGTTTTTGATAGGTAAGCCTGTCCGAGGATTTTTGCGGTTTTTGACAAGATTTTTGTATGCCAAAATATCATAATCCGCATATACATCCTCGTGACGTGCTTCCGTTTTACGGTCAAAATCCATATTGACAAGGATTTTGTTCCGAAGCCGGATGAGCCTGCCGGTGTTTATGTAGCGGTCTACTTTTGCAAATTTACTTGTTCTGCTGTAGACAACATGTTCCCGTATAAATTCGGTACGGTTCTTGTAAAAACCGTTTGCAATAAATACGGGAATATAATCCATCCAGGTATCCCCGGGGGTGGCAGAAAGCAGTATCCATTGGTTCGCTTTGGCGATTTTAAGAAATGCCTTTACCCAAGCCCCGTTGCCAATCACACGCTGCTCGTCAAATATAAAGAACGCATCCTTGACGTCAGCGTACTTGCTGATGTTGTTCCAAGAGTCCACTACAACAGAATGGCTGTAAAGGTTATTGGGAGGCAAAAGAAGAAAGGGTGACAATTCACCCTCCCATTCCAAAGTATCCCGCTTGCGAGCAGTAGTTATTATATACAAGTCTTGCGGCGGGTCATCCATATGAACATACTCGTCCGTGCCGATACCCCCACCGTTTTGAACAAAATAGTAAGCAATAGCAGTTCGTGATTTACCGCTGCCTACCCCGCCGCAAAGGATACAGCCGTTTTTCATCTTTTTAACGGCTTCAATTTGATAATCATAAAATGGTATTCCCATTTTTTTCACCTTCACCTTTTGGAAGCCATTTCTTAAAGCAGTTGTAGTAGTTACCGCAGTTGCCAAAGTGCTTCTTGGAAATAGCCATAGCCAAACCTTTTTCCGGGTCAAACGTTTCGCCCTCCGCAACCCTTACGACTGTCTTGCTGCCATCCGACCACATCACTATGGTCGCAGGATCGTTAAATATCACGTCCTTTATGCTCATATATGACGAAACAGCACCGCCAATAAAAGCCTCTGTCAGATTGTTCAGGGCATCTATTAAACCATTCATATTTGTATCATTTCCTTTCTGAATTTTCTGAAATTGCTCCTTTGATGGAGAATGTAAACCTAAAACGTTCTTGAGATTATCAATATAATCCATACACTTGCCATTATAATCAATCCGAATAATCATTCGCTTGAGATATGCCTTAATGCCGCTCTTTCCATTAAAGTTCCACTGGTAAGGATGAAGAACGACGTCAACGCTCTTTATCTTAATATAGTCGAGAAAACCTACATCTCCGCTGTTAAGATATATCTCGTTCTCATCTGTATAGACAAATATTTTTGATATTTGAGGACCTACCCACTCAGGGTCATTTTTTACTGTCACGTTAAGATAATATATAGGTTCGCCGTCCGTCGTATGGTGCGAATGGAATGTCTTTATATTCCAACCGTCCTTTATAAGTTTTTCAGGTGCTGCATATGTAGGGATAATAACACTAAAAGTGCGATCCCCCATAGTATTATACTTACTTACTTCACCGCTAAAATTTCGGAAAAGAAGACCGGTATTGTTTATCCAAAGATTTTTCACAATAAAATTCACCTCAGTATTCTTCAGGGAACAGGACTGTTGTAACAGACCTGTCCGCCTCGGTAATTATCCAGATTTTTTCGTCTGTTTTCTTGTAGTTATACACCGCAAGAACCCTGTTACCCTCAAGCAGAGCCTCTTCGTTTGATTTAGCGTCTTCTTCGCAGGTATCGCCCCAGTCAAGGTCAATGAACCTGTTTACACAGTTGTACACAAATGAGGAAAAGCCGCTGTTCTCCTGCATTTTACTGTCAACGCCGGCAGTGGTGTACAGTTCACCAATCTGAAACTTGTTCTCCTCAATCTTGGTGATTTTTCCGCCAACAAGTGACCAGGCATTGATGTACCACTCACCCTTTTTCCTCGCCTCGTCCTCATTCGCCGCAAGACATCTCATAGGCTGCTCGCAGCGGCTTTCCTCGTCATATATGTATACCGAGTAAATCTTTTCGTTATCTGCCATAAATATCAATCCTTTCTGCATTTAGTTATCGGTTAATCTCAGAACGGAAGGTCGTCGTTGTTCTGACCGTCAAAATCGTACTTGCTCGCAAACTCGTCCTCTTCAATAGTGACATAGAGGGTTTTGAGATACGCCTTGACCCCGCTTTTTCCGTTCACTTCCCACGAATACGGCGTTATAGACACGTCCGCATTGGAAATATCTGCATAATCAAGAGCGGCTACGCTCTCCTCATCAAGAAGCGTTTTCTTCTTGCGTCCGCTGCTGCCCGTTATCATAAATATCTTTGGCGGCACATGCTCAAAGGAAACTGCCACCTGAATGTGGTGGGTTGGTATATCGTCCTCTTCACGAGGCTTTAAAATCTTAACATTCCAGCCGTCGTCCAAAAGCTGCTGCGCTTTCTGAGGGTCATCAATAACTACGCTGAAACTGCGCAGCCCTTTGGAGAACTTAGTGTCCTCGCCTTTAAAATTTCTGAAAATGATTTTTGCATTCTCAATGTTAAGAATGCTGGGTCTGTTGTTATTTGCCATAATTCATTACTCCTTTACAAATATAAAATTTTTAAGAAATAAACCACTCGAAGTCGCCATACTTCGATATGGTTTCATAAGCGTCGTTCACCAACTTATCATAATAAGTACGGTCAATGTCACTTTCTTTTGAAAGACTTTTCACCATTTCAGACTCCAGCCAGCGATAGTCTTTCGTGCCTGAAGCCGCATAATACTTGCCGTCCTTTTCCCGCATAAGCAAACCGCCTCCGCAGCCTGCTTTAATGGGACAGAACTGGCCGACTTTACCAACGAAGTGATAGTTGTGTTCATCTTCGGGAAGCCCCTCATTCATATCCAAATATAAAGCCGAGTTGACCGACTTTGTTTCGCACATATCGTCGAAACAAATATCTTCCTTGCTGAACAGGGTCTTATACACATACGGAACTGCAAACTGCGTTCCCGTTGCTGTCCACTCTCCTGCGTGCTTGCCATCCTTGTACTTCGCAATATACACAGCGTTATTTACAAGACACATCTTCTCATATGTAGCCTCGTGCTCAAAGTTGTAACCGTATGCCTTGCCGTACTCGTTGACAAACTCGATTATTTCGGGAGTTGCATTGGGAATCTTTATTGAGTCGGTCTTGATGTGTGCCACAGTGAAGCCTCGTGTCTGAACCTCGTGTTTGAGGTTTATCATAAACAGAGCCCCACGCTTGGCAACAATGTTGTCAACGTTCCTCTTGTCACGGAATGGGTTGTCGAAGTTCGCTGACGTGAGGCCATAAACGGAATTGATTGCAATTTTCAGTGCCTGAGCCAGGTCCGCCGCTGCATTTTCATCATTCAGATATTTTGCAAGCGCTCCGCCCAGCATTTTTCTCGCTGTATCGAAATCCTTATGCTTTATTGCAATTCGGGCATCAAGAATTTCCTTGAAGCGAGCGGTGTACTCATCTCCGAAGAGATTTTCGGCTACTATGCTCGAAGGGTGCATAGAAGCAATATCAAGCAAAGCGACATCCGAATACATTCCGGGTTCGGCATATACATAACCGCCCTCGCCGACTTCCTCGTCACGGTAAATGGATTTACCGCACTCGAACTTGTATCCGGGAAACACGGGTCGGTTTTTTTCATCAAACAATGTGAACTGTTCATCACCGATATGGTCGTGAAAAACATTGTTTTCATCAATGATGGCGGGAGAAGTCTTGTCTGTGACCTCGCCCATATTCCGATAGTTAAAGCTATCCTGCGGATGACGGTTGCTGCCAAATATAATTCGGGTGGTCAGAGTATTGGTTGTGTCGTTCACAGTCATTCCCGCCACGTCTGCTAAAACCTGCCGTGCGGTCCAGTCCGCCTGACGTGCGTTAAAGACTGCCTCGGTAGCAAGGACGTCATTATCGCAGTATTCTGCAACAGTCGGCCAAAGCTCCTCGGGTACAGGTTTGTCCCACGGCAAACCAAGCTCTTTGTGGTGAATGCCAAGCTCGATTTCCCATTTTTTCAGGGACTGCTTTTTCGAGCAAAAGTCATATACGTCTGTGTAGGAAAGGTTATAAGCCTCTCCAAAGAAACAGTCGGGTTTGCCGTTTATGATTTTTTGAGACAGCTTATAAAGCTGCTCGTTATCGTAGCCCATAAGGGCAGCATACTGGATATGATTATCATACCGTCGGCAGTTAAAGCCAACAAGACAGAATTTCAGAAGTTCTTCGATCTCCGCCGGCTTCGGGTTTATCATTCGGACGACTTTCTTATCTTCGCCCTGCACTTTCCAGTTTACGAGGAAGAGATTCGGGAAAACCTCAACGTCATAAAATATCAATGCCCCATCGCTGTCGGTGTTCTCGGATGTTTCCTCTGATTTGAACTTCATTTTGTTCACCAGTTTTATACAGTAGTCGGCGTTGTTAGTGCTTCCCGCCGCAAAAGCCAAAACTTTGTTACGCAAGTCGGTAACATCATAACTAACACCGCCGTTGTAGGCGTCTTCAAGAAGCGCATGAATATAATCCACGCTGGGCTTTGTTGCACCGTGATACTCCTTGTTAAGGTTTCGGTGTATCATAGTTCGCAATACCTTTTCGTGTTTGACGCCCTCCCAATTTACCACTTTATCATCTCCTTTCAAGGGCAGACCCGAGCTGATTTTTGCAATAGGAACATCATTGCATTTTGTCAGCATACGCCGCAGCGAGCCGTTGCCCGTAAAGACCTTTATTTCAATATGGTCTTCATAAATGCGGCTTAGTTTTTGCGGGTCGCCTGTGTAAATATAATGTAAATGAATGCCTGCTCCGCTTTTGCTGAGCTCGCCGTAGGTCGGCGGAAACTTAGCTGCGGCTTCAATATTCTTTTCGAGGCTCTTTTTACCGTTATCTCCCGGAATATCAAAGTCTATTACGATATGATTTTCCGGGGGCTTAACGTAATGGAGTTTTCCCGTGTCAATTTCCGAAAGCGTTTTGGTAACTTTATACCATTTCCGAATCGGCGTTCCGCCGTCGCTTGCATACTGAGCGGGACAATCGGAACACTCCCTGTCAAACAGAGAGGCTTGCTCGGAAAATATCAAAGCAGGCGGTGTTTGCTGCACTTGCTTCGGTTCGTTTTCCCTTTCATCGGAGCTGTCTGTGCCGTCGAAGATTTCGCACTTAAACCCCGAGTAATAGCTCCGAACACGAGTTCCGTCGGGAAGCGTGTGGCGTTCCTCGTAATCAAGGAAATAGTTTTTAAGCTCCTCCTTGAAAAGCCTTTGGGGATAAGGGAACGTCACTTTCGCCTCTTCATTGTAGTGCTTGTACATTTCCCAAGCTTGCTTCATTTTAACTCCGTCCTCTTTTTTGAACACAAAATAACTGTCGAGAACGTAGTTATAGAAGTCGTTGGAAGATTCAAGCATTGCTGTCGGAATATAATTGTCGTAGGCACCGGGGTCGCTTTGATAGACATTCAAGCAATGAGAAGCAATTCCGCCAAGCTCGAACGGAATTTGCTCCATTACCTTTTTGTACTCTGCCCCCGACAGCTTGTTTCCCGAGGGAGTAACGTCAATGAGTCGTCGGATAAGTCCCGATTTAGCGTCCGTAATCTTTACGGGCTTGTTAGTGCCCATAAACAAAAATGCTTTAAATTTGTTAGCGTAAGCGCTTCGGAATTTTTCATTAACGCTCATCATCTCATGAGAAACAAGGCTGTTAAGCCTCGTATTGTCCTCAATCCTCGAAAGGTCGCCGTCGTGTTGAATTGCGACCAAAGGGTTTGATTTAAACGCTTCAAGGGCGAAAGCGTTATTGGACGAACCCAATGCCTTGGCGTCGAATACAGAGTAGTACCCTGTAAACAGCTGCTCTATGATACCGAGAACAGTGGATTTTCCTGTTCCCGCCGCACCATAGAGCACCATAAACTTCTGAAGCACCTTTGAGTCGCCTGCAACAATTGCGCCTATAGCCCACTCTATCTTCTTCCTTTCTTTGGGAGAATATAAAACAGACATCAGGCGCTCGTAGGCAGGTGTTTCGCAGGACTCTAAGGGGTAAGGCAGCCGTTTGCTGGCGTAATCTTCTTTGCATACCTCGGTGTTTGAGAATATCAATTTCTCGTCGAGCATATGAAAGTTGTCACGCAGCTGCTTTTGGCAGTATTTGTGCCACCTGTCTATCATGCCTGACTCGGCGTCCCACATATGCAGAATGTGTACATTTCCCTCTATACGGGATTTATTCTCTTCGGCATAAATATCAAGCTCTCGATCAATCAATCGAAGCAAGTCCTGCTCGTCAGTTGACCATAAGCCACGTTCTTGTATCCATACCGCATAAAAATCCCCTCCCCGTACCATAAGGTCTGACGATCGCCCAACCACAAACCGAGGATATACTTCCACTATGCCTCTTTTCGTAGGTCGGGTTGAAACTATAAAGAAGTCAGCCATTTTTCATTTCAACCCTTTCGGTTTCGTAAACCTTTAATGCCGCAAAGCAAATAGCGACAGCCGCAGTCAAAAATATAAAACCTTCCAGTTTGCGACAACGTTCCCACGACGGATTCTTGCCGTAAACAACAATTATGTAATCTGCTTTATTCTTCATGGTATTTCTCCTTTCCTATTGGTTATTAACCTCATTAAGATACCACATCATCTGGCACCATATTTCGGTGGTTCGCATATCACTGCGAAAATTTTTTACAGTGAATAATCCTCCCTCTCCATTACATTTGTAACGGTGTTCAAGAAATCGGAAAAGCGCCTTTTCCACAAGCATTTCGTCGAAATGAGCATCGGTCATAGTACATAAACCGAGATTTTTTACCATCGACCAAAACCATCTCCCGGGCTTCGCCCCCTGCTCGGGGTCGTCCATTATCTGTTCGGCGCACCTCAAGGATAACGCTGCCATCATTTCAAGAACACTGCACGAGCGGTCGTCCAGATAGGACGATATGACCGAATCCGATATGCCGCATTCATATCCGAAGCGATAACGCAGGTCAATACCGTCCTCTGCACGATTTCCGTCAAGACCTATGAAATATGTAAATTCCTCTTGGTCGAGGCGTTCCAAAAGCCTTTTGTAAGAACGTCTGCCAATATATTCGGCATCGCATACCAAACTGCACAGCCACTTGAAGTAATCGCTTTTGAGTTCGCATCTTGTCATGTGCCGACAGTCCCTTCTTCGTCCTCAAAAGCGTCGTCAACCATAAGAACCTCATAGTCGATTCTTTCCTTATCATCTCTTAAGTAAAGAGTATCCCCACAACCATCAATCAATCCCGTTTCGATTTCCTTTGATGTTAGTAAATCTTTTATGTCGCAATGAATATCAATTACTTTGTTGTCACTGTCGGTCAGAATGCCGTTACTATAATAGAAAAGAGTTCCTGTCGTATAGTCGCTTTTCTCGCTGAAATCCTGCCCGTCTATGCGATACGGACCGTTATTTGTCACCGGCTTATCGTCTTTAGGTTCATTTGGTGTATAAGTTTTATAGTCTTCAGCCCTATCCGGCTCGGCCTCAATCTCGGTCAAAGTCCTGTCATATGCTGTCTGATAATACACGGCCATTACAGCTGCACCTATCGCAGCGCCAGCTAAAAATGCAAATATCTTACTCATTATTGACCTCCCTATCTAAAGTTATAGCAGTGATAGCAAGTCCGCCGAAAAGCAAGGATATGCTCATTAAAACACCGCCTATAATATGCCGTTTTCTCTTGGTATCAAGAGAAAAATCCAGCAAGTCTATAAAATCCTCGTAATTCATTACCTATCCCTCCCGCCCGACAGCACTGCCAGACCTGTTATGAAACAAATCCCCGACATTGCTGCCAGTGCGCAAGAAACAAATATAACGCTGTTGTTCATACAAACACACCTTTCGTATTAGTTGTAGCTTGAGAAATATACCGAGCCTTCCTTAAAAAGCGGTTCTCCATACTCGCTGTAATGGGAAGAACGGAAAAATATCACGTCGCTGTTTGTTCGCTCCTTAAGCTCCTCTTCAACAAGGGAACAAATATCATCCTGCACTTCACAGCGCTCCGCCCGCCCATTCCACATTACTGTAAAATGTTTAGGCTGCCAGATGACATCATTGACCGTATCGGGAAAATGTTCTGAGTCAACACGATTTAAAACAGTGTCAATGACAAGCCGCTGAACCTTTTCCGGCTCTCCTTCGACCTCAGCTACAGTCATCAAAGCGATAAGTTCAATCTATTCCTTGGAAAGAAGATTTTCCTTCTCTGTGTCCGCAGTGTTAATGGAATTTGTCATATCGTCTATCACTCGTGTCTGTTCATAGTCGCTTACGTCTATCGTAAGCTCTTTTGCATCGTTTGCCGCAGAAAAAACCTGCCCGCCGGGGATAGCAACGCAAAGGACGGCAAAACAAGCCGCCATTATGGTCTTGATATTCATTGGTAAAACTCTCCTTTCTTATTTTAAAACGGCAATGTATCAGGATAATCGAACATATCCCTGTTTGGATTTCCCGAACCCTTCTCATCAAGCCCGTGCCACATATCCCAGATATTGCCATCAACGTTGAAATCAAGCAGGATAGCACGTTCATAACCATTCACAAAATCACGATGTGCAGTGCTGTAGCAGTCATAAATGCCGAAATCCACATAATTATCGCCTGTGGGATTTTTCTCATTATAAGTCCAGCCTACGACCTGCCCGGCTTTCGTCTTGGGTATTCCGAGCATATCATAAACCTCGTTAAGGAACAGCCGACCGTTTGCTCGGAGTTTATCATTGGCATATGACTGCTGAGTTTTGAGGAACATAAGGTTGTACTCGCTGTCTTTTTCCCAATACGGAGAACTTTCATCAAAGAACCTTGCATAAGGACTGTTTTCAACAGCCGTATCGGCAACTTTTACTGTTTTGGTGACTGTTTTTTCGGTTCCGTTTTCATCGGTCTCGGTTTCCTCAATATCCGCCGATTTGAGATTGTACCTTATTTCCTTTTCAATCTCCTCGCCGAAACGCTCCGCAACACGCTTCTTATAGGCTTTAAATCCCTCATCAACAGTTGCGTATGCGGCAGCAAGAGCCATATTTCTTTTCCTCAGAATATCATTGGAAGCAAGGATACTGCTTATGGAAATTACACCCAAAAGTACAGACGGAGCATAAAGCTTTACCAGCTGAACACAGGTCTTGCTGTAAATGATAAAGGTGTCCCGCCTTGCATCCTGCTCGCTGTAAGAATTACCGAGAATATCTTTGCCCGACATATCGTGAACAGCGTCCAGCTTTTCTTTCGACTCGGACAGTATCCCCTCAAGCTTTGTTGTTGCCTTGCACGCCATAACGGTTGCGGTTACCGTGCCGATTATCCCGGCTGCGATAAATATCTCGGGGCTGTGCTTTTTCAGCGCAAAGGATGCATTGCCCAAAATAGTTTTTATTTTACTCATATTCTTTAACTCCTTTTTTAAAATATAAATTAGCGGTTTGCTCAGTCGATAGGCATTGCTCTCGGAAGACGAAGCTCCCAGCCGTCTACGCCTCTTATCGCTTTTGCTCCCCTTAAATCTGTCCAGCCGTAGTTTTCGGCTGTGTAATCGGACGTTACACCGACAGCATCATATAAGTCAGCAACTGTCGCTATGCCGTAAGCAGTAATGGTTTCGTCAAGACGGCGCAAAACCTCCATTGCATCCGCCTGGCTGTCAAATATAATGTCGCTGTAATCGTGGACCGATTTTGGCTGTGTCCTATAACGGTCATCATCACGGTTTTGGCGGCTGTAAAATCCGCCGTATGAAACCTTAGACGTGTTTGCATTGCGGTTCTTTTCCTTTTCTCCGCAAAGCGCCATAGCGAGACCCGTAGTGGCAATTGTAAGAACCGTTTCTTTGATCTTAGGCAGAAGCACGTCCATTATCAGATAATCCTTCACATTGTGCATATCCTCAACGATAAAAGCCTCGGCAAAGCGTCTGATACCCGTCTTTTTCTTTGTCCGGACTTTACCGGTAACTACTTTTTTCACCTTTCCCTCAGAATCAATGTCAATGATTGTGCGCCCTGCATTCGCATTCTTGGAACGGTGAGAATTCGATTGGTAATTAGTCACAAGCATTCTCCTTTACATAAAATTAAAAGAGAAAACGCCGTGTTACCGGCGTCCTCTCCGCTTTTAAAAATCCTTTTCAGTTGTCTTCCGTTTCTTCCTCGCCATCATCGCCGTCGTTTTCGTCAAGGTCAATGACACAATTGAACTGCGTCGCAGGCTCACCGCTATTGCTCTTTCTGCGCCTCTTCCTGTAGAAAACTACCCCTGCTGCAATGGCTCCGATAAGAGCCGTTACGCCAAGAATAGGTACAAGCTTAGACTTGCTGCTGTGTGAGCAATAGGTTTCCGCTGCCTCTACCGCAGGTACAACCACCTCGTCAATAACCTCTTCGTTCATCTCGTTCATAATGATCTCGTTTTCCATAAGTCTTTAGACTCCTTTCAAAATATAATGGATTTTCTCCATAAAAGACGTTGCAAACTTTGCGAAGATTAACAGCATCAGCTCAGATACATCCCACTTCCGTAACCGTACTTAGGCGCAGTGGAGTAATTGATTACCACACACGGACGCTCGTCATCGGTGAGCTGGGAACTGAAATACAGCTCTATGTACCCTTTGTCAATGTTCCAGCCCACATTCTCGCCTATAGGTATAGACTTTAATCCTACCTCGTTGTAGAAATCATTGAGTGAAATAAACATCTCGTCCCGCATTCGCCTGTTGAGTTCATTTACGCAGCGCTTTATCCTCTCAATGTCGGAAGTAAAGTATCTTCCCGAAATGACATCATAGCAAAGGGTGTTCCCGCTGTTTGTAAATACTATCTCGTGCGTGCTTACAGGGTTCTGTTCCATTTTGTCCTTGGACACAGCGTCCTTAATATCCTGCTCTTTTTTCTCTCCGACTGTTTCTACCACCTTTTCCTGATACTCCTTAAGAGTAGACTCGGAAAGAGCATATGCTGCCGCCAGTGCAGCGTTACGTCCGTTGTGTATGGTGCTTGCTCCTACAATACAAGCTGCCGACACAGCAGCAGTCAGAACCGAGGGAACATAGCACAGCCCCGCTGTCTTAACTGTTTCGCCTACACCGAGGTGCTCTTTGTTATTTTTTGCCTTTTCTTCCTCTATCAGCTTGATAGCTTTCGGAGTTGCTTTTACGGCAAGTACGCCTGCGGTAATCATTCCTGCAAGACCCATTCCCGTAAGTATCTCCGGGCAGTGCCTTATCACAGCGTTTTTTACACCTGTGAAAATAAGTGAAAGTTTCTGTTTGTTCATTGCAATTTCTCCTTTTCATAAAATATCAAAACGAAAAGAGGCCGTGCAAAACCGACCTCATCGTTTTTCATCTTCTGTGTTCTCTGAGAGCACGAGCCACCTCTGCCTTAATCGTATCATCCATATTACGCTTGTTAGCCCAATCGGCGACCAGCGTTGCCGCCACTCCGATCACGCTTACAACTTTACCGATGATAGCAACCGTTTCGGGTTTCATAGGTTTCATACTCTTTCACCACCTTTCATAATATGACGTGTAATTTTTGCGATTATGCCTAACAATCTTTTTCCGAGAACCTCTGGTCAGCATAGATTATCTCGTCACCTTCGCCATCGTAATCCGTATATGGGTCAAAAGCGGCTTCAATTATGAAGCACTCCAACCCATCGTCAAGAGTAGCTTTACCATGGTTAAAATCTATCCAGTTTATACCGGTGTACACACTCCATCCTAAAACTTCCCCTTCGTCAGTGGACGCTATTCCAAGAAAATCATAAAAATCATTTAAGCATACACCTCCTCCTAAAGCAAAGTTTCTGTTCAGATGATACTCTGCCTGAAGAACTTTACTGAAGGTGGACTGAAAATATCTTTCGGAAAAGCTATCATAAAATAACCTTTCCTCTTCGTCTGAGTCATCAAAATCCAAACAGCAGTTATTACAGAAAGTAGGGGCATATATCGGTGTTCCGTTGCTCTTTTCGACAGCTATTTTTTGGAGAATTTCCTTGTGCGCTTCCTCTCCGTAAATCGCTTTGACTTGGTTCTTGTAATCGCCGTATGCCCTGTGAACAACGGCGTAGGCACTCGTAAGCATTGCCTGCTGACGCTTATTCAGAACATTTGCTCCAAATATGCAGCCAATTGTAAGCGCACCCATTACAGTAGGAGCGGCATAAACAGGAGCTGCCGTCTTAAAAACTTCAACCTTTGTAAGCTCGCCGTCCTTTTCCTCTTTTGCCTCTTTGATAAGCTTGTCTGCTTTTAATGTCGCTTTAGCCGTTGTTAATGCTGTGATGACTACACCTGCCGCACTGACAACGCTGAGAATGGTTGCCGAGTGCTTCTTTAGAAATTTTGATACGTTCATAAGTACCTCTCCCTTACAAAAATTTAGGAGAGCCTGTTGCCAAGCTCTCCAGAGTCAATCATTTCTTAATAAGAAACAGAAACACTGAATTTTTGCGGCGAATCGTTTTTACGTCAATCTTGCTGCTGTTGACCATCGCCGATACAAGGTAGTCAATTATTGACAAGGATATATCGTTCAGCTCGTCCTCGCTGAGATTTATTTCCAAAATCTCAGATTCAGACTCCTCGAACTCTTTAACCCTTTCACGCAGCTCCTTTACGCGATATTTTTCGTCCATAACAGTAACCTTCATAATTAAAAACTCCTTTCAAAATAGGTTTCCATAATAGCGCCTGTTTTTAAAGCGAGGAAAAATAGAAGAAACAGTACAGGAATCGAACCTGTGATCTTCGGCTTTTACACCGCTGCTCTAACCAACTGAGCCAATCTGTTTCTCCATAATATAACTTGTAAATTTTGCGAAAACAAAAGGGAAGCGACAAATTCGCTTCCCCTCGATAGATTTAACCAATTCCCATTGTTGTAAGAAATTTCGTAATTTCGTTGCCATTCATCTCAGCATCCGCATTTAAATGAACGTGAGCTTTTCCGTCCGCAAAAGTAATGCCAAAATCTTCGATACTGACGTTGACGTCGCATCCAAAGTTCTTTTTTATCATCGCTTTTACGATTTTGGAAATCACCCCTTTCATAAATTTAGAACTAAGTTTCAATTCGTCCATACTCCTTCTCCTTTCGTTTACATAGGTTGGTTTACCATAATAGCCAATGTAAACGCTGCGAATTAAATATCACGCCTGTCAAATACAGTTTCCCAAATCTGCTTGGGCAGCGGTTTCATACGAAGAGCCCACATTATCTGACGAACCGTAACGGTTGGATAAATACCGTTCCTGCAAACCCCGCTTCGCTCTCTGAAATATTCACTGAATCCACGATGCAGATATATTTCATCTGTAAGCCAAGGGTCAATTTGCTCCCATCGGGTTTCTTTCGTCTCGCTGTTAAACCGCTGCTGTATTACCGCAAGTCCTTTATCTCCGATTTTATACAAGGTACAGCTGTTGTAAACAGGGTGATTGCAAATATAAAGCTCACCGTACATTGACTGGTAAAATGCGGGCTTTTCAAAGTGATATTTCATAGTGCTCCTTTCTGAAAATAAAAAGAGCAGCCCTTGTTATAAGAGCTGCTCCGCAAATAAAGCTTTGATTTTATTCCCCGTATTCATCCTCGTCACTTACGGGAGGAAACTCCTCGGGAAAATTATCGCATTTGCCACTATAGGCTTCCGCCTCATAGTAGGTGTCGTAGTAAGTATCGTCATCGTCAAAACCGTAGTCCTCAATATACACTGAATAACCGCAGTTCATACATATGACCTCGTTCTCGACAACCTCCATTTTTTCGCCGCATTCCTTGCAAATATAAATTTTTTCGCTTTCATTCATAAGCTTTATCTCCTTTTCATTTCAGACTGTAGTATTATTTTACCACATTCCTTATTATTTGTAAAGGGGATAAAAGCGCTTTAAATCTCCTTTCATAAAACAAATTGTAATTTTTACGAAAAAGAAAGAGGACACGTCATAATGCCCCCTTTCAGATTTCCGCAAATCACTTCACAGGTCTGAATTTGTTCATCAAACCCTTGAAGGTCGTTGACGTGAACGTTCCCTCCTGCTCGAACTCAAATCCTCTTCTCATCCAGCACCCGTAGAATATGAGCGGCAGCACAATACTCATTACATCCACTCCGAGAGCTATGTACTGACGGACGCTGTCGTGTAAGTTCTTTTGCGAATCTATCACGGATTTGTCCTCGCCAATCTTAAGCTCATACAGTTTTACAATGTTGTCTACCACATCGTTGTACTCGGGGCTGGATGGTGATAAATCGTTCAGTTCTTTAATAGCACGAACTATCTCTCCGTCCAAACCTTCCTTAATGTTTTCGTCCATTACAGCTTCTCCTTTCGGTAATTTATCGGATTTCTCCATAAAAGCATTTGCAGAATGTGCGATTGTGGCACTCCTTCATATTATTAAGTATAACACGTTTTTTGTTGTCTGCGTGATGCTTTTTTACTATTTTCTTGCCTTGTCCAGCAAAAAGAAGAAACGGCGGTACGTTTTGTAATAAACAGACCGACAGCAAGGAATATCCATTACGGTTTTGAGATAATCGTAATTAAGGTCTTCCGTAACTGCTTTTATCAAGTAATTAGCAAGGTCCGGGGACGCCTCCTGTGCAGATTTTTCCACCATTTCTATCCTGTCCGAGTAAAACGCCCGTTTTTTTACACACTCTTCAACGGGGCTTGATGTGTTTGGGCGTTGGGTGCAGGACTTCTTTTTCAAATCATGTTCCCCGTACCCGTCAAGTTCGGAATAAAGCTGCTTCCATAAAGGGTATTGCAGACAAAAATGCCGCAGCTCATAATATCTGTGCCGTTCAAGATAATACTCATTCTGAACGGACAATTCAGGTCTTATCGGCGTACTCATTTTTTTTCTCCTTTCCAAACGTACCCCGTTTCCTCATAAAGAAGTTTAGGGGAAATCTGATAACTGATACGTCCGAGCTTGCTGTCCATCTGGTCAATACTTGTAACAAGCTGACCGTTTCTTGTGGCTCTCCCTATAGGCAGCCACCCCGCAATAATACCGGCTCTCACCCAGCAGGGGTCTTTGCCGAATGCTCTTGCGGCAACGGCTACAGGTACAGAACCTACACCAAATGTAATGTCTTCCATTTGACACTACCTCCTTTCATCTACCATTTTAAACATAAAACGGCGTTTTGTAAAAACAAAGTGAGTGGAAAAAATATAAAAATGAAAAGAAACAGTATGGGGGTTCGAACCCCATCACCTACAGCATTTCAACTGTTGCTTTAACCACCTAAGCTAATCTGTTTCTCCATAATATAACTTGCAAATTTTGCGCAAAATTAAAAGCCTGCTTGGGTTGCCTCTAATTTAGGTAACCCAAAACAAAGCTAAATTAAAATTCACTGTTTTTATACTGTTTTCTCCACCGTATCATAGTCACTTCACAGGGATAGTCTTCATATCCGAGAGTGTTCGAGTTTATAAAGCCATCCAAAACACCTGCTATGATCTCTTTTTCATATTGCTTATACGGCAGCGAGTTCAATGGTACACGCCTATGTGTTTTTCTGCATTTTTTACAGTAAAACCTCTTTACGTTTATATGGTATGTTCTTCTGCCTTTAGTTCTGACAATTCTTTTTACATTATCGTACTTCTTCAGGCTCCCGCCGCAAACAGGGCATATTAAAACTTTATGTGTAATCAAGAATACTCACCAATTTCTATCTTAGGTTAAAACTTTGGTCAAATACTTGGAAATATTGAGATTGACAAATCCTTGAATTTAGTCTACACTAAATATCATACACCAAATGAAAGGAAAATGCAAATGCTCATTTTATGCCCGGAATGTAATCTTCAAATCAGCGATAAAGCCATTGACTGTCCTCACTGCGGATACCCTATGAAAGAACCGGATGTAAATATAAAAAGACGAAAGACAAACAAACGCCGTCGTTTGCCCAACGGTTTCGGACAAATCAGCGAGATTAAAAACAGAAATCTGAGAAACCCATTTCGTGCTATGGTTACGGTTGGTAAGGATGTGTCGGGAAAGCCTATATGTAAACCTTTAACGCCTAAATCATATTTTCCAACATACAACGACGCTTATGCTGCTCTTGTTGAGTATAACCGTAATCCTTATGACCTCGACCGGTCCATAACAGTTGCTGAATTGTATGAAAAATGGTCAGAGGAACATTTCAAAACTATATCCGCTTCCAGTGCTCAAGTAATAAAATCGGCGTGGAGATATTGTTCATCCGTATACGGTAAGAAAGCAGTCACTATTCGTACACGGCACATTAAAGGGTGCATTGAAAATAGTTGCATTAATACAAATAATGGTATAAAATATGCGTCACCCAACACTAAAGTTATTATCAAAATGATTTTTAATCTTATGCTTGATTATGCCGTAGAATACGAATTAGCCGATAAAAACTACTCACGGGATTATATGCTTCCCGACGATTTAATAAAAGAAGCCCGCACAGTTAAAGCGACGCATTTTCCGTTTTCCGATGACGAGATAAATATACTTTGGGAAAACATTGCTGATAATAGGATCATCGAGATTATTTTAGTACAATGCTATTCAGGTTGGCGTCCAAGAGAAATATGCACTCTTAAACTTGCCGATGTAGATTTGGACAAAATGACCTTTAAAGGCGGCAGTAAGACCGATGCAGGAAAAGACCGAATTGTCCCGATCCATTCCAAAATTGCACCTTTTGTAATTGAAAATTACAATTGCTCAACAGAAGCAGGAAGTGATTTTTTATTCAACTGTTATAGCGGGAAAAATCCAATGCCTCTTACATACAGATTATTCGAGAGGGAATTCAAGAAAATTTGCAGTAATCTCGGATTGAACACTTGTCATAGGCTTCATGACGGAAGAAAACATTTTGTAACAATGGCAAAAAAATATGGCGTTGATGAATACGCCATAAAATATATTGTCGGTCATTCCATTGCTGACATAACCGAAAAGGTATACACGGCAAGAGAATTTGAATGGCTTCGTGCCGAAATCGAAAAAATAAAATAGAGTGTATGAATAGTGTAGGAATTGTCGGGGTTCGGGTATTGTTCAAGCTATTGTGCCGCCACTCGAATGTCCTATTTAAAAGACTTTACGGGTGATAAATGCGAATAAGCATTTACACAGTTCATAATTCAGAACCAAACACCAACGCCCTTGAAATAAATCTCAATGGTCTGTACCTTTCCGTCATCTGTCTTTTGAGCTTGATGTACCAAAATCTTGTCAACAAATTCCGATAAAATATGCTGTGTTATTTCAGTAATATTTTCATACCGATTTACCAGCTTTACAACGCTGTCAATATCATTTTTGCTGACTTCGTTATCCGAGATTTTTTTGTCGTATTCCGCAAGTTTTTCTTTGATTTCAGCCTGCTCGCTTTCATAATTCGCAATCATTTCAAAGTACATTTCTTCGGATATTTTGCCGCCTACTCTGTCCTCAAAAAGTGTGTGGATTATTTTACTTAATTCTGCCTTACGCTTTTTCAGCCTTGCGGTTTCTTTAGACATTCTCTTGATTTCATCTGAATTTGCACGGTTCATTTTATTGCAGATATTTTCTGCAAATTTTTTCTTGTCGAATTTTGCGGCGGCAATAAGCTCCCGTATCTGTTCAAGAACAATTTCCTTAAGTACAGTCTTTTTTATGCTGTGCGTGGAGCATTTTTCCTTGCCCTTTGCGTAGCCGCTGCATAAATAATATTCATTGGTTCTCGCATACATTTTGCTGCCGCAGTCGGCACAAAAAATGTACGATTGAAAAATATCGGGTTTTCTTTCACTCGGTACACGGCGTTTTCTTTCAAGTAATTTTTGAGCCGCCTCAAAATCCTCCTCGGAAATTATAGGGTCGTTCACACCCTTGTTTATCACTTGATTTTCTTCGG
>CAZGAZ010000013.1:0-54934 GCA_964523835.1 uncultured Ruminococcus sp.
AGAGAGGCAGGGGTAAACTACTTCGTTGAGAAGAAAACCATGCTACGCCTTGCTCTTAAAGAGGCAGGCATCGAGGGACTGGAGGGCGTTCTCGAGGGCGCTACGGCTATCGGTCTTTCCGATAACGATCAGACTGCTCCCGCAAGAATTCTCGGCAAGTTCGCAAGCGACCATGACGACAAGTTTAACCTTAAGGCCGGATTTGTTGACGGGGTCATCTACGACGAGAAGGGCGTTACCGCTCTTTCCAAGATACCTTCCAAGGATGTGCTGCTGGCACAGCTGGTGGGTTCTCTGCAAGGTCCTATGCAGAAGCTTGCTGCAACTCTTCAGGCTCTTCAGGAGAAGAAAGCAGCAGAAGAGGCTGCGTAAGAACGCAATGGCTATGTAGACATAGCTCGCAAAATTGCTGCATAGCTGCAGCATGAACAATTCCCGGAAATTCGGGAGACCCTTTTACGAAAAGGGACAAAATAAAATTAAAAGGAGATTATTATTATGGCATCCGAAAAGATCACTAATATTTTAGACCAGATCGACGTGCTTTCCGTTCTCGAGCTTGCTGAGCTTGTTGAGGCTATCCAGGAGAAGTACGGCGTAACCGCAGTAGTAGCAGCAGCAGGTCCTGCAGCAGGCGCTCCTGCCGCAGAGGCTGAAAAGACTGAGTTTGATGTTGTTCTTGCTTCCTTCGGTGAGAAGAAGATGGACGTTATCAAGGCTGTTAAGGACGCTTGCGGTCTGTCCCTCAAGGAGGCTAAGGAGGCTGTTGAGGCTGCTCCCAAGACCCTTAAAGAGGCTGCTCCCAAGGCTGAGGCTGAGGAGCTCAAGGCTAAGCTTGAAGCAGCAGGCGCTACTGTTGAGCTCAAGTAAGTCCGAAAACACTTACAAACATATTTTTAAAGCCGAGGGAATTTCTCTCGGCTTTATTTTTGCAAAAACCTGTTCCCCGACAATGGCGGAGAACAGGTTTTTTCTGTAGGTGAATGCGGATAAGTATCAGCTTGCCCCGTCCTTTTTCAGCACTACCCCCACAGTCTTGATAATGATCTTGATATCCAGCAGGAATGAACGGTTTTTTATGTAATAAAGCTCCATTTCCTGCCGCTTTCCGTTGGCGTATTTGGCGTTGTTCCTGGCGTAAGCCTGCCAGTATCCCGTAAGCCCCGGCTTTACCGACATCAGAAGCTCCTGCTCCTTCGGAGTGTAGTTTGCTTCAAGCTCCTCCTTTAAAATAGGCCTGGGACCCACAATGGACATATTTCCCTTAATAAGTATATTAAAGAAAATCTGAGGTATCTCGTCAATGCTCATACTCCGTATCATTGCGCCGAAGCATTTTTTCCCATTGGAAGATTCCTTGTAGCCGATAAGCCGTGGGTCGTTTTTGAGCTTGTACTCTTTTTTGTATTCCGCAAGCTCCCGGGGAGTCAGCATTTTTTCCAGATCGTCCGCCCCCATTTTCATGCTGCGGAATTTCCACATATAGTATTCCTGCCGCCCCTTTCCCATACGCTTGTGGCGGTAAAAGGGACTGCCTTTGTCCTTTAAATAAATGGTCAGGGCAATGATACATACGGGTATCAGCAGAACAATGCTTGCGGCAAGGGAGGCAGCAATGTCAAACACCCGCTTTACAAAATCATAAACGGGTTTCGGCGTAAACTCCGGTACCTCCCTTTCGGCAAGGGCGGTATTTAAGTTCTCAATTGTTTTGATCTCATTCAAAAAATGCTCGCCCTCACTTTCGGGAAATACTTTTTCTGCCGGCTTCCGACAAATTGTATTTTTATAATATTATTTTAGCATAAAAATCAAATCCTGTCAATGATTACTTTGACGGAAATTTATGCCGATACAGGAGTGTTAATCTTCCGTTTCCTCTTCCGGCATATCCCAGTTGTGGTAAACATTCTGAACGTCGTCGTTATCCTCCAGATGTTCCAGCAGAAGATTCATTTTCTTGATCGCATCCTCGTCGGTAAGGGCGGTATAAGTGGAGGGTATCTTCATAGCCTCCGCAGACAGCACATTGTAGCCCTTAGCGGTCAGCGCCTCACGCACTGCGCCCACCTCATTCGGTTCTGTCTCGATCTCGATCTCGTCTTCGTCCATGGAAAAATCCGAAGCGCCGCAGTCGAAAATATCTTCCATGACCTTGTCCTCGTCAAGCCCTGTGTTTTCCACTATGACAATGCCTTTTTCGCTGAACATAAAGGAAACGCAGCCCGTTGTGCCCAGGTTTCCGCCGAATTTATCGAAATAATGGCGGATATCCCCCGCAGTGCGGTTCTTGTTGTCGGTGAGGGTCTCAACTATAACAGCCACTCCCGAAGGCCCGTAGCCCTCGTAAACATTGGCTTCATAGTTGGTCTTGTCCCCGTCGCCCATTGCCTTTTTGATAATGCGGTCAATGTTGTCGTTGGGCACATTGTTTGCCTTTGCCTTTGCAATAAGGTCACGCAGCTTAGCATTGTTGTTGGGGTCGCCGCCGCCCTCCTTAACGCACACAGCCATTTCACGGCCTATCTTGGTGAATATTTTCGCCTTTGCGCCGTCTGTGGCTTCCTTTTTCCTCTTGATATTGTTCCATTTTGAATGACCTGACATAATTACATTTCTCCTTTGATTTTATTTAAAAATTTATTCATAAAACGGCTGTATTCATTCTGCCCCTTGCAAATAGGCTTCCCGTGACCGCACAAAATGCGTTCGGGAGCGAGTTTAGCAATACAGGCTGCCGTTGTTATTGCTTTTTTGGGGCTTTCCGCTATCATGGGGAGGGAGGGCGAGAAAATATTCATAACAGCGTCACCCGCATAAAGGTCAACGCCCATTTCCCCCTCGCACAGAATACCCACAGACCCCTTTGTGTGTCCCTCTAAATTCACTATCCTGCCCCTTATCCCATAGGGGGACAGGTCCATATCCGGAATGGCGAAAATTTTCGGGTCGATTGCCGTGATCTTTCTTTCCATGCAGCGCCTATTTTCACGGCGCAATATATGCCCCAACGGCGTTAAACTGTAATATTCCCTGCACATATTATCCCTTGCAAGCCGCAGGTCGTAAGGGCTTATCATAATGGGAATGCCGCAGATACCCGCAAAATAGGCTGCATTTTCTATATGGTCGTTGTGCCCGTGGGTAAGTATTATCAGCCTCGGGTCAAACCCTTTCAGCCACCGGCCGATCTCTTTTCTGTGTTCCTCCGAACCTGTGTCAATAAGCACGTCCCCCTTTTCGCCCCGAATAATATAGCAGTTTTCCATACCGCAGGTTATCATGTTGAGCCCCTTGTACATTATCATATTTTTACCTCCCGCTAATCTTTCGTTCGCACCAAAGTTTCCCTGAAACTTAGGGGATTATCGCTAACTTTCAAACTTTTCCACTCCGTTAATCAGGGAAACGCTGAATAAATCGCTTAAAAAATTTCCCCATTTTAAAAAAGGCTATGTAGGCCGGTATTTCTCCCGCCGCAGGCGGGAGAAATACCTTTAATCAGCAATTCCGTAGACTTTCACACCCAAGGTACTCCGAAACTAAAGGGGGTGTTCCCGCTGTATTTCAAATATCCGTTACCTCCGTGGTTTTTCGGATAATGTCAAAAAGCTCCCTTGCCCGCTCACCGTCCCCCGATAAATGCAGATAGCCGAACAGCGCCTCCAGTCCCGTTGCCTTGTGGTATTCCATGGGATTTGAGCTTTTGGGGACTCTCCCGCCGCCCACCGCCGCATTCCTGCCCCGCTTCATTACAGCGGCTTCATCCTCTGTAAGGTACTCCGCAATATTATCCGCCGCCCTTGCCTGATATTCCGCCCGCACAAGCCTTACGGAAGCAGGGTGCAGCTTTTTCACCGGGCAGTTGGCAGCCGTCACCAGTTCCTCCCGCACCAGCGTGCCGTAAACAGCGTCCCCTAAAAAAGCCAGCGTCATGGGGCTGTAAAGGCTTGCCTCTTTCCTGTCTATAAAAATCATTCCTTTTTTGTTTTATTTACCGAAGCCCGTTCATTCGGCTGCGCAGCATATCAGCCTTATGCCGATGTGGTATCCTTTCTTGTCCGTGCGCCTATGTGGTCTCTCATAAAGAAAAGCAGCTCCACCAAAGCCCTGTGATAGGGGATAAACACACCCTCGTCTATCATTTTCAGTACCTCATTCATATCCGCCCACTTTACCTCGGCGACCTCTTCGGCTTGCAATGTTATCTCCGACATATCAACAGTTCTGTTAACAATATAAATATCGTCAAACACATTCTCCGTCTGAACAGTCAGCGCACGCCGCAGCTCGCTGTCCGCAAGTTCAATGCCTATCTCCTCACGGACTTCTCTTGCAGCCGCCTGTTTGCTTGTGTCCCCGACAACCGCACTGCCTCCCACTGTGAAATCCCACATACCGCTCCAGCTGTGCTTGTTGTCCAGCCGCCGCTGGATAAGCATTTTCCCCGAATCGTCGAAAATGCAGATATGTACCACCATGCGGTAAAACCCTTCAGGCTCGGGATTTCCCCGTTCCATTGTCCCGCCTGTTTTTATCCTGTTTTCGTCGTACAGATCAAAAAGTTCCATATTTTTCCACTCCGTTAATCAGACTTTCACACCAAAGGTACGCTGAAACTTAGGGGAATCCCTGTAAATTGCAAACTTATCCTTTCAGCTTTTTGGTGAAAGCGTGTAAACATAGGGATATATACTATCCTCACTGCCGTTCTGATACCTTTTTATGACCCTTTGCACGGGAAAGATAACAACATTGCCGTCAAGCCTGACGGAAATATTTATTTCTCCCTGTGGGTCATCATCGTCGGTGATCCATTCACCGCCGTAAAGCTTTATGACCGTCTCGCCCACATAGCAGCCCAGGGCAAAAATTATCTGACCTCTGTTTCGTGAAATTATCCCGTTTTCGCCGCTTTGCTCTTCAATAAAGCGGTCTATTTCTTTCATGCTTTCGAGGGTGTGATCGGCGTTATATCCCGATGAATTAAGAGCTGTCACGACCCATTCGCAAGCCGAACGGATATCCTCGGCAAGTGACGGTTTTTTCTTATTAAAAAGCTTATCAATAATTCCCATATTAATTTTCCTCCAATATATTAGATGTGTATATGGACCGTGTTATGTATTTCCGACAGTCAGCGTTATCGGGTAAATGCCGGCTTCATTGTCCTGCATATCTTCAAGCTCCGTTTGTGAAGAACTGTCGAGCCTGCCGTCAGCTAAATCATCCGTAACAAAATCGTATGTCAGACATGCAACGAACATGAAACTCACAGCAGTAAGCACCTTGAACCAAGTGCAAATAGACTTTTCCTTCCGAAGAACAATTGCAAGTATCAGAAAAAGAACCACCGCAGATATGCTGAAGATCATATAATGCCCAAACCCTACAATGCCCTCTATGATACCGCATATCAGATCTGCGGCGGGAATGAAGCTTACATAAGCAAGAACAATGAACGTAATGCGGGCAGGCTTTTTCTTCCAAAAAAGAATTGTAAGTACCGTAAAAAGAGTCGGCGCCGACAGATAGACCACTATCGTAAACACTACCATAAGCACTATAGCTATCAGCGCTATGACCATAAATGCAAATCCCATAATATAATCCTCCTTTAATAGTTTTGCAATTTAATTATATCATACAAACATTAAAAACCCATTAGAATAGGATTAAAATCGGATTAAAAAATTACGGAAGCTATTGCAAGGCAAGCCCCATTCGATAACCTCGCCTCACCCCAAATTGTCAGAACACAAAATCAAACTCAAACCCGAAAATATTCACCGTGTCCCCCTCTTTAATGCCCATTTCCTCCAGCCTGTCAATTATCCCCGAATTTCGCAGCACCCGCTGAAAATACTGGAGAGAGGCATAATCCTCCATATCCACCGTCCGCATTATATGTTCCAGCCACGCCGCCTCCACATAGAAAACAGCGTCGTCCCCCCTCGTTATCTCAAACCGCTCGCCCTGACCCGCCTTTTCGTCCAAGGAAACAGGCAGCGCCTCCGCCTCGTATTCCTTAATGGGCGGCAGCTTTTCCAGCTCACGGGCGGCAAGGCTCATAAGCTCCGCCGTTCCCTGTGTGGTCGCAGCGGAAATTTCCGTAAACAAAAGCCCTTTTGCTTCAATGAATTTCCGAAACTCATCTATCTGTTCACGGCTTGCCATATCGCACTTGTTCGCCGCCACTATCTGCGGACGCTCCGCCAGCTCCTCCGAGAAATTTTTCAGTTCACGGTTAATTATCTCAAAATCCTCTTTCGGGTCACGTCCCTCGACCCCCGAAACGTCCACCACATGAATGATAAGCCTGCACCTGTCCACATGCCGCAGAAACTCATGCCCCAGACCCACTCCCTCGGAAGCCCCCTCGATAAGCCCGGGAATATCCGCCATAACAAAGGACTTTCCCTCGTGTGCCTTTACCACCCCCAGCACAGGCGTAAGAGTGGTGAAATGATAATTGGCGATCTTTGGCTTCGCAGCGGAAACCACCGAAATAAGCGTGGATTTTCCCACATTCGGAAAGCCCGCCAGTCCCACATCAGCCAGCAGCTTCAGCTCCAGCGTAACCTCAAATTCCTCCCCCAGAAAGCCGGGCTTTGCAAACCTCGGTATCTGCCTTGTGGGCGTGGCAAACCTTGCATTTCCCTTGCCGCCCTTGCCTCCCTTTGCAAGGATCTTAGGCTCATCGCCCGACATATCCGCCATTACCCTGCCGCTCCGTAATTCACGTATGACTGTCCCCTTGGGAACTTTTATAATAAGGTCGGGAGCGTTTTTGCCCGTGCAGTTGCCCCCCGAGCCGTTCTGCCCACGCTCTGCGGCGAATTTTCTCTTGTATCGGAAATCTATCAGCGAGGACATACCGCTGTCAACGGCAAAAACAATGTTCCCGCCCTTGCCGCCGTCGCCGCCGTCGGGGCCGCCCGCCGCCACATATTTTTCCCTGTGAAAGGAAACAGCGCCGTCGCCGCCGTCCCCCGCTTTTATTTTTATGGTTGCCTTATCCACGAATATCGACATTGTAATAACTCCTTTTAGAGGTTAGATGTTAGAGGTAAGGGGTAAGAAATTTACTGTACTGTATCCCTTGAAAAAAACCATATACGAAAATAATACATTACATTATACCACATTTTGACGAATATGTCAATAAAATTACTGTAAATTTTACGGTTTATACAAAAAAATCTTCCTTATTCTTTCTGTCGGCAATTTCAAGCATATCGGCAATGTCGGCTATTTCAGCCAGTTCAGCCTCGTCAAATATGTCGGTCGTGTCATCTGTGTTACCTTGCATGTGAGAAAAATTTTCCGATTTTTCCGCCGCCCCGGTTTTGCCCGAATGATGAACGGCGACTGCCGTAAAAAATGAAAAAACATTAAACAGACACATAAGAATCATTTCTATTCTTATTTGCAAAACAGCTGTCATGACCGATACAACGCTTTGAACAAAAAGGTATATCAAAGCAAACCGACTCCAGTTTTCATCATTTTTCAGAATAAAAAAGCCTGCAATATTGAGTGCCGCATTAATCAATACCTCCAGCGGCAGGACAATCGTATTGATAAGCAGAAAAAATTTTCCCACATTGCCGTCATCATACAGACCGTATATATGTATGCAAAAATAAATAAAAGGCATGGCAATAAAGAAAGCAAAAATCAAAAGCTTTAAAAAAATTTTTTAATAATTTTTCAAAATTCATTTTTTTCCACTCCGTTAATCAGACTTTCACACCAAAGGTACGATGAAACTTAGGGGTTTACCGCTAACTTTCAAACTTTTCCACTCCGTTAATCAGACTTTCACACCAAAGGTGCACTGAAACTTAGGGGTTTACCGCTAGCTTTCAAACTTTCACCTTGCCTCAGCATAAAATCTTCCCTTGCAGCATACCGCTACATAGGCTTCAGATTCCTGTTAAGCCTGTCCACCATCCAGGCAATGCGCTTCTCCCGTCCCGCCTCTGTCTTAGCGTCAAAATACGCCCTCGTGTAGGTTTTCTTCACCGATAAAGACATAGCCTGAAAATTAGTAAACGCAGGCTCATACTCACGCAGCACCTCACTCAGCAGCATGATCTGCTCCTCCGTGACCGCCGCAGAATTCACAGCCTCCCATTGCCCGTTCTTTTTCGCCTCATCGATCTTCTCCCTGCCGTAATCGGTCATAAGCCCACGTTCTTCAAGGCTTTTGACAAGCCCCTTGTTCTTCTCCGACCACTTGCTTTTTGCCCTGCGCTCGGAAAAATATTTCTTGTAGCTTTTGCCGTCAATACTTTCCATCTGCCCGTCTATCCACCCAAAGCAAAGCGCCTCTTCCAGCGCATCCGCCGCCTTTATCGTCTTAGGGCCTCCCGTCTTGCCGAATAAAAGCCATACCCCCTCATGCCCCCGGCAATTTTCCCCGAGCCATTCCCTGAATTCATTTCTGTCCGCAAATTTCAAAATACCGTCCATTCTTACAACTCCCATACAGTAAATTCTATTGACCTAATATATCCTCTTTATTGTTCTCCACATATTCCTCAAGCAAATGGGCAAGCTCCGGAGAAAAGTTATAAAAGGCATTATCCGTTTCAATATAGTTGTCCTCTTCTGCCTCGGCAGTCAGTGCTTTTCTGTAATTATCGGCAATTTCCTTGTTACCTATCTCCAGAAGTGCTTCATAAACCTCATCGGGATCATCTTTGGGACAGTTGTCAAAATAACCGCTGTGCCCTCCGCTGCCCATTTCCGCATCATACCAAAAGCACAGCACAGCCTTTTTCTGAATGTCCGACAATTCCGATTTATCCTTGTAGCAAACCTCATCAATAAACCTATTCCACCGCAGAGCCTCTTCGGTCATACTCCAAACACCTCCTTAACATAAAGCAAGAGTATAAGAGGCAAGAATTATCTATCCTGCACACACTCTCTTGCCTCTAAAATCTCTTGCCTCTATCAGGGCAAGAAGCAAGATTTTATTTATCCCTGCACACACTCTCTTGCCTCTAAAATCTCTGTGCCTCTATCAGGGCAAGAAGCAAGATTTTATTTATTCCTGCACACACTCTCTAGCCTCTAGCCCTCTAACTTCCAGCCTCTATCAGAACAGCCCGCTTATATTGCCGTTTTCATCGCAGTCAATGTTCACCGCCGCAGGTACTTTGGGCAGCCCGGGCATGGTCATGATATCCCCCGTAAGCGCCACCACAAAGCCTGCCCCCGCCGAAAGCTTCAGGTCACGCACCGTAATGTTGAAGCCCCTGGGACTGCCAAGCTTTGTGGGGTCGTCGGAAAGGCTGTACTGCGTTTTCGCTACGCAAACAGGCGTACCCCCGAAGCCCAGCTTGTTTATTTCCGCCAAAGCCTTTTCCGCCTGGGCAGTGTATATAACCCCGTCCGCACGGTAAATGCGCTTTGCAATGATCTCCAGTTTTTCTTTGATTGGCAGCTTCTCGTCATACAGCAAACGGAACTGCGCCCCCCTTGTCTCAATGACCTTGCAGACCTTTTGGGCAAGGTCAATGCCTCCCTCGCCGCCCTTTGCGAATATCTCCGTCAGAGAAACCTCCGCATCCATAACAGCGCAGAAATTTTTCACAGCCCTTATCTCCCCCTCGCTGTCCGTGGCGAACCTGTTAATGGCAACCACAACGGGCAAACCGAATTTGCGCATATTTTCAATGTGAGTCTTAAGATTGGCAAGCCCCGCCTCCAGCGCAGGCACATTTTCCTCCGAAAGCTCCGCACGTGCCGCACCGCCGTTGTATTTGAGCGCCCTTATAGTCGCCACAATGACCGCACAGTCGGGCTTTATCCCTCCGAATCTGCACTTGATGTCGCAGAACTTCTCCGCCCCCAGATCCGCCCCGAAGCCCGCCTCGGTAATGCAGTAATCCCCAAGCTTCAAAGCAAGCTTTGTAGCCCTTACCGAGTTGCAGCCATGGGCAATGTTTGCAAAAGGCCCTCCATGCATAAGCACGGGATTGTTCTCCAGCGTCTGAACCATATTCGGCTTTATTGCGTCACGCAGCAGCGCAGTCATAGCCCCCTCCGCCTTCAGGTCACGGGCAAAAACCGGCTCGCCGCTTAAATTGTACGCCACCAGTATATTCCCCAGCCGCTTTTTAAGGTCGGCAAGGTCACTTGCAAGGCAGAGAATAGCCATAACCTCGCTTGCCACAGTTATCCTGAACCCGTCCTCACGGGGAATACCGTTTATCTTCCCCCCAAGTCCCACAACGGTATTTCGCAGCGCACGGTCATTCATATCCATGCAACGGTCTATCATTATCCGCCTCTGGTCTATCTTCAGATCATTGCCCTGCTGCATATGATTGTCAAGCAGTGCACAGAGCAAATTATTCGCCGCCGTAATGGCATGCATATCCCCCGTGAAATGCAGATTAATGTCCTCCATAGGCACAACCTGGGCATATCCGCCTCCCGCAGCGCCGCCCTTAATGCCGAACACAGGCCCCAGAGACGGCTCCCGCAGCGCAAGCACGCATTTTTTCCCTATCCTGCCCATAGCCTCCGCCAGCCCCACTGAGACCGTGGTCTTGCCCTCGCCCGCAGGGGTGGGGTTTATGGCGGTCACAAGAATAAGCTTGCCGTCGGGTCTGTCTGCGGTTTTTGCGTAAAGCTCTTCGGAAAGCTTTGCCTTGTAATGTCCGTAGCATTCAATGTCCTCGGAGTCGATACCTAATGACCCCGCAACTTCGGTAATTTTCTTCATTTCGGCGTTTCGTGCGATCTCAATATCGGTAAGCATAATAATAAAACCTCCGTTCTTGGGCGACCTTTTTCGGCAGCCCTGCAAGTGCATATTTATAATTTATTATACCACACTTCCGTCTGTTTGTCATTACATTTCCGTAAATTTTTAGATTATTTCCCAAATTTTTCCCGAACCCCCTCTCCGATTTACCGTAATAAAATATTCTGTTCACATCTGCAATTTATTATAAAACTTTAAAAGTCAACTCCGCATTATAATATGCCCTGCGCAAATCCCCGCCTGTCATATACTTTTATGTGACCTGCAGCGATCGGCTTACCGTTGACTTCCCCGCACCCATATGCTATAATATATTCAACGACCGTAAAGGAGCACATCTCATGAACTATACCTTAATGCACAAAAATATTCCCGCAGCGGATATCAACATAAGCAGCTCATCCGGAGCTGTATCCAAAATAATAAACATCCATTCCCCCGAGCGCCTGCCCGTAGGCGTCCGCTGCAAAAACGGAGCAGCCGACCTTGCAGGATTTAACGAATGGTGGAGCAGCCGCACTATCCCCGTATACCGTCCGGGTCTGAAAACAGCGCTGGAAAAGCTTAAAGCAAGATCCCCCCGAGTCCTTTTGCAGAGCAGCCTCGGGCTTAGCCTGTCGGATCATTACTGGATAAAGCCCATATTCAGCAGCCTTTCCTGGGAAAATGTCAACTTCTTTGATAACGGTTTTTCGGAGGATATGGGAGACCTGCTGTTTGACGAATGCCAAAAGGACGGGGGATATGACCTGCGTTCACCCGATATCTCCACAGACGGCTGCCTGCCGAAAAGGTGGATAATATCGGGCGGCAAGCGCCTTCTTCTCAAAGGGGGAGACCCGCCTTATTTTTACCAGACCTTTAATGAAGCCATAGCATCATCGGTTATGGCAAGACTGGACATTCCCCATGTGCCCTATTCTGTCATATGGCGGAATGACCGACCCTACAGCGTTTGCGAAAGCTTCACTTCCCGAAATCTGGAATTTATCCCTGCATGGCGTGTCATGCAGATACGAAAAAAGCCCAATCATATCAGTTTTTACACTCACTATGTCAACATATGCCGTGAATTCGGTATCGCCGATATAACAGATCATCTCGATATGATGATAACACTTGATTACATAATAGCCAACGAGGACAGGCACTTCAATAACTTCGGCATTCTTCGGGACTCCGGTACCCTTAAATGGCTCTGCGCAGCGCCCATATTCGACAGCGGCACTTCCCTCGGCTGTGACCGTCCCGCCGACAGCCTTTACAGAATTGCAGAGTGCAAGCCTTTTAAAAGCCGCCATATCGAGCAGCTAAAGCTTGTGACCTCCTTTGACCGGACGGATTTTTCAAAGCTTAAAGGAATAGATGAGGAAATATCCTCAATA
Organism: uncultured Ruminococcus sp.; assembly: GCA_964523835.1. GTDB lineage: Bacteria > Bacillota > Clostridia > Oscillospirales > Ruminococcaceae > Huintestinicola. The sequence goes on from CAZGAZ010000013.1 coordinate 12,172, forward strand.
ATGTCCGAGCGCAGTGCAGCATCCCTTTTGGGTGAAACAAGACACAGGGACATTTCCCGATTTGTGAACCGCCGTATATCCGAAGCCGAAAAATTTGCGCTGCAAGAGGCAAGAGGTTAAGAAGCAAGCGACAAGAACAGCAGATTTTTCATAATACAAATTTAATTTAATTCACCAAAAAAATATATTGACAAATTCCCCAAGATAATATATTATAGACATTGTGCGCTGCCGGAGGCAAGAGCAGCGGATTTTCATAATGCAAATTCATTATTAATCATTAATTAATAATTAACCTTGGGGGCAAATTTATGCGAGAACTTACCACAGGCAGACCCGTAAAAATACTCCTGCTTTTTTCCCTGCCTATCGTTGTCGGCAGCCTTTTTCAGCAGCTTTACAGCATGATAGACACGGTCATCGTGGGCAGGACAATAGGCGTTGACGCCATTGCCGCCCTGGGGTCCACAAGCTACATATCAAATCTGCTTATCGGCTTTATGTCGGGGCTTACCAACGGCTTTTCCATTGTCACCGCAAGGTTTTTCGGGGCAGGGGATATGCCGAAAATGCGGCGTGCCGTGGCGGGCACTATCCTGCTGGGGCTGGGCGTTTCCGCCCTGCTTACTGTAATAAGCTGCTTTTTCCTTAAGTGTTTTCTGCGGATACTGGACACCCCGCCCGAAATATTCGAGGCGGCATACGATTACATTTTCATCATTCTCATTTTTATGACCTCTGCTATGCTTTACAATATGGCGGCAGGCATCCTGCGTGCAGTGGGGGACAGCGTTACGCCCCTGCTTTTCCTTATTTTCTCCTCCCTTGTAAACATTGTGCTGGACGTGCTTTTCATAACCCGCCTTTCTATGGGCGTTAAAGGCGCAGCCATTGCCACAGTCATTTCCCAGACAGTCTCATTCCTTCTGTGCGTTCTGTACATTGCATTGCGCTTCAGGTGGCTTATACCCGAAAAAGCAGATTTCAAACTCACCGCCTCGGAAATTTACGAACTGCTGGGAATGGGAATGTCCATGGCGCTGATGTTCTCCATTGTGGAAATGGGTTCACTGATATTGCAGCGTGCTATAAACAACTTCGGCACATCCGTTATCGCAGCCCATACCGCCGCAAGGAAGATAACCTCTATCCTTATGCTGCCCTACAGCGCACTGGGTTCGGCAAGCGCTACCTATTGCAGCCAGAACATCGGCGCAGGCCGTCCCGAACGGGTGGGCAGGGGGATAAAAAGCGCCGTTGCCCTCGGGTGGATATGGTCGGCTGTTGCAGTTGCGGCAGGCTATATTTTATCCCCTTATATCGTGGGATTTATCGCAGGAGCGGAGGAGACCGAGATAATCTCCCTTGCGTCCCGCTATATGCGGATAAACACACCCTTTTACTTTGTGCTTGCGGTGCTGGTGACCATGCGAAACTCCCTGCAAGGGCTTGGAAGAAAGGCAGTCCCCGTTGCCAGCAGCATTGTGGAATGCGTGGGCAAGGCGGTGGTGGCCTTTGCCGCAGCTCCCGCCCTCGGATATTTCGGAGTGATGATCTCCGAACCTATCGTGTGGATATTTATGACAATGGTTCTTCTCGGAGGGTATGTCTGCGACAGGCAGCTTATGGCGGAGACCTTCGGCGCCGTGGGGAAAAATGCCGGCAGTGAATAACCCATTGCCCCTGTATATCATTGTAGCACATTTCCTTTAACTTGTCAATAGCTTTACGCAAATATTATGCCGGTTATGGAAATTTTGGCATTATGCACAAATTGCACAGTGATAAATATACATATCCAAAATACCTCTTGCTGCGGCAGTTTGATGATTTAATGTAATGAAGTTCAGTGGAATACGCTGAAACAAGCTTAAAAATTTTTCTTTGCAATTTGGTTTTTTTAGCTTCCGGCCTCTTTGTACCTTGCTTTTTGAAAAATGCGCCCGAATGCCCCGTAAAATTTTTTGACAACTGTGAAAATATATGTTATAATTAAAAAAGGTTACAAGCAATGTGCAGCACAAGTGCGCTCGATTTTCTGCCTCTTGCCTCCTGCTTCTTGCTTTCGATCGAAAAAAGTTCACAAAAATTTAAACAAATATCTGTAACATTTTTGAGCCTTTAAGTGTTTATTATGTAAAGGCTCGCTTGGGGGTGAACCAAATGCCGTCAAAGGACGGAAAGGACAACAGCGGGCAGCAGGAATTCAGGCGGATCTTCGAGGAATACAAAAAGCTTGTCTACACCGTCGCCTACAGCTTTATGAAAAACAGCCAGGACGCCAACGACGTTATGCAGGATGTTTTCTTCAAGCTGTACGAATGCATGGACGAGCTGACGGGGGACGACGCCTACAGGAAGTGGCTCATTTCGGTGACCGCCAACACCTGCAAAAATTATCTGCGTTCCTCCTGGCGCAGCAGGGTCTTTTCACTGGAGGAGGCAAAGGAGGTAAGCTGCGAGGCGGACCTGGGCGAGGAATCCGATCTGTTCACAGCGGTAATGCGGCTGCCCGAAAGGGAAAGGGTGCTTATCCACCTGTATTATTACGAGGGCTGCAATGTAAAGGAAATTTCCGATATACTTAAAATAAACGAATCCACGGTGCGGGTGCGGATAATGCGTGGCCGTGAGAAACTCAAAAAACTTCTGAAGGAGGAATCGGTATGAGCGGCAGCAAAAGATACAAAGACGATTTTGACAGACATGCGGGCACGCCTGCCGAATTTGACAGTCTTTTTGTTTTTGAGAACGGGGAGCTTCATGCGAAAAAGCGCATTAGAAAAGCTCACGGCGGCAGACATACCCTTGTCAGCCTCACTGCTGCGGCTGCCGTTATGATAGCGGCGGGAGCGGCGCTGTCGGCGGTCTCGAGGGGCGGTATGCCTACAGTGGGCGAGCTTTCGCCGGGGGATGATACCGATGTAACGGCTGCTGTATCAATGGCCGGGTCGGCCGCCGATTCGGCCGCCCAGTCGGTTGTCGGGCAGACAACTGCTGCGGTTTACACCGATAACGCTTCCGGTAGAGTTGATGTAAGGGTTGCCGTGGAGCCGGAGGACATATTATACGAAGAGGAGATCGCCCTGATGTCCGAGGAGGCAGAGGCGCTTTGGGTGTTTGACAGGTTTGATTACAGCGTGATACCCTCGTTTTCAACCGCCGCCGTAAGGTCTGTATCGGATGACAGTATGTATTCGGACGTTATGTCCACATCGGATATTATCCTGACGGGCACAGTCCGTGACAAAAGCTACGACGACAGCACAGGCGATATAATCTATGAAATTTTTGCAGCCGAGCTTTATTCCAAAGCAGACGCCACGCCTTTGCTGTCGGAGCAGGGGAATATTATGAACGTCCGCTGCACCTTCGGCGCAGGTATCGGCGTTTACGACGAGCTTCGGATAGGCAGCGAATATATCATACCCATTGTCATAGGGCATAACGGAGATGAAGAAAGGGCATATCTTGCCGACATTGGCGGCAAATGTATCCGTAAGATAAATGAAACCGAACCTGTCTGGGAAATGGATTCGGGCGTTTATGCGGGTCTGCTGGCTATCATAGAGCGATCCTCCGATGTTAATGTCCGCTACAGGCAGGGCAGCGTCGCAAACACGGCGGTCGTTTCCGATGAGGCGCTGCAAAAGGGACTGGAGGGATTTTTTGCCGAAAGCGGCAGGACATATCTTTCCGAGCATTCATCATACAGCACCGAAGCCGTCAGCTGCACTTTGTCCGAAATTTTCATCTCCGAGAGTGAAACAGGCGGTTTTGAGCAAGTCCACTATTATGAAACGGAAACCTCATCGGATATGACCACCCTGGTTTTAGAAAATGAAAATCACTTTGTCCTTGCCCCCGAAGTAAACGGCGAGGTGTTGTATGCGGGGGAGGGCCTGTCGGGAGAAAAGATCATAAGAGTGAGGATAGACGGCAGCAGCCTCGGGGATATTTCCATAATATTTGCGGGAGATATGGAGATAGAGTGCGACGTAAACGAAGATGTTTACGGCCAGGTGCTGGGCAGCTGCAATGCTTCCCCCATTTACTGCCGCATTATCGGCAGCAACGGAAAGCCAATGGTTGTATTATTATAACGGCATAACGGCATAGACGGTTATCGGAAAACAGACGGCGGACTTTTCCTGCCGCCTGACTCCGAAAGCAAAGGCTGCTGCGGCAAGAACCGCAGCAGCCTTAAAATATAAGTATCTTTTCTTACATCTTGAAAATAGTTCCCATAAGCGTACCGCCGGCGGAAACCGCATTGGATTCGTCTGTGTCAATGTGCATTGCACGGGCGAACTTATCGGAAACACGGCAAACCACATCACCTAGGATAGCCTTTCTGCCGTCGGTGTCCAGCTTTACCCAGACAACATCCTTGTCCTTTACGCCCAGCTCCTCAGCGTCCGCAGGGGTCAGGTGAATGTGCCTCTTTGCAACGATAACGCCCTCAGAAAGCTCAACCTCGCCCGCAGGGCCAACAAGCTTGCAAGCGCCTGAGCCTGCAATGTCGCCGCTCTCACGGACAGGGGCACAAATGCCTATAGAACGAGCGTCCGTAGCGGAAAGCTCTACCTGACAGGCATTTCTTACAGGGCCTAAAATAGAAACATTCATAAGGCTCTTCTTAGGGCCTACAACCTCGACTCTTTCCTCCGAAGCATACTGCCCGGGCTGGGAAAGATCCTTTTTCTTGGTAAGGGCCGCACCCTTTCCGAAGAGAATTTCCAGTGCCTCCTGGGTAACATGCACATGGCGTGCGGAGGTCTCAACAATAAATTCAGCTGACATTTTTCTATACCTTCCTTTTTACAAGGCAGACCGCCTTGCCTATTATTTTGTATAATTTTATTATATCACTTTAGGAAAAAATGTCAAGAGGTGCTGGATAATTTTAAAAATAAAATAAACATTGATATCGTGTATGTGACTTATTGTATGTAGATTTTTGCCGTATAATGTAGTAAAATAATGACAATGGAGGATGAATATGGATATTATTAAAGTGTTTGGTACAAATGTTTGCAAATATCGCAAATTAAAAGGAGTTTCCCAGGAAAAACTTGCTGAGTTAAGCGGATTGCACAGAACATATATCAGTAATATTGAATGTTTTAAGCGCAGTATATCTCTTTCAAATATTCAGCGGATTTCTGATGCTCTTGATATAGAGGTTTACAAATTATTTGTGGATGACTGATCAAAGGTTTATACCGCTTACTGTATTTTATTAAAAAAGAAATTTTAAAGTAATTTAATCAGTGTTTCCTAAAATATAATCAGTATACAGATATTCGGAGGATTCAATATGGCAGATAAAAATAATGAAACGGTCGGCATTTCATCTGAGGTTGCTATTGCAAAAGAATATAATGTACCTATTGGAAAGGATTATGCTTCAAGAGCCAATTATGATATAGTGGATTCTATTCGTCCATGCGTTAAGAAGGTGTTTCATAAGTATAATATACCGAATCCTGTAAGGCATGTTGCAGAGGGACAGAATCCGGTCGATTTTATTTTAAGTGACGGTAAAACATTGTCGGTAAAATCCAATCAAGAGGCATTGGGAAAGGTTGCACCTCAAAAAATAGGACAGCCTACCGCCAATACATATTTTCAGATAATGGGAAAAGAACTGTCATATGACGTAACCAAGCAGCTGCGTGCTCATAAATTGGATGATAATTATGAGAGCCGGGCTTTTTTATTTAAAGAGATTTCACTCACCCGAACAAAGGAAGTTCTTGATGTATATTGGCGCTATATGTTTGACTGTGATTATTTAATACATTTTTATAATATTTTTTCAAATAGCGGTTTGCTTTTGCAAGATCCAAAGGCTGTTGTTTTTGGTAAATTGGACGCTCCCGATTGGGATGAAACACAACTGTGTTTTTCGCAGGATATCAACAGCTGGAATGAGAGCTGCGTTCTTAAGTACAAGAAAAGATCTATTGGTGAATTTCAGGCGCATAGACACAGAAATTGTTTGAAATTCAGATTCAATATGGATAAAATAAAAGAATTGTACAGTGAAAACTTAATATGATATAGAGAAAGGCGGAGCAGAATTTACTTCGCCTTTTTAAAAACAAAGATATACTCATGCTTAAAAATATAAAAATCCGATGCAAGCGCTCGATAACGCCAAATTCCTTGTTTATTGGCTTTAGCCTTGGTTTCGTCAAAGTTTTTTATTAATACTGCTTTCAGAATAAAACCACGCTCCATAAACAAATTCATACAATAAAAACCAAGAGGCACAATCTGGCTGTTGGCATATTTATCTCCGATAACAACTGCACAGTAGCGTTTTTTTTCCAACACTTTAGTGGCGTTGTCGATCACCTCGCCGAAGGAGTCAAGAAAATCTTTTAAAGTGGCAGCATTGGACAAATCTTCAGTATCATCGGAAAATTTCAGAATATCCCAATAGGGCGGGTGCATTATTACAAACTGAACCTTTTGAATACCTATTTTTTGCAAAAGCCCTTCCATATCAATGGTGCGACTGTTTCCGATAAACACTTTGGCTGCGCATATGTCCCTTTTTTCGGTAGCTATTCTATTTGCAGCTTCCCGGGCTACATCTTCCTTAAGCTCTATGCCAATTGAGTTCCGTCCCATTCGTTGAGCTTCTATAAGTGATGTGCCGCTGCCCATAAACGGGTCTAATATCCAATCTCCCTTTTGGGTATACCGTGTAAACAACTGATGTGGTATCTGGGGAACAAAATTGCCATGATAATTTCCTCTGTGTGCGCCGGAGTTATCCCGCTTTTCTATTATCCATAGAGAATCAGTGAAGATATCGGAATAATCCTTCCATCTGCCCATATCGATATCATTATATTTTGACACTTTTATTTACTCCTTTATCAGACAATGAATATACTCGGTGGTAGTATTGCCTGCTATTCTACGGTTTTCGTCCTTGTCTGCCTTAAAGCGGCGGTAGTCCTGAGTATAGCAAACGTATTTCCCGTACTTTGACATAATAGCCTTGATCGTGTCAAGACTCATAAGCCCCTCATTGTTATAGCTGAGAAATATGTATTTAAAATCTGCATTGGCAATCAGGTCGTCAAAAGCTTTTTCTACGGTTCTTTTGGAACAGAACAGGCTTTTCTGAGCGGTATAATCCCTGAGACCTGTAACACCGCTGATGATCGGGTCGTCATATTTGGAAACGGTTTCGAGAACATGATAGTTTGTACAGTATTGACGTGCATTATAAGGCGGGTCGAGGTAAAGAATATCGCCATGTATGCTTTTGATAAGGTGATTTATGTCGTCATTATGAGCTTCTCCCTTAATGCCCGGTATGACAGGGAGAAGTTCAAGCCTGAAATCCTTTTGCGCCGATTTTTTGACATGCTTTAAAAACGCACCGTAAACCGAGGCGGTGTTTGCATATTTATCAATGGAATTGACCAGACTTGCTAGAAAATAATAATATACGGAATCATCAATTTCACCCTTGCAGTGCATTTCTTCAAGACGTGTTCTTACTGCATCGCATTTTTTTCCGTTACTGTCTGTGAAATAATTTCGCCCGCTGCCTGAACCTGCGCAGTAGTTTCTGAAGATAAACCCCTCGATTCCTGTTAATGAATCCAGTTCATTCAGGGGCGTGTCATCAAGCTTCGGAATATTTTCTATGAAATGCTTGTTCAGTACATAACTGTAATATTGAATGTCATTCGAGATAACATAATATCCCATCTCCTTATATGAAGAACCTACGATTCCCGTGCCCGCAAACAAATCCGCAAAAATGTGATCCTCTCCGCTGTAAAATCCCGAAACATTGCCTATAGTATTTTTCAAAAAATCCATTAAAGAATATTTAGAGCCTATATAATTCATTTTTTTCCACTCCTCCAATTAATCTTTCGCACCAAAGATACACTGAAACTTAGGGGATTACCGCTAACATTCAAACTTCACCTTTTGAGTTATATTAAAATATTCTCCAGCTCCGAATCCTCCCGAGCATTCCCTCAATATCCAGCACACCGTAAGCGAAGCCCTTTCTGATAAGCTCCACAGGCAGATACTCGTCATATTTTTCAAACAAGGGAACTTCCTTCGGGTAAACAAGCTCCATAGGGTCAATGGGCTTTTCCGCCTCCTCACGAAGTACACGGAAAAAATCCTCACGGGAAGCGTTCATCTTAAACTGAATGAAATAAGGTCTCGACGGAGAAAGTCCCCTTATCCCCAGCGCATCACCGCAGCGTATCTTCAGGAAACGCTCCATGGCAAGAAACGCATATGTCCCAAGCCAGGGAAACAAGCACCACATATTCCCCCCAAGGCAGATGAGCGGCTCGGTGAGTATCCCCGAATTTGCGGCGCTGTGCCTTGCCACGTCCAGCCTTGCCGCCGCATTTTTCATAAGATACGGATAAACCTTTTGTTCACTGAGCACCCCTTTCATCCGCTCCAGTATCTTTGTGTTTATGTCCCCGGGACATTCTCCGAAATAGGCGGGCACTTTGCCCTTGACCTCCTCGCAGTAGACCGTGTGCCGCTTGTGGTCGACTTCCTCAACTATCCATACATGTCCCGCTATGGCTATTTTCTCGCCCGGAGGCGGAGGCATAACTATCGTTCCCAGCTCATGGGAGCGGCAGCGGACGGTGTATTCCTCGTTTTCCTTGAACACAGCGTAAAATTTGAATGAATTTGTCAGACGCTCTCCCGCCAGTCCCACAATAAGCCCGCCCGTCTCTGTCCTCTGAATGTGCTCCTTTTCGATCAGATGCCGCAGCAGGAATTTGTAATCCTCCTGTGAAATGCGGTTGAAATAACTGAGAGTCAGCACCCGTGAAGCAAGGGCGGCAGGGGACAGCTCACCGCAGGAGGCAAGGGTGCACATGGTCTGATGATACAAAAGGCTGTAGGGCAGCCGTGAAAGATTCGGCGGCTCCACCCATTTTTCCTCCAGATAGACCTGCACCAGCGCAATCCCCTGCAAAAGCTTCCAGGGAACGGTCTCGGGAAGCATAGCCCTGGGCTCGGGAGCGTCCTCCCGCATAACGAACCACATTTCGGGGGGCAGCTCACGTCTGCCCGTCCTGCCCATTCGCTGCAAAAAAGAAGATACCATAAAAGGAGCGTCTATCTGAAACGCACGCTCCAGCCGCCCTATGTCAATACCAAGCTCCAAGGTCGCAGTGGTGACGGTGGTCATGTACTGTTCATCGTCCTTCATAGCCTCCTCGGCCGTCTCACGGTAGGAGGCGGAAAGATTGCCGTGATGAATGAGAAATCTGTCCCGCTCGCCCTTAGCCTCGCAGTAAGAACGCAGGGAGGTGGTCACCGCCTCGCATTCCTCACGGGAGTTCACGAAAATAAGGCACTTTTTCCCCTTAGTGTGCTCGAAAATATACCCCATTGCAGGGTCGGCAGCCTCGGGGGCTTTGTCGGTGGCAGGAGCAAGCTCGGGAAGCGCATCAATATCCTTGCCCTCGGCCGCCTGAATGTCCGACACAAAAAAGTGCTCCATGGAAAGCCGCCATTTTGCGCCCTTTGCCTCGATCTTCGGGATAAAGGTTTTCCGACCCGTGCCTTGTGAGAGGAATTTCCCCGTTCCCTCTATGTCTCCGATAGTGGCGGAAAGACCGATACGTCTCGGGTTTACTCCCGCCATTTTTGAAAGCCTTTCAATAAGGCACATGGTCTGACCGCCCCTGTCGCCACGCATAAGGGAATGCACCTCGTCTATGACAATAAACCGCAGATCGCCGAACAGCTTTGATATTGCGGCGTGCTTGTGCATAAGCAGAGCCTCCAGGGATTCGGGGGTTATCTGGAGAATGCCCGAGGGGTTTTTGAGCAGCTTTGATTTGTGGGTCTGGGAAACGTCCCCGTGCCAGTGCCAGATGGGGATGTCCGCTTCCTCGCAAAGGTCGGTAAGTCTGATGAACTGATCGTTTATAAGAGCCTTTAAAGGGCCTATATAAATAGCTCCCACCGATTTTGGCATATCCTCGGAAAAGAGGGTGAGTATGGGGAAGAAAGCCGCCTCTGTTTTACCCGAGGCAGTGGAAGCGCACAGTAGAATGTTGTCGTCGGTGTTGAACACACCGTCGCCTGCGGCAGCCTGTATGGCACGCAGATTTTCCCAGCCGTTCCGATATATGAAGTCCTGTATAAAAGGGGCGTAGCGGTCGAAGATGTTCATTTTTTCCTCCGGATTTTAAAAATTATCAAACACACAAAGTAATTCATGAGCACTCACTCCACTTGGGTTTCCAAAGGGGCTGTTTTGCAAAAACATATACCCCTTTGGAAACCCGCTTGGAGTGAGTGCTCTTGGCAGCCTTTATATATCAAACTCCGCAAAATTATCGTCGGGCGCTCCGCCCTCCTGCCCGGGAGCGGCAAACCGGAAGTCCCCCGAACTGAGCAGCTCCTTTATTTTTACCGACGGATTCTGATAAAGTATATTCAGCACCTCTATAAAATCCCGTATTATCTCACGTGGGGTTATCTGCGTGTCCGCCCCTATCCTGCCGTATTCTATCCTGATAAAGTCCGCAAGATCGTTTTCGGTAATGCTCCTGTCATAATCGTAAAGTTCTGAATGTATCTCCGCCAGCTTCTCCGCCAGCACCAGCATTTCCTCATGGGAAAGAGCCTGAAGCCGTATCACAGGCGCCAGCATATCCGAATACTGCCCCCCGAATTTCCCCTCAGAAAGCCGTGAACGCAGCGCCTCATAGCTGTATATCCCCCGACGGTTATCCTCCACGCTCTGGGGCGTGCCGCACATGATTATCCCCAAATGCTTCGCCTTGCCCTGCAAGGTGTCGTTATACATAGTAAGTATCTTTTCGTAATTGTACTGCCTTGTAATGCTGTTCGGTATCTTGTAAATGTTTATAAGCTCGTCTATAATTATCAGCATTCCGCTGTAGCCCGCCCTTTTAAGGAAAAAGGAAAAAAGCTTTATATATTCATACCAGTCGTCGTCGGTGATAATAATGTTCACTCCCAGCTCGCTCTTTGCCTCGGTCTTTGTTGAGTATTCCCCACGAAACCATTTAAGCACCCGTGCCTTCATCTCGTCATTGCCCTCGGCGTAGGACTTGTAGTAAAGGGTCAGCAGCCTTGCAAAATCAAACCCGTGAACCATTTCGTTAAGCTCGGATATCACCAGGGAAATTTTCCGTTCAACAGCCCTGCCGAACTCAGGGTCCTCCGTGGAAAGCTCCGATTCCGCAGAAACCTCGCTCATTATCCCGCTTATCCATTTATCCAGTATCAGTGTCAGCGCACCGCCCTCGGGACGGGTCTTTACGGAAAGATTCTTGATAAGCTCCTTATAAGTCGCCAGTCCCTGCCCCTTAGTGCCCTGCAAACGCCTTTCGGGGGAAAGGTCAGCGTCCGCCACAGCAAAGCCCCTGTCCATAACATAGTTCCTCACCGTCTGCACCAGAAAGCTTTTGCCGCTGCCGAATTTTCCCACAATGAAGCGGAAGGAAGCCCCTCCCTCCTCTATTATTTGGGCATCCCTCAGCAGCGCCTCTATTTCACGTTCACGCCCCACCGCAATATAGGGCAGCCCCACCCTGGGCACAACGCCGCCTTTAAGGGAATTTATCACCGCCGAAGCTATTCTTTTGGGTATCTTCATTATAACACAGTTCCTTTCACATCATCAATGTAATCCGGGATCATACAGGGCTTTTCCCCCTCAAAATCTATGACCGTATCACCGATCTCATCAAATAATTTTTCGTTTATCGCTTCACATATCACCGAAAGCATGAGCGACTTTTCCGAGGCGAATTTCACAGGGTCGCCTCCCGATATCAGTACATCCAGCAGTTCCTTTTCGGTCTGTGTAAGTCCGAAGCCGTCAGCCTTTTCGGGGGACTTTCCGGTCAATTTTTCCGCTGCCTTTTCGGAAACCTCTGCTGTGACATTTTCGGGAGAATTTACGGCCGCATTGTAAAATGCCGCATTGTCAAATGCACTTTCGCTTTCCGCCATATCCTCCTCCGTCATAAGCCTGTCCCTGGTAATTTCCGAAGAACGGCGTATATCCGAAAGCTTCGACAGGTCAAGGTCAATGACCGCAGGAGTGTTTTTCCGCTTTTCCTCCGCTAAGCGGTCAAGCTCTTTTTCTATTATCCCCTTTGTCTGCTTGGAGACCTCGACTTCTTTTATCTGCGGAGTTATCGCTAACCGCTCACGCAGGCAATAATCCACCGCACGGAGGATTTCTCCCAGCCGCTTGCTTTTGGGCGAGCCGCCAAGGCTTATTTTGTACCAGTATCCGCAGACGCATTTGTAGCTGAGACATTCGCTGACGGTGTATTCGTAATCCTCATATTTCCTGCGGTCGTAAAAGACCGCCGAATCAAACATAGATACGGGATATTCCGCAATGCTGCCGAACAGGTGCTCGAAAAAGGTTTTCTTCCTGTGAGCATTGTAATAGTTGTTATACGCCCGCAGCACAGCGCATACCGCCGCCTTTGTCTCCTCGGGAGCTTTGCTCAGAAGCCGTGAGCGGAGAATATTGTAGGAGGATAAGTTTGCCGCCGCCTCAAAAAGGTCGCTGTCGGAGGCAGTGTCCATATGAAGCATTGCAGGCAGGTGCTCAGCCCGTGCCCCCTCTTCGGCGCTGATATAGGATTTATCAAGGTTGTAGTATACCGCAAAATCATCCAGCCATTTATAAATGTAAACATCAAGCACAGGGTCGATCTCACGGTATTTTTCCGCAAACTCCAGAATCCTCCCGTAAGCCTCCGTCTCATCCGCAGCGCCTATGAGCATAAGCAGCTCATAAATGTACACGAACACATACCCTCTGCTTGTCCTCTGAAGCTCGCCCTTTCGCACCTTTGTCCGCCAGGCAAAATACCCCCGCAGCTGCTCGTTGTTCATATCCGAATAGGTGGGATAGTAGCTGTTAAAAAATCCGCTGTAAACATAATCGTCCTCATAATTTTCCATAAAAGCCGCCTGCTTGTAAAACCGCAGGGCATAGGGCGAGGCGGTTATTTTCCGCATTTCCCTTATTTTTTCGGGTACATAGCTTTTCATGGAGGACGCCTTTTTTATAATAGGTTCGTCCCTGTAAACGCCCGAAAAAGCCTTGCTGTTTTTGAGCCTGTCGTCGTTGAGTATTTTTTCAAGCAGTATATCTGCAATGCTGCGGGGCATATTTTCACCTCCCTGTATCGTTATGAGTTTTTATTTGCTTTAAATGTCAACCAATGCGCTTGCAAGATTTATTTTCCTAAAATATTATAGCTTTTTTTCGTGAATTTGTCAAGAGCGGAGAACTTTTTTTGATAAATTTTCCGAAACTTCGGAATAAATGTCAAAAAAATAAAAATATTTACATATTACCCCTTGAAAAAACCGTGAAAAGGTGATATAATCAAATAGTATATGTTTGCATAATTTCAAGAATGTTCAAAACATTCCCAAAATATTGAAAGGAATGATCACAGATCATGGCGGAGAAAAAATACAGCGTTACCCTGAAGGAGATTATCGAAGAATTTCATCTGGAAACAATCTACCTGCCTATGGACGCTTCAAAGCTTATCGTTGCGGAGACCGAGATAAACCGCCCGGGCCTGCAGCTTTCGGGCTTTTACGAGTATTTCAACAACGAGCGGCTTCAGATAGTGGGCAAGGCGGAGTTTGCATATATGGCGACTATGGAGGAGCAGGAACGCAGGGATATCCTGGAAATGCTCTTTGCCCAGCACGTCCCCGGGGTGATAATCACCCGTGAGCTGCCCTATTTCCCCGAAATGGTGGAGCTGGCGGAAAAGCATGAGATACCCCTCATGCGCTGCAAGGACAGCACCTCGGGCTTTATGTCCGCCCTTATTGCATATCTTAATCTGCACCTTGCACCGAGAATCACCCGTCACGGCGTGCTTATCGAGGTCTACGGCGAGGGTATGCTGATACTGGGCGAAAGCGGCGTCGGTAAGAGTGAGACCGCTGTGGAGCTGATAAAGAGAGGTCACAGGCTTGTGGCGGACGACGCTGTGGAGATAAGGCGTGTTTCCAACATCAGCCTTGTAGGCTCGTCTCCCGAGAATATCCGCCATTTCCTGGAGCTTCGGGGCATAGGCATTGTCAACGCCCGCAGGCTCTTCGGTATGGGCGCTGTAAAGGTCACCGAAAAGATAGATATGATCGTGGAGCTGGAGCCTTGGGATTCGGAAAAGGTCTACGACCGCATGGGCGTGAACAGCGAATATACTTCTATTCTGGGGGTTAAAGTTCCCTGCTCCACCATTCCCGTAAAGCCCGGCCGTAACCTTGCGGTAATTCTCGAGGTTGCCGCTATGAACAACCGTCAGAAGAAAATGGGATATAATGCCGCTCAGGAGCTGCTTGACAATCTCGGCCTCGAAATGGAGCGCCAGGACACGATCAAGAAATGGGACATTTATTAATTAATAATTAACAGTTAATAATTAATAATGATTTTGGCGGATGTGCATTTTTACTTTTGAGGTTTACATTTTTTACAAAGATACTTAAAATTTTTTGGGCGGAGGATAGGTGACAAATGCACAAGTGCTGAAATTTAATTTCTTGCTTCTTGCCTCTAACTTCTCACGCCCGAAACTGAATTATCAATTCAAACAAACATCATCACCCGAACAGAAGGGAGCAGAAAAGAGTGAATCTGATAGCTGATATGCATACTCACACCGTTGCCTCCACTCATGCCTATTCCACGGTAAAGGAAATGGCAGAGGCGGCAAGAGATGAGGGGCTGGAATTTCTTGCTGTTACCGACCATGCCGCAGGGGATGCGGATGGGCCGCATATATGGCATTTTCACAATCTGCATAAGGCTATCCCGAGGGAGCTTTTCGGGGTGAAGATAATATACGGCGTTGAGGCAAGCGTTATAGATTTTGAGGGGCATCTCAGTATGCCCGACAAGGAATGCGCCGCTCTTGACTGGGTTATAGGCTCGCTGCACAGCGAGATGCTCTCTCCTGGGACTGCAGAGGAGAACACGGCAGCATATGTGGGTCTGGCGGAAAATCCTCTGGTGGACGTGATAGGTCACCCTGTAAGCCACAGCTTTCCCTATGACATCGAGACTGCTCTGCGTGCATTTAAGGAGCACGGCAAAGCGGTGGAGATAAACGAAAGCACCCTGCTCTGGAAAAATTCCGAGGGACTTTACAGGCAGATAATCCCTCTTTGCAAGCGGCTTTCGATTCCTGTCATTGTAAGCAGCGACGCTCATTTCTGTATGTCTGTGGGGAAATATGAAAATTCGCTCAGGCTTTTAAGGGAGTTTGATTTTCCCGAAAGCCTTGTTATCAATGCAAGCAGGGAAAGAATGCTTGAAAGGATAAACAGAAAAAAACATATATTTGACTGATTTTTAATAAATAATAATATGCAGTAAATGCACATAATAAAAAGACTGCAATTTTTTCCGATTAAAATTTTAACGTTTTAAAGAAGCAAGTGGATAAACAATAGCAAGTAAAAAGCTTGCCGCTATTCTCTTGCCTCCGGGAGGAACGATGACTGATACACAAATTGAGGCCTTGGGCAGCAAGGCGGCAGCTTTAGGCTGCAAATATATTAAAGGGGCTATGCTGCGTGATTTTACCACATTCGGCATAGGGGGGAGGATCCCTGTCCTGATAGAGCTGAGCGGCAGCAAGGCCGCAAGTGAGACAGTTAAATTTCTGAAGGCTGAGGGTCTGCCCTATTTTGTTATAGGCAGAGGCTCGAATATTTTAGCGGAGGACTGCGATATAGATATGGTTTTCCTCCACACGGGCAGCCTTATGAACGAGATAAAGGCAGAGGGGGAAAGGGTCGTCTGCGAGGCGGGGGCGGCGCTTTCGGCGGTGTGCCTTTGCGCAAGGGACAATCATCTCACGGGGCTGGAGTTTGCCTACGGTATCCCCGCAGGTGTCGGTGGAGCGGTCTATATGAACGCAGGGGCATACGGCGGCGAGATAAAGGACGTTATCGAATGGGCGGAGGCTGTGGACTGCGACGGAAATGAGTTCAGGCTGACGGCTTCGGAAATGGATATGAGCTACCGCCACAGCATATTCTGCGGGAAAAAGAACATTATAACAAAGGTCTGCTTTAAGCTGCAAAAGGGCGACAAGGAAAAGATAGGTGCGAGGATGTCCGAGCTGTCTGAGCAGCGCAGATTAAAGCAGCCTCTTGAATACCGGAGCGCAGGCAGCACCTTCAAGCGTCCCCAGGGGGCGTATGCGGCAGCCCTTATCGAGCAGTGTGGCCTAAAGGGCTATGCTGTGGGCGGAGCTATGGTAAGCGAAAAGCACAGCGGATTTATTATAAACACGGGAGACGCCACCTTTGCCCAGACCAAAGCGGTCATTGAGCACGTTCAGAAGGTGGTAAAGGAGCAGACGGGGTATGAGCTTGAATGCGAGCCGGAGATCATAAGACCGGTTAAAAGTTAGGTGATATTGTATGAACAGCATTTCCAGGCAGGAGGCTTTGAAAATAATCGGCAGGATTCGCCGGCTTGCCGACGGGGACGCACAATTGCAGGGATATTTTGAGGGGATATTTTCCGATGAAGATCATGAAAAAGACGAGACGGACATATTATGTCAGGGAGTGACCGGAGAATATCTCTCCGATCTGATCCGTACTTGTACCGGCATTTCCGTCAGTGTTACCGGTGCTGCGGAGGAACTGTACGAATGTCCCTGCTGCGGATATAAGACCTTGACGGAAAGTTATGACCCGAAAGAGGGGACAGGATATGATATCTGCCCTTGCTGCAAATGGGAGGATGACGGAACGACCGCTGCCGATAAGTACAGCAGCGTTAACAGAGGCACAATATCGGATTATCGGAAAAAGCTCCTGTCGGAGCGGGAAAAATTTTATATTGGAAAGTGGTACAGATGAGGCAGATCAATCTTTCACATTCATACCAAATTAATTCTCTAGCCTCTAGCCTCTGACATCTCTGTATCAAGCTTAAAATTACAAGAACACTAAAATACAACCAACAAGCAAAGGAGTTCAAAGCAAATGAAATTTCTAATAGTTACCGGTCTGTCGGGGTCGGGAAAATCGGGAGCGGTAAACGTGCTGGAGGATATGGGATATTACTGCATTGACAATATCCCCCCTCAGCTTATACCGAAATTTGCGGATGTATGCTTCCAGTCGAGAATGGAAAAGGTGGCTATAGTTACCGACATAAGAGGAATTGCCGCCGAAAACGGCAATGTGGAGGACGGCAAGACAAATATTTTTGAAGAGCTGCTGGCAGGGCTTGACTATCTGCGAAATTCCTCAAAGGAGGTTGGCGTGCTGTTTCTGGACGCCTCCGACGAGACCCTTATAAAGCGCTATAAGGAGACCCGCCGCCGTCATCCCCTTTACGAGCGCAGCGACGGCAGCATTCAGGGAGCTGTTACCATGGAGCGGGGGATAATGTCCAAAATAAGGGAAGCCGCCGATTTTTACATAGATACCTCGGATATGTCCATGGCCGAACTTAAAGAAAAGGTCGTCGACCTGTTCATGGACAACCCCGACAACAGAATGTCGGTGCAGGTAATGAGCTTCGGCTTCAAGTACGGAATGTGCAGGGAGGCCGATCTGGTCTTTGATGTGCGCTGCCTGCCGAACCCCTTTTATATCAAGGAGCTGAAAAAGCACACGGGGCTTGAAAGCTGCGTGAGGGACTATGTAATGAGCTTCGATCAGTCAAAGGAGCTGGAAACGAGGCTTTGCGGGCTTATTGATTTTCTGCTGCCCCTTTACCGCAGCGAGGGCAAGACATCTCTTGTAATAGCATTCGGCTGTACGGGCGGCAAGCACAGAAGCGTTACCTTTGCGGAAAATATGTTCAAGTTCCTTTGCGAAAAAAATATCAAGGCAAGGATATCTCACAGGGATATTGAGGTGGGCAAGCTGTAAATGCTCCGTGCTCCGATTGTCGTTATGCCATGAAATATGCCGTGAAATATGCCGTGAAATTTTTCGGGAGGTGACGATGCGCTTATGTCTTTTTCACAGGATGTTAAAATGGAGCTTTGTTCCTGCATTACCGACAGGGACAAGGAATTTGCCTGCCTTTACGGAATGCTGCTTTTTTGCAGCAGATTCGGTGCGGAGGAAATTGTATTCCGCACGGAAAATAAGCTGGCGGCGGATATGTTCGGGCGGCTTGCCGATAAAATTTTAGGCAGGAAAAATTCCGTTCATATTACCGAATCCCCCAAGAAAAACGGCTCGGTGCTCTACACCCTGAAGATTCCCCGTGAGGAGGACAGGGAGGAGATCATCTACCGTTTCAGGATATCCTCACGGACCCTTATCCACCGCATTCAGAGGGATATAATCAGCAATAACAATATCTTTGCTTTTCTGGCGGGGGCGTTCCTTTCCTGCGGCAGCATGACAGAGCCGATAAAGGAATATCATCTGGAATTTGCCGTGCCCTTTGAGGAGCTTTGCGGCGACCTTAAAGATATGCTGGAGGGGCTGGGGATATCCTCTAAATATATCGAGCGGAAGGGACTGTATATCCTCTATTTCAAGGGCAGCGAGGATATTGAGGATATGCTTACGCTCATGGGGGCTACCCGTTCTTCCATTGAGCTTATGAACGTTAAAATTTTAAAGGACATACGGAATAAGGCCAACCGCATTGCAAACTGCGACAATGCCAATATTGAGCGCACTCTGGCTGCCTCGGAAAAGCAGATAGCGGATATTGAATACATTATGAACACAGAGGGTCTGGAAAGCCTTACTCCCGAGCTGCGGAATATGGCGCAGGTAAGGCTGGAAAATCCCGATGTTTCCCTGAAAGAATTGGGGGAAATGCTGGACAAGCCCGTGGGGCGGTCGGGGGCTAATCACCGCCTTAAAAAGCTGTCGGAAATTGCGGCGGAGATAAGGAGCGATAGGGGAGAGTAAGGATAAAACGGGAAATATGCCTCACATACACGGAAAGGACACAGCAAAGTTATGGCTTTTGTAAATCTTCACGTTCACAGCGAATACAGTCTGCTGGACGGGGCGTGCAGAATAAAGGATATGGTAAAAAGAGCAAAGGAAATGGGACAGACCGCCCTTGCCCTTACCGACCACGGAAATATGTTCGGGGCGGTGGACTTTTACAATGAATGCAAAAATGCGGGGATAAAGCCCATTATCGGCTGCGAGGTCTATGTTGCCCCCCGTACCCGTTTTGACAAAAGCTATGTGGAGGATTCCCACCCCTATCACCTTATTCTCCTTTGCAAAAATGAACAGGGCTACAAAAACCTTATAAAAATGGTCTCCCTGGGCTACACAGAGGGCTTTTACGGCAAGCCGAGAATTGACAGAGATCTGCTTGCGGAGCATGCAGAGGGGCTTGTCTGCCTTTCCGGATGTATTTCGGGGGAAATACCGAGGCTTATTATGTCAGGGGATCATGACGGAGCTAAAAAGGCGGCGCTGTGGTATAAAAGCATTTTTGAGAGGGGCTGCTTTTTTATTGAGGTGCAGAACCACCGCATTCCCGAGGACGGCAAGGTAATCCCGGGGCTTATGCGTATCTCCGAGGAAACAAGCATTCCCCTTGCCGCCACTAACGACGCCCATTATGTCCGCCGTGAGGATTCACGGGTGCAGCGGATACTGCTGGCGATACAGACGGGCACTACCCTTTCCGAGGATATTGCCATTGCCTTTCCCAATGATGAATTTTATCTTAAAAGCGAGGAGGAAATGCGCAGGCTTTTCCCCGAGGGCTGCGGGGCTGTGGACAACACGGAGAAGATTGCCGCAATGTGCAGCTTTGAATTTGAATTCGGCAGACTGCGGCTGCCGAGATTTGACCTTACCGAATCACAGCGTGCAAAGTACGGTGTGACGGGGGAGGACAACCCGGCATTTTTCAGGAAAATGTGCATTAAAGGTCTTGCGGAAAGATACGGCGAAAAAATCCCCGAGGGCGCAAGGGAGCGCCTTGACTATGAACTCAGTGTCGTTACAAAAATGGGGTATGTGGACTATTACCTTATAGTATGGGATTTTATTGCCTATGCAAAAAGCCGTGACATTCCCGTGGGTCCCGGAAGAGGGTCGGGGGCAGGGTCGCTGGCGGCTTACTGCATTGGAATAACCGATATTGACCCTTTGAAATACGGGCTGCTTTTTGAAAGGTTTCTTAATCCCGAAAGGGTCTCCATGCCCGATTTTGATATAGACTTCTGCTACGAGCGCAGGCAGGAGGTAATAGATTACGTTATAAAGCGTTACGGCAGCGAGCGTGTTTCGCAGATAGTTACCTTCGGCACAATGGCGGCAAAGGCGGCTGTGCGGGACGTGGTAAGGGTTCTGGATATGCCCTACAGCGCAGGGGACAATATTTCAAAGCTTATCCCCTTTGCCCCGCATATCACATTGAAAGAGGCGCTGGAAAGCTCTCCCGAGCTGTCGGAGCTGTACAGCACGGACAGTATCACAAAGGAGATAATCGACACCGCCATGAGCATTGAGGGAATGCCGAGAAACACCTCTACCCATGCGGCGGGAGTGGTCATCTGCGACGCTCCCGTAAGCGATTATGTGCCCCTTATCTGCCGTGAGGGGGTAATGGCGACGCAGTACACCATGACCGCATTGGAGCAGGTGGGACTGCTTAAAATGGACTTTCTGGGGCTTCGCAACCTGACCATTATAAGAGAATGCGAAAGGGAGATTCAAAAAAATGACCCGGGATTTGCGGTAAGGGGTATTCTCTATGACGATAAGGAGACCTTTGAAATGCTGTCCGCAGGGGATACCTCGGGAGTGTTTCAGTTTGAGAGCGGGGGCATGACCCAACTGCTTATAAAGCTCCGTCCAAATTCCGTGGAGGACTTGACCGCAGCCCTTTCCCTGTATCGTCCCGGCCCTATGGACAGCATTCCGAAATATCTGGAAAACCGCCGCTGCCCCGAAAAGATAACCTATGCTCACCCTATTCTGGAGGAGACTCTGAACGTTACCTGCGGCTGCATAGTTTATCAGGAGCAGGTAATGGAAATATGCCGCAAAATGGCGGGATATTCCTATGGCAGGGCAGACCTGGTGCGCAGGGCAATGGCAAAGAAAAAGCATGACGTAATGGAAAAGGAGCGGGACGTATTTGTTGAGGGGGCAGTGAAAAACAATATCCCCAGGGAGACTGCAAACTCGGTATTTGACGAAATGGCGGGGTTTGCCTCTTATGCGTTCAACAAATCCCATGCGGCGGCTTATTCGGTGGTGGCTTTTCAGACGGCGTATCTGAAGCGGCATTTTTACAAGGAATATATGGCGGCGCTGATGACGGCGTTTACGGAATACACGGGAAAGCTTATGGAGTATATTTCCGAGTGCGGAAAAAGGGGAGTGAAGATACTCCGTCCCGATATAAACGAAAGCGGACTGGGCTTTACCGCCGCACGGGACGGCATTCGCTTTTCGCTGCTGGCGGCGAAAAATCTCGGCAGGGGGGTAATTACCGAAATTATCCGTGAGCGTGAAAGGGGAGGGGAATATAAAAATCTTACCGATCTTGTGCGCCGTATGAACGGCAAGGAACTGAACAGGCGGGCTATAGAAAGCCTTATAAAATGCGGTGCGCTGGACAGCTTTCCCCTTAACCGCCGACAGATGCTGGAAAATGTGGATATGGTACTGGACAGCGTGGCGGATTTTTCAAAAGGGGCTATAGAGGGGCAGATAGATTTCTTCGGTATGAGCGGCGATCCTGAAAATGCCGACAGCAGCGGCGATGTATCGGGAATTGAAAAGAATATTCCGCAAAGTCCCGAGTATGACAGCGAGGTATTGCTGGAAATGGAACGGGAGATAATGGGGGTGTATATTTCGGGACACCCCTTGGAAAAGCCATTGGCTGCCGCAAAGGCCTGTCTGCTGCCCGACATAGGGAAGATACGTGAAATGCGGGAGGGAACGAGAGTTTCATTCGTGTGCACGCTTACCTCGGTGCGCAGGCACACTGCCAAAAACGGCGGGGCTATGGCGTTTATACAAGTTGCGGACAAGGCGGGGGAAATGGATGGGGTAATATTTCCCGAGGCGTATATGACCTACAAACCGCTGATTGGCGAGGGGCAGGGGGTATATGTCGAGGGCAAGCTTTCCACAGACCGTGAGGGGGAGCGGAATATTTTAGCGGACAGGCTGCTTCCTGCGGGTGATTTTGCGGAGGATGTATTCGGCAAGGGAAAGCTTTTTATCCGCTGCCGCAGCAGTGACAGGGCTGCCCTTGACCGCTGTGTGGAGATACTGGGGAAATATTCGGGGAACAATCCTGTTTTTTTCAGATTTTCGGATATAGGCAAGACCATTGCTCATAATAAAATCAAGAGCTGCAGACTTTGTCCGGAAATTATGGAGGAGCTTTACGGGGCTGTGGGGGACGGGAATGCGGCAGTGGCGGTGAAATGATTTTTGCAGCAAGCAAGAGCACGCACTCCACTCGGGTTCCAAGGGCAGAGCCCTTTGGAAACCCGCTTGAAGTGTGTGCGCTTGAAGTGCTTTATAGATTGTTTTTATTTTTCGGAGGTGATGTGACTATGAAAAACAGGAAATTATTTGCGGCGGCTCTTGCTGCTGTTATGACCGTGAGCCTCGGCGGCAGTGTTTATGCCTCCCCGTGGGGCGGCGGTCAGGATATAAGCAAACCCAATTCGGTGATAGATGTTGAGGAAAATATCCCCGATAATCCGCAGGGCGGCTCTTCCTCGGAAAACCGTCTTGTACAGGGCAGCGAGCCTGTAAACATCATCAACCCCCCGGAAAAACGTGAGCCTGTAACGTCCACCGAACCACCCGTTACGGAAGCCCAAACCGAAACCACTCTTTGGTTCGACAGCGAAAAAATAGTCACCTCCGAATCAAAGAAAAAATCCCCTACGGATTTTGTGGATTCCTCAAAAGCCCTTTACAGCTACAGCGAAATGTGCGAGGACATAAAGGGTTTACAGGAGGTTTACGGAGATATTATTAAGGTGCAGACCATAGGCACAACGGCGGACAGACGGAAAATTTACGATATCATCATCGGTGACATAGGCGCTGACAAGCAGATGATCGTTCAGGCCTCCTGCCACGGTCGGGAATATATGACAAGCCTTCTGGTAATGGAGCAGCTGGAATATGCCCTTAACAATTACGACAGCGTGGTCTACGGCGGCAGGACGGCAAGGGAATGCTTCAAGGGAATTGAGGTGCATATAATCCCCATGCTGAACCCCGACGGCGTCAGCATAAGCCAGTACGGAAAAAGCGGCATAAAAAATCCCGTAATGCGCCTTAATTTATCGAGCATTTACAAAAACAACGTCAAATGGCGGTACACTAATTTAAGTGAAACAAATTACTACAGGCGCTGGAAAGCCAACGGCAAGGGTGTGGACATAAACCGTAACTTTGACGGAAGATGGAAATATGTGGATGAGATAAACGGCACTTCTTCCCAGTTCTACAAGGGCAGGCAGGCGGAATCGGAGCCCGAAACAAAGGCGCTTTGCGATCTTACCCGTTCGCTGTCCAATCCCGTTACCTCCATAAGCTATCATGCCACGGGTTCGGTCATTTGGTGGGATTACGGGCAGACGGGGGAATTTGCCCGTCGGTGCGAGGGGGTGGCAAGGACGGTGCGGTCGGTAACAGGCTATGATTTCGTCCCCCGTGACCCCGATTCCGCAGGGGGGTACTGCGACTGGATAATCGAAAAGGGCGGCGGAAAGACTGTGCCCATTCTTATTGAAATAGGAAAAAATCAGTGCCCTCTGGGAATCTCCGAATATCCCGATATATGGAGCAGGAACAAGAATGTGCTGTTTGCTGCGGCAAGGAACAGCTGAATTAAGGAACAGCTGATTAAAGGTATTTTCCCCGACTACGGCGGGGAAAATACCGCCACACATAACCGCTTTTAAAATCAAGAAAAACTTTAAAACGATTTAGTCAGTTTTTCTTTAAAAAGGCTTATTTTAAAACATCGGAAAAATTGCAGTTTGGTGTGCACGCTAAGCTGCAATTTTTATAAATGACAGCGCTTAAAGATGTTACAGCAAATTCGCAGAATGTTCATTTTTATATAGTATAATAAAATATGTCGGATGCCTGTCATTTCCAAAGCACGGGCGAATTTACCTTGAAAGGACAGAAAACAAATGAAAATAGTTGCAGTAGGCCTGGGGCTTATAGGGGGATCTTTGTGCAAGGCTATAAAAAAACACACCAATCATCTGGTGGGCGGGATAGATATTGACAGAAAGACCGTTAAAATGGCGCTTTCCCAGAATGCCATAGATTACGAGGCTAAGGACGTTTCCGAGGCGGATATTACTATAGTATCCCTTTTTCCTCCCACAATTATCAGCTTTATAAAGGAAAATGCCGACCTTTTTAAAGAGGGCAGCATTGTGATAGATACGGGAGGTATCAAAAAAGCTATTGTTGACGAGGTAACAGATCTGCTGGCAGAAAGGGGAGTTACCTTTATCGGGGTGCACCCTATGGCGGGGCGTGAATTTTCGGGCTTTGAATATTCTCTGGACAACCTTTTTGACGAGGCAAGCTTTATTATGACCCCCACAGAATCCACTCCCAAGGAGGAGATACACATTCTTGAGGATCTGGCGAACGCCATACATTTCAAGAATGTGGTTATCGCCACTCCCGAGGAACACGACACCATAATCGCCTTTACCAGCCAGCTTGCTCACGTGGTCTCAAACGCCTACATCAAAAGCCCCACTCATAGCAAACAAATGGGCTTTTCCGCAGGCAGCTATCAGGATCTGACCCGTGTGGCAAAGCTGAATGAGGATATGTGGACGCCGCTTTTTATAATGAATAAAGACCCTCTTTGCTTTGAGATAGATTTTATTATCGAGCGCCTGACCGAGTACCGCAATGCCATTGCAGGAGAGGATCACGAGACCCTGCGGGGGCTTCTCCGTGAGGGAAGAATTTTAAAGGAGTCAAAAGAGAGCAAGTAGTTCTCATTCCGAGGCTGCCTCGTCCTCATCCGCAGTCCTTATTTCCCTGCCCATGACCGATATTATTGTTTCGTCCCCACGCTTTTCTATTTCAAAAAGGGAAATGCGGTCGGCGTTCATAACATTGTGGCAGTTTACGCTGACTATTGCCGCACCTGTAACAAGGGCTGCCGCCGCAAATATGAATATCGCCCCGATGAGCAGATAATATCTTATTTTACGCAGAAGTCTTTTTGTTGGTATCCTCATTTTTTTCCACTCCGTTAATCAGACTTTCACACCAAAGGTACGCTGAAACTCAGGGGATTTCCTGCAGCTTTCAAACTTTACCGTCCCCTTTGCAGTTTTACCCGGCATTTGCTGAAAGCGCATCTGCTATGCCCTTTGCGGCAAGCTCGCCCGCATATACCGCCTCGTCAATGCTGTTGGCATGACCGCCCACCTCTATAAGCAGAGAGCCTGTGGTCATATCTTGATTGTACTTTCGGTAATCGAAAAGCACGGGGCGGGTAAGCCCGGGGCTGTCCGATTCTATGTACTGCTCAAAAAGAGAGGCGGTGCGCAGGTTTTTCATACAGTCCGGCATATTCATGGTGCCGTCGTCGCAGCCGCAGATTATCATTATCTGGGCTGCATTTTTGCCGTTTATTTCGGCATAGGGGGCTACCCTTGTGCCGTCCGCCCGTTCTATGGCGTCACGGTGAACGTCCAGCACTACCTTTATGGAGGGATTTTCCAGCAGTATTTTTGCCACGGTCTCACGGCTGCGGTCATATGAACCGTTATAGGAGGGGTAATCGTGAACTGTCTCGTCATGAATGGTATTTATGCCGTTTTCGTTGAGCACTTTTGCCATTGCCCTGCCCACGGCGGTCATATTCATATCGCTGTCGGTGGTGCGGGCGAGAAAATCGCTGTCATAACTCAGACGTTCGTATTTCTCGTAGGTCTCGGTGGTGTGGGTGTGCATTATCAGCACCTGGGGCAAGGGGGAGTTCAGCTCAACGGAAAAATCGGGAGCGCTGCTGCATTCCGCCAGTACCTCATTATTGGAAAGGGAGGTAACATTCCGCAGCTGCCCCGCAAGGGGCAGATCGATATAATTTTCCCCCGTGTAGGCAGGGTAGGATTGTCTGAGAATATTTCCCCCTGCCTCGTCCCCGCAGGAGGTGTAGGGGAGGGGGGAGGCGTTACCGGTGGCTGCGGGCAAGGGACTGTCGGACACGTCTCCCTCCTCGTCCGAGGAGGAGGGCATTCGCCGCACGCCCTTTGACAATATCCCGCTGTCGTCGCCGGTCAGGGTTAATCTGCCGCCGGTCACGGAATTAGTATTGCCGCCATTATGGGAAATATTCTCATTATTTTCAAAAAGTCCACCCAATCCGTCAAGCTTCTGCTTTGCAGCCGAAAGCATATCCGTAAAGCTCCACAGCTCCGCCTTTGCCGCACCGAGGCTGAAAACCCCTGCGGCTTGTCCGATTTTTTCGGAAAGAGCGGTGAATATATTTTCGGTGATATTTTCGGGCAATATTTCCGGTCGGTTTCGGAGGGAGTTTTCGGGAATATCCTCCGCAGAGTTTTCGGGAATATCCGTATTTTCGGGACTTTGTTCATGGCTGTCCGTTCCGGCCGGGGGAGGGGCTTCGGAAATATCCGCATCCCGTGTAATATCCGCCGTAAACATTGCCAGCGCCGCCAAAGCCCCGAAAACAAGAGCACGGATAAATATGGGACGCTCGTCCTTTTTGCGTGAACTGCTTGTGCTGTGCGGGATTGGGGATTCCTCGGCGTGGTATATACGGGAGGTCTCCGCAGGCAACGGCATAGCAGTAATTGCCGAAAGCGCAGTCCCGGCGGCAGGTTCGGCTGCCGAACTTGTAAGGGTGTCGTTTACCGTATTTTCATTCATATTGCTTGTCCCCTTTTTTAAATTGATCTAAGGGATTTTTTGTTCCCGATTAATTTTATGATATTGCCCTCGAAAAAAGAACAGGCGACAATGACTTTAGCTCACTGAAGTTCGCTAAAGCCCGTTAAAGCCCTGAAAATACCCCCGAAAACGCCTTTCGGAAAATTTTATCGAAAAACGCCCACTGTCTAAATGCACAAAAGATTTTGGGCTTTTTACAAAATTCGCCAAAAAATGATTGCAATATATACAAATTATGGGTTGATTTGCTTATGGGAAATTGTGTAATCCGACAAAAGTCTTGGCAAAAAAGACGGAAATGCCCGAAAACGGTTGATTTTTTCTGTGGATGCGGTATAATTATTACAGGATGTAACCGTTTTGTAACTTTTTGTATCAAAAAATCATTGCCCGATTTGTGAATTTAGCATATATTTTCCTTTGAAAATTTGATATGCGGGGAATGATAACGGTTACAAAGGAGTAAATTCTTGCAAAATCCTGAAAAATCACTTCTAATCGGTAACAAATATTTACAAATCGGTTACAATGTGGATTTTACAATTTACAGGATTTTGATTATTAAACCTAAAATGCATTTGCGAAAAATTTCGGAAAATCTTCCGGGAAGGAGAGACCCTTAAATGGCAGGACATAAGAGTATACCCGCTTGCTTTGTGTGCAGCATAGAGAGCGTAGGGCGGCTGGTCTGCGAGAGCGCAAGGCTTACCGTTAAAAGCGTATTTATGGCTGCCTGCCGTGCCTATGGGCGTGTGAAAAAGTCGGTAGCTCCTGCGGCAAAGGATATTTCCCTGTTTTTGTGCAGGGCTGCTTTAGCGCCTGTAAGGCTTGCTGTTACCGCAGGCAGGACGGTTTGCGGAGCGGCTGACAGGTTCGGAAAACGCCGTGCGGCGTCGGGTACGGGCAGGGCTGTGACCTTGGGCTTGCAGGATATTATGCTGTGGCTTGGGAAACGGGGCGGCCTTTTGAATGCAGTTGTAAATGTATTGTTCCCTGCTGTTTCCATTGCGGCGCTGGTGGTCATTGTCAATAACACTCTTGCCACGGATTACGGCGTTGAGGTGGAATATGACGGCGAGAAGATAGGCGTTGTCAGCGGCGAAGAGGTACTGGGCGAGGCGCAGCTGGTGGTGGCTGACCGTGTAAGGTATTATGATACTCACGGGGACTGCTATGTTACCGCTGCTCTGGCGATCACCCCCCTGACCTCGGACGCAAGCGTGATAGATGAGGCGGCTCTTGCCAAGGAAATGGAGAACCGCATTTCCCAAAAATATGACGAGATAGTTCCCGAAGAAACTGCGGAAGCAGCGCCAGAGGAGGACCCGAACGTTTACGGAGACAAGGTAAAGGCGTTTGCCGTAAGAGTTGACGGTGAATTTGTGGGAGCTGTGGAAAGCTTTGATAAGATAGACAGCGCATTGCAGGATATAATCGAGCCTTACGACAACGGCGAATATATGGAAATAGGCTTTGACAAGGATATAGAGTACGATCTGGAGGAGTATGTAGACCCGGGGGACATTGTTCCCGTGGAAAAGATCATCGGAATGCTGACGGGCTATGAATCCGCACCCGAATATTACGAGGTGCAGCCCGGAGACAACCTTTGGAAGATAGCGGAGAACAAGGGGATAGAATTTTCCGAGCTCAGCAAGGCATACGCCACTTATAACGGACAGGTCGTGGACAATCTGGACAGCGGTGTTCTGAGAGTGGGCACGCTTATAAAGATAGATTCCGAAGAGCCTTTCTTAGAGGTTGAATGCAAGAAAGAGCAGACCCTGCGCAGCTATGTGCCTTTTGAGACCATTACCATAGAGGACGCTGCACTGCCCGAGGGTCAGGTGGTAATCGACAAGGAAGGCGAGGACGGCGAGAACCGTTCGAGAGCCATTGTCACCTACCGTGAGGGAGTGGCGGTGCGCAAGAGGACCCTTGAGACCGTTACCTATAAAGAGCCTGTGGCGAAGATCGTCCGTGTGGGCACTATGAAGCCGCAGATAAACTACAATGTTCCCGAATTTATAGAGGGAGCGGAGGGCGAATATATCTGGCCTGTGGACGGAGGGTATATTTCCTCTCATCAGGGCGACGGCAGAGGCCATAAGGGCATTGACATAGCAGCGCCTTTCGGCACGCCCATTTACGCTGCCGCTGCGGGCACTGTAATTGACGCAGGCACGGGCTACAACGGCGGTTACGGCAACTGCATTATGATCCAGAACGACGACGGCAACGTGACCGTTTACGCTCACCAGTCGGAGCTGGCGGCAGAGAACGGTCAGTATGTTGAGGCTGGGCAGCTCATAGGCTATGTGGGCAGTACGGGAGACTCTACGGGAAATCACCTGCATTTCGAGATAAGGCAGGAGGGCAAGTATATCAATCCCGAGAATTATGTTCAACAGTAAAACAGGATAAAATATAAAAACAGAGGAATCCACTCAATCGTAGAATTGGGTGGATTTTTTTAGGTGATTTGAGATATTTGTTGAAGTGTGTGCTCTTGTAAACCGCTAAATTCCTTTTTCTTATGCTGTCTATATGAATAAAATATTAAATTTTCCGTACCTATTGCCAAATTAAGATGAATATGTTATAATAAAATCAGTGAAGTATATCATTTCGGAAGAAATGCATAGTGTTATAAATAAAACCGCACAGCAAAGGAGGCATCATTATGGCCGATACAAACAGCGCCGCAAAGGAACAGGAGGGCTACGCAAAGGACGGAGAGGTGATAATCACCATACTGCCCAACAATTCCGCTGCGTTTATGACTTTATATCCCGCTGTAAACGGCGGCAGAGAGGTCACATATGAAAAGGCAATGGAGGAGATCGCCGCAAAGTCCGTAAGGCATAATCTTAAAACAGACAATATAAAGCTTATGATACAGAACAAGATCTACGATCAGGAGTTTAAAATTGCCGAGGCGGATATGCCCGTAAACGGCGTTGACGGTACGATTACATATTATTATTCCCGTGACAATGCCCTTGCCCCCAAGGAGGATGATCATGGGTTTGTGGATTACAAGGACCTGGGATTTATCCGCAATATCAGGAAAAATGAGGTGATTGCGGTCATAACCGAGCCTACCCCGGGCACTGACGGCACGGATATAAGGGGCATTACCATGAAAGCCGTTCCGGGCAAAAAGGCAAACTACAATATCGGCATGGGAACTACCCTTTCCGAGGACGGGCAGTCCCTTATTGCAGCCACGGACGGACATATCTATTTTTCGGGGAACGCTTTCTGCGTGGACAGCAGCGTTACCGTAAACGGCGATGTGGACGCTTCCATAGGCAATATTGATTTTATAGGGGACGTTGTCATCAAGGGCGAGGTGCAGGAGGGCTTCTCCATAGTTTCCGAAAAGAATGTTACGGTGGCGGGGAACGTTTCAAAATCCACCATAAAGGCGGGGGGCAGCATTACCATAAAGAAAGGCTCGATAAATTCGGGGCTGACGGCAGGGGAGAACATTACCTGCCAGTTTGCGGAGTATTCCAACATTTATGCCGAGGGGGATGTTAAGGTCAACGACTTTGTGGTGTGCGATGTGCACTGCGGGGGCAACCTTACGGCAAAATCCCTCAGCGGCGGTATTTACAGGGTCATTGGCGATACCGAGGTCAAGTATCTGGGCACAAAGACCTACGCTCCCACAGAGGTCGTGGCGGGGGACAATGCCCTGCTTACAAAGGAGCTGGAGGACATTAACCACCGTATACCCGAGCTTGACAACACCATAGAGCGCTGCACTCAGATAGTGGATTTCCTTAACGAGAAGCGCAAGCAGCTGGGCAGGCTTCCCGACGACAAGGAGGAGCTTATGGGAACTACGGTCAAGACAAAGCTCGGCTGCCAGATGGAGAAGAAAAAGCTTAAAAAGCGGATCGCCGAAATAAACGAACATCTTGAGCTCAAGCAGTACAAGTCGGTCATCTGCAAGGGCACGGCGTACCCGGGGGTAAAGGTCACGATTGATTCGGAGACGATGAAGTTCGAGACAGAGACCACCCGTGTAAAGATCTATCTTGACGACAGCGGAAGCATTGTGACGGGGCAGCCGTAACAGGATACTGTTCGCTTTCACAGGCTGTGAAGCGGCATAAGAATATGATTTAAGCGGAGACCGCTTCTGACGGTCTCCGCTTTTGGTTTGCTATCTTTTTACGTTGAAGGCTTTCATGCCGGGATAATATGCGTTGTCGCCAAGCTGCTCCTCTATGCGCAGCAGGCGGTTGTATTTGGCGACACGCTCGCTGCGGCTGGGTGCGCCTGTTTTTATCTGGCAGGTGTTCAGGGCTACTGCAAGGTCGGCGATGGTGGTGTCCTCGGTCTCGCCCGAGCGGTGGGAGGATATGGCGGTGTAGCCCGCTTTATGCGCCATTTTTATGGCGTCAAGGGTCTCGGAAACTGTGCCGATCTGGTTCAGCTTGATGAGAATGCTGTTGCCGCAGCCCTCGGATATTCCCTTTTTGAGCCTCTCGGTGTTGGTGACGAACAGGTCGTCGCCTACCAGCTGGACTTTATTCCCCAGCTCCTTTGTCAGCTGCTGCCAGCCCTCCCAGTCCTCCTCGTCAAGGGCGTCCTCAATGGAGATTATGGGGTATTTTTCCGAAAGCTCTTTCCAGTGGGCGATAAGCTCGGCGGAGGTGCAGCGGGTCTTTGCCTTGGGCAGAATATATTCGCCTTTCTTTTCGCCTTTCCACTCGCTGGCGGCGGCGTCAATGGCAAGCATAAAGTCCTTGCCGGGGGCATAGCCTGCCTTTTCCACTGCCTGCAGGATCACTTTGATCGTTTCCTCGTCACCGGGCAGGTCGGGGGCAAAGCCGCCCTCGTCGCCTACGGAAGTGGCAAGACCTTTGGCTTTAAGCTCCGCTGCCAGGGAATGGAACACCTCTGCGCACATACGCAGCCCCTCTCTGAAGCAGGAAGCGCCCACGGGCATTATCATAAATTCCTGAACGTCCACGGTATTGGCGGCGTGGGCACCGCCGTTTAAAATATTCATCATAGGCACAGGCAGGCTGTTGCCGCTCATGCCGCCGAGATAGCGGTAGAGGGGGATTCCCATGGCTTTTGAGGCTGCCCTTGCCGCCGCTATGGAAACGGCTAAAATGGCGTTCGCTCCGAGCTTTGACTTGTCACGGCTGCCGTCCGCCTTTAACATGGCGTCGTCTACGGCGTAAATGTCGGCGGCGTCAATGCCGCAGACCGCTTCATTCAAGGCTTTGTTCACGTTCTTGACCGCCTTTTGCACGCCCTTGCCCAGGTATCGGGACTTATCTCCGTCCCGCAGCTCCAGCGCCTCAAATTCTCCCGTGGATGCGCCGCTGGGGGCTGCTCCCCGTGCGGTAGTGCCGTCTGCAAGGGTCACCTCCGCCTCTACCGTGGGATTGCCTCTCGAGTCGAGTATCTCTCTGCCTTTCACCTTTTCAATTGCGGTAAATTCCATATTTTTTACAGCTCCTTTTCCAAACCTTCACGAACGGTGTATACGTTCGGTTTTAATTACATTATTTATGCCCGATATTTGGAAATTTATTCGGAAGATATTTATTTGGGAAAATATTTTTGTAGGTGTAAAAAAATTTCCCGACAGACGGCAGAGTGTGAAATAATTCTTGACAATATTCCCTTAATGTGGTAAAATAAATATATTCCGACAGGTGAAAGGGTCGGAGATGGGCGAAAATGCAGCCCGGAAAGGAATGTTATAAAAATGGTTATTATTGAAATGGAAAACGGCAAGAAGATAAAGCTGGAGCTTTACCCTGACAAAGCCCCCTTGACGGTGGAGAATTTTGAAAAGCTGGTCAGACAGGGCTTCTATGACGGACTTATTTTCCACAGGGTCATCAGCGGGTTTATGATACAGGGCGGCTGCCCCGACGGCACGGGCATGGGCGGCCCCGGGTGGAGCATTAAGGGAGAATTTGCCTCCAACGGCGTGCAGAACGATCTGAAGCATACAAGAGGAACTCTTTCCATGGCACGCTCCATGATGCCCGACAGCGCAGGTTCGCAGTTCTTCATAATGCACCATGACGCTCCTCATCTGGACGGTCAGTATGCTGCATTCGGCAGAGTTGTGGAGGGGATAGAGGTTGTGGATGAAATTGCGGAGTGCGAAACTTCCCGAGGCGACCGCCCCGTAAAAGACCAGGTCATGAAAAAGGTTTATATTGAGGAATAACTGCGTTTTGTGAAATTTATCCCCCGAGAGGTTTTTACGGCTGTCAGTATTGACAATTGTCTCGGGGGAAATTATTTCGGCAGATTCGTTAAATAAGGATATCCTTTAAGGGGGAACAGCTATGATAAGCGAAAATCTTGTTTATCTGCGGAAGCAGCGGAAAATGAGCCAGGAGGAAGTCGCAGGGCTTATAGGAGTTTCCAGGCAGACGGTGGCAAAGTGGGAGGCGGGGGAAACTCTCCCGGATATTTCCAACTGTGCCGCTCTGGCGAAGCTTTACGGTGTTACGGTGGACGAGCTGATCTTTTACAGCGAGGAAAGTTCGGGGCTGCCGATACCTCCCAAGGGAAAATATTTTTTCGGCAAGCTGAAGGTGGACGGCGAGGGACGGATAACTCTGCCCGAAAAGGCCATGCGTGTTTTCGGCGTTTCTCCGGGGGACGAGATGGTTTTGCTGGGTGATATTGAACGGGGAATGGCGCTGATAGGGTCGGAGGGGTTTATTAAAATGGCGGAGATGATAAGGGGAGAGGATAAGAGGTAGTATGCCGATACGGAAAGGGGAGTGTGTTGTTTTATGAAATGTATAAAAAGAATATTGTTACGGCGAGGCTATGGTTTGCGATGATCAGCTGGTGCTGACGGGTGAATATCATGGCAAAGAATGGGGAGAGGAATGGTATGAAAAATACGGTAAATTCTTACGGTTTGATGATATTGACGAGATAGTAAATGAGGCATGGAACAATGCTTTGAAAAAAAGCAATAATTAAATGTGATGATAAGGGTGAAATTTTTTGGGTTAACATATTCGAACGGTTATCCGGAGCATAAAAAGATAAGGCAAGGAGCATTTTCAGCTTCTTGCCTTGTTTTTATATCAACATTTTAATAATATTTTCTCTTGCTCTTTTTCAGCGTAAGAACTATCAGCACCACTATCACTGCAACGGCCACGACGCCTATCACAACTCCTGCCACTATGGGGGCGGCGCTTACCTCTGTGGGGGCGTTCTCGATTATGGCGGCGGAGGTCAGGGTGACTTCTATTGCCTTGGATTCGGTTATTTCCGTTTCTGCGGCGGCATCGCTTGCCGATCTTACGTTTGTGACCGTCATTTTTGTTACGGTTACCTTAACGCCCGTATCGCCTACGTTAATGGCGTAAACGGTGGAAAAATCCTCTGTGCCGTAGGCTGCCGCTATATCGTCAAAGGAAAATGAGGCGGACGTTTCGTCAAATTCATATGGGGCTACCTGCGCCCATATCGCTCCTGCGCTGTTTCCCGAGCCGCCTTCCCAGCTCTGCCAGATAAGCTGAACGGGTGAGGCGGAAATGTAGCCGTCGTCCCCTGTGGGATAATCCCCCTCCAGGGTATATTCTATATGCACCATGGAATCATCGGTCATAGTTGTGGGGTCGAAATTATCCACGGCGTCGGGGTTGCCGAGGCAGGTATAATAAATAAGCGACTGACCGTATGAGCCTGTGGACTGCTTTGCCTCCGACACGTCGATCTCGAAATCCTCCGCAAACACGCTGACGCTCATTGCAGCGGCGCACAATGCTGCGGCAGCTGTTGCTGTAAAAGCAGCGCAAAATCTTTTAACAAATTTATTCATAAGTCTCATTCCGTCCTTTCAGAAATTTCCATATTATTATTTTACTACACTCTGATGAATTTGTCAAGAGTTTTTCTGCGCCTTGACAAAATTCGGTCAATATGGTATAATTTGCTTGATTGATGTACGGAAAAGGGGGGCGGAAAATGTGAAGAGAATAAGCCCGAAATCAGATAGATACAACAGGACAGCCGGCTTTGAGCTGATAGAAGCCCTTAAAGCCGATCCCGAAAATTTCCGGTACGATTATCAGCTTTACGAGGAATACTGCCGTGGGTTTGATACGGAAACACTGCGGCCTTTGCTGCGGTCGGAAAATGAATATATACGGCTTCATGCTGCCGGAATTTTGGCGGAGGGTGCGCCTGCGTGGATCGAGCCTTTTCTTGATGAGGCTGTAAGGCTGCTTGATGATGAGAATGTTTTAACAGTAATGTGCGCTTTGGAGATTTTGGCATACAACGGGTACGGGAAGTATTATTTAAAGCTGTTTGAGGCTTTGGAGCATGGGGAATTTAAGGTAAGGCACAAGGCCATGAGCTTGTTTGATTCACGCAGTGACATTGAGTACGGTCATCAGCTTAAATATTTAAAGGAAACGGGAAATATGCGGTATTATGAATGTATTTCGCTGCTTTATGACCGTGATGAACTTCGGGAAGATGAACTTGATTTGTTTTTGGAAAGCGGTGACCCGGTAAAGCGGAAATTCGGGGTAATGGCAGCGGGCAGGTTTTATAAGAAATTTCCCGGGATTTTGGAAAAGGCGGCAGCCGGCAGTGACGAGGATATAAAAATTTACGCCGAGGAGACTTTAGGACGTATACGCTCCGCCGAACGGCGAGAACGGAAAAAGCAGAAAAAACACAATAAATATTTTTTATGATCCGAAAAGAGAGGTTGATATTTATGTATCTCATTGATCCTTTATATGCGGGCGATATAAGCCCGGACAGCACATATGAAAACGGTAAGCTCATTCATCTTGTGTATGAGCTTGACGAAACCTGGAACGGCGATCTGCTTATTGCGGGTACGGACGTTTTTGCGGTCGGAGGCGAGCTGCTGAGGCTGCTTCATTCGGGGATATTTAAGGGATTTGAGCTTAGGGAAATGGAAATAAGATATGACGGCGAAAGATCTCTGCCCGGGTTTATGCAGCTTGTGCCCTTGGAAAAGCTGCAAATTACCCGAGGGGAATATGACCCGAATGCGCACAATGACATTTATTTTACGGACAGCGTGGGGCAGCTGGCGGTAAGCGGTCTGCTTTTTGAAAAAACAGAGCCGCATATGGACAAGCGTACCTTCAAAGCAGAGAAAATTTTCCCTATGGCCGAAAAGACGAGTGCCGAAAAATTTGCTTATGAATATGTGATAGTAACTCCGAGTAATCCCTTTAATTTGCTGCCTGCCGAAATGCGCAGGGCTGCACGCAGGAAAAACGGTGAATATATTATTAAGGGGGTGCATTTCAGTGCGCCTTATCTTGAATGCTTACGCCGTTTCGATATTGACAAGCACGGGTATATGGATATTTACGAGCCGTATTTTTTGGCGGTAAAGGGCAATAACAGGGAGGCGATTCTGGAGGCTTTACAGGGACTTGTTCCGCAAAGCTTTTTTATAGGAGATTTTGAAAAAGGGTTTGTGAAATGCGGAGAATTTTACAAGAATTTTGAGTAAGGGGTATATATAAAATGGTTGAAAAATTTACCGAATGGCTGAAAGAAAATACATATAAATTCAAGGAATCGGGCTTCGGCGACTTAGGTTTAACTTACATTTCTCCCGAAAAAGGCGGCTTGGGAGCGGTTACTGCAGAAATGAAAAATGATAAATATGTTGGTTATATAAATGTGCGGAATGATGAGATCATCAACATTGAAATGCTTTCTTCCGAAAAAAACGGTTTGCCTTTTATGATGTACGGACGGGTCAATAAAAATGTGGATTTCGATAATTACATGAGTTGCTTTTTTGAGTTTTTCGGAGGCAGCGCCTCTGGGGGAAGCTTAGAGGACCGGCTTAATAAAAATGCCCCGGAATTTGAGGAACGGGGCTTTGGTGCAATAACGGAAGAAAACGGCGGAGACGGAAAATTCAAGGCGGTTTTCAGGACGGAAAAGGGAAAATATATTTGCAGATTTTCGGTGGGAACAGATGATTGCATATGTATTGAAATTGAAGAGAGGGACGCTGATGTGCCCTTGCCCTTTTGGATTCATTTGGCGGCAGGCGGCAGGGTGGATTTTGATAAGCTTATGTGCAATGTTTTTGATTTTTTTAAGGGGGCATATTTTTGAATTTTTCGGAAAAATGTTCAAAACCTTCATCATAAAATGTCGTATTTCGGGTTTTTTGCCCGAGTTTGGAAAAAGCCCTTGACAAAAGGTCTAAAGAGTGATATAATGTCCCTATTACCGATTATCGGAAGGATTGGATAGAGAACCTATGAATGAAATAAACGATATGTCCGCCACGGCGGTCATTGAAAGTCCGGAAGAGGGCTACAGCTTTGACGGCAGCGCTGTGGCGGCGGCTATGGACAGGAAAAAGGCTGCCTCGGAGGCGGCAAAGGCTGCTCTTGCAAAGAAGAAACGCAGGGCTGTAATTCTGATAATATTTGCGGTGCTGGCGGTGCTGGCGGCGGTTTACGCCTGGGGCTGGAGCAATGCAAAGGGAACATTCCTGCCCAACACATATATTGACGGGATCGATGTGAGCAGGATGACGGTGGCAAAGGCGGCTGCGGCGCTGGCTGCGGAAAATGCTCCGAGTGAACTGAAAATAGTGACACGGACGGGGGAGAAAATAATCTACCCTTACGAGTATGACTGCGAGTATGATGTGTTCGGGACGGTGCAGGGGCTGTATAAGGAGGTAAATCATTTCGGCTGGCTGGGGGCTTATTTCAGTGACAGCTTTTATGAAACGAATACTGCTCCCACTTATGACAGCGCAAAGCTGGAAAAGCTGCTCCGCCGCACAAAATGGGGAGATGAGGAAACTGCCGACGCACGGCTTGCCCATGGGGAGGACGGGTATTACATAGTCCCCGAGGTATACGGCGACAAGCCCGATATTGACAGGCTGACGGAGTATGTTCTGGGTGAGGTGGCAGCAGGGAATTTTGACATTGATCTGGAAAAATCGGGGTGCTACTCCGACCCGAAGGTTTTGTCGAAGGATCTTACGGGGCGGCTGGAGGAGCTCAGCAAGGGGTTCGATTATGAGATTGTTTACGATTTCGGCTACACCACCGAGACCCTTACTGGAGCGGATGTTTACGAATGGATGACCGACGGGGGAGGGCTTGACAGGTCAAAGGTAAAGGCATATGTGGAGGGTCTGGCGGACAAGTACGACACATTTATGAAGCCCCGCAGCTTTAAGACCACAAACAGGGGAAATATTACCATGAGCCAGGGGAGGTACTCCACGGGGCAGTACGGCTGGTGGATAGACAAGGACAAGACAGCAGATGCGCTGACAGAGTACATAAAGGCGGGGGAAAATGTGAATACCGAGCCCGAATATGTGACCCTGGACACGGGCTACAAATACAAGGGCTTCGAGAGCGGGCGTTCCGCAGAGGGGGACATAGGGGACACTTATATCGAGGTAGACCTTTCCGCTCAGCATATGTGGTATTACAAGGACGGGAAGGTCGAGTTTGAAACGGATCAGATAGTTTCGGGAAAGGCTTCCGACCCCAAGCGCAAAACTCCAGAGGGAGTTTACAGCGTTTACAGCAAGAGCACCAATTATACAATGGTAGCGGCGGACGGCTCATATACTGCCAAGTGCAGCTACTTTATGCGGGTAAGCTTTGAGGGTATAGGCTTCCATGATCTTTCCAGGGCAGCCTATGGGGGGAATATTTACCAAAGCAACGGTTCTCACGGCTGCATTAATATGAAGTATGACGAGGTAAAGCAGCTGTATGAGACTGTGGAATGGGGCACGCCTGTGATTATGTATTATTGACGGAAGCAGGAGGCGGGAAACGTCTGTGCTGCATGTGTTGCACTTGCTGAACAGTGATCTTAATTTGATATTCCATGAGAAAAAATGAACGCCCCTGCTGCACAACAGCAGGGGCGGGATTCTTTATATAGTTACGGGAATATCTTATCTCCCGCAAGCTCTTTCATTTTGTTTACCGCAGGCTTCAGCTCGGTAAGGCTGCCGCAGTTGTCAACGCCGTTTGACGTCCATGCCATTACGCCGTTCCAGCCGTTGTTGTAGGCGTTTTCATAGTCCTGTTCGGGAGTTCTGCCGCTTTCGTTCACCACGGCGGATTCGCCTATGACAACGGGCTTTGTGCCGTCAAGGCCGAAGTCTGTGGGTGTGGTCTCAAAGGGGTAGCCCAAAAAAGAATTCTGCCAGAAATAATAGTGGGGAGAATAGAAGTCAAGGTAAGCGTTTTCGCCTCCGAGGCTCTGCAGGAATTCATCGGAAAGGAAGTTGCCCTCATATTTGTCGGAGTTGTATTTCACCATTCCCGCTCCTACGGTCACCAGCTCGTCGGAATTTTCGTGGATCGCTGCGGCGCACTTGGCAAAGAAGCTGCTCAGGTGTTCCCAGCCCACCTTGCCGCATTCGTCGTTTTCATATACCCAGTCGGGCTCGTTCATAAGGTCAATTGAAAAGAGCATGGGGCTGTCGCCGTAACGCTTTACAAAGGGGATAAGGTACTGATTGATATAATCCTCGGTTGCCTCGTCGCTTTGTATCATGGCACGGTAATTTTCACTGCCCGCATTCCCGTCCTTGAAATGGTCGAAGGAGAGAATGGTCGCCATAATATAAATGCCGTGCTTTTCCGCAAGCTCGAAAAGGGTGTCAAGGTCTTTCCAGTGATCCTCGTCAATGGTATGGACGGTGCCGTCGGATTTCAGGCGGACTATGCTCATGCCTGCGCAGTTTATCCAGATTCGGGAGGCGTTTACGCCCTCATTGTGCAGCTCTTCAAAATGGCTGTCCCAGAATTCCGGCTCGAAATTGCCCCCGAAGTCGTTCCAGTTCTGCCACGGAGTGTTCACGCCGTTTATCCACCATTCCTTGCCGTTAACGGTGAACTTCGTGCCGTCAACCTTTACCCGCATGGATTCGTATTCCTCGGGGGAGAAGGAGGAGGCTCTTTCTCCGAGGGACTGTTCCGCTTCCGGGCTGTCTGCGCTGCCCGCATTTCCTGCGTTTTCGGTATTGTCTGCATTTCCGGCGCTGTCTGCATCGCCCGCATTCACTTTATCCGAGCAGGCGGACAGCGATAATACCATTGACATTGCCGTAAGCATTGCTATAATTTTTCTTTTTTGCATTCGCATTTTTATTTACCGTTCCTTTCATTTCTTGTAACGGCAGGCGATCGCTCCGCCGCTTGTTACTGCTTTGGTGCAGCGCTCTGCTGAGCCATATATTTTTTGAGCTTTTGATAGCTTTCGTCGCTTATGATATGTTCGATCTTGCAGGCGTCATGCTCGGCATTTTCGGGGCTTACTCCCAGCAGCTCCTCAAAAAAAGCAGTTATGGTAACATGCCGGTCATAGACCGATTCTGCCTTGGCACGGCCCTGTTCGGTCAAGACGATCTGTCCGCCGTTTTCCACAGTGATAAAGCCGTCCTCCTTTAAAATGTTCATAGCTCGGCTTATGCTGGGCTTGGAGTAGCCCAGCTCGTTGGCAATGTCTATGGAACGGACATAGCCTGTTTTCCTGTTCAGCAGCAGGATAGTTTCCAGATAGTCCTCGCCCGATTCGTAAATTGGCAATACGGTCAACCCCTTTGATATAGTTTCCGGATAGGTTTATGAAATGCAAGCCGGTCGGTAAATGCTGCCCGAATATTATGTATCATCGGATATTTCCCGGGAAATTCTTATGCGCTTCCGGGCTCTTTTGCCGCCTTGCGGAATTTCACAAGCCCCGTTTTATCCAGCGCCAGCATAATTGCGGGGATAAGCAGAAGCTGAATGATCATTCCCGGAATAGCTGTGACAAATGCTGCGTCAATGAACATTTTCAGAGTGTACTGCCCCCCTGCCGCACTTGTTACAAGGAATTTGACCGGGGCAAGCACCAGCCGACCGCAGATCATGGCGGCGATAAGGCAGCGGTAAAGAGCTATAATGCACTGCCATTTCGAGCGGCTGTACAAAAGCCCCGACATAAGCCCGTAGGTCAGCAGCTCAAAGGCCATGGGCAATGCTATTAACGGGAATGGGGGCATACCCCAGATCGCACTGCGCAGGAGCGGCGTGCAGAATCCCACCATTGCGCCGTATTTCGGGCCGCAGATGAAGCCGCAGAGCAGCACGGGGATATGCATAGGCAGTATCATATTGCCCAGCGCCTGATTTGACCCTGTGACAAAGGGCAGGAGAAGACCCAGAGCCAGGAACATTCCCGACAGGGCTATATTTTTGGCCGGATTTTTCTTCATGCTTTACTGTATCCTTTCCGAGATCTTGCAATAATAGAGTTATTCGCTCAGACCGCTGTTTGATTTTATAATTATACCACATATCCTCTTTTCTGTCAAGTCTTGCAAGCAGCTTAAATCATAATTTTCTTTTTTCGGCGGAGCGGGTGAGTCCGAGGATATAGTCAACGCTGACGTTGTAGTAGACGCTGAGCTTTACTGCGGTTTCGGAGGATATTTCCCGCTTGCCCGATTCATAGCAGCAGTAGCCCGACTGGGTGCAGCCGAGGAATTCAGCCACTTGCTTCTGAGTGGCACGGCTGCTTTTCCGCAGCGACTTTATAATGCGGGCGGTGGTCGTGGCAGACATTTTTGCGGCAGGCGCTGCTCCGGGATTTTCGGGAGCGGCTTCGGGACACGCAGGATAAGGGCGTTTATAGGGCGTGCGCCCCAGCAGGAAATCTGCGCTGACGTTGTAATAGGCTGTAAGTATCACAAGGCCTTTGAGCGGAATGCTGCGGCTGCCGTTTTCATAGCTTATGTAGCTGATCCTGGAGCAGCCCAGCAGCTCGGCTATCTCCTGCTGTGTGTTGGTTTTGTTCATTCGCATGATTTTGAGTGTGTTTTCGGTTTTCAAATTTTTACCTCCCGTTAATCTGTTTTTGC
The DNA here is from genome assembly GCA_964523835.1 of uncultured Ruminococcus sp. Classification (GTDB taxonomy): domain Bacteria; phylum Bacillota; class Clostridia; order Oscillospirales; family Ruminococcaceae; genus Huintestinicola. Next base: position 54,077 of record CAZGAZ010000013.1, read on the forward strand.
ACCAAAGGTACGCTGAAACTTAGGGGGTTACCGCTGACTTTCAAATTTTTCCTCCTTTCCTTTTCATCGACTGTTTTCGACGTTTTTATCATAATAACATGGAACGTTTGTCGAAAAATGTCGAAACGGGGCGAACGGTTCAAAAAAATCTAAGAATAATATCAATGCAGTGTGTATATTATGTAAATTTTTTATGAAATTCACTGTTACAGAGAAAAAATTTTGAAACTTATAAAAAATTTTCCAAAAACACTTGCAAAAATTTGAAAAATGGTATATTATATTAATATAGGGTTTTGTGAGAAGTTCGCAGGGCGAGATCCGCAATGTGACGTGCTCGCAATGCGATGTGTTCACAAAGCTTCCCCCGGATATGGGGAATCTGATCAAATATTCTTTAGGAGGAATTTTATCATGTCAGTAAAAGTTGCAATCAACGGTTTCGGTCGTATCGGTCGTCTGGCGTTCAGACAGATGTTCGGAGCAGAGGGTTATGAGGTAGTAGCTATCAACGACCTTACCAAGCCCTCCATGCTGGCTCATCTTCTCAAGTACGATACCGCTCAGGGCGGCTACTGCGGCAAGATCGGCGAGAACACCCACACTGTTACCGCTGACGACGAGGCAGGTACTATCACGGTTGACGGCAAGACCCTCACCATTTACGCTATGCCTAAGGCTAACGAGCTTCCCTGGGGCGAGCTGGGCGTTGACGTTGTCCTGGAGTGCACAGGCTTCTACTGCTCCAAGGACAAGGCTCAGGCTCACATTGACGCAGGCGCTAAGAAGGTTGTTATCTCTGCTCCCGCAGGCAACGATCTTCCCACTATCGTTTACAATGTAAACCATCAGACGCTT